>JAGVUR010000216.1 GCA_019136135.1 Verrucomicrobiota bacterium
CCTCAGCATGGCGACGAACCTGTCGACCCGGTTCAGGTCCTTCCCCGTGTAGTTCGTGTGGTAGGGGAGCCTGTGGCTTGCGTACTCGACGCAGCGCATGTCCACCTCCTCCTGGGGCAGCTCCTCCCTGGGCACGTAGACGACCATCAGCATCATCTCCGGGGCGTAGTCCGCCTTCATGACGGTGATGTTGAAGAGTCGCTCCAGCTTATCAAGGTAGTCCCCGAACCTGGGCAGGTACTGAATTTCCACCTCCTCCCCTTTCCCCGCCTCCCCTTTCCCCGGGGGTTCCGCCTGCTTCACGCACTCCTCCTGCTTCGTGGATTCTTCCGGCTTCGGCATCATTTCCCGCTTCAGCAGGTCACGCATCATCGCATTGAAGCGAAAGTTCAGCATCAGGACGGTTCCTGACGACTCGTCGTAGGTAAATTTCACACAGCCCATGGATCCTCCCCTTCTTTTTTTAGTCTCAATTCAAGCACAAACACCCTAATTCGAACGATTCCAACCCATAAAATACTGCTGAAAGCAAGCAGTGCAAATTAATTTTGGCACTTTTTCCGTTATTTTTTGTCATTTTTTGTTTTTCAAAAAATATTTAAATAAAATTCATTCATTTACTATTTCTTTTTCAAGTAAAAAAAGAATAAATTAAAATATTTCAATGAAAACATTTGACAATCAAACTTTTTGTGCTTGCCCATGCATGGCAGGAAAAGAGAGCACCCAAGGTGCCTCCCATCCCACCCAAGGTGCCAGTCGCATGAATTATGAATTATGAATGCTGAATTATGAATGATTTGCCCGACCCGTCCGACCCGTCCGACCCGTCCGACCCGTCCGACCTGCCCGGCCAGGGATGCGCCATATCAAAAATCATTAGTGTTCATTCGTATCCATTCGTGGTTCCTAGGCAAACGCTTGAACGCAACTTTGTCGCGTCCCCGGGGCTAGGACCCATGGATGAAAATCCTTTGGGATTGCTAGACAAAAACGGTATTGGGATATAAGATAAGCAATTGTTGGTTTCTTATGTGGATCACCCAAAACCGGAGAAATAAAAATGCTACCTCCAAATATGTCGTTTGAACTCGATGAATTGGTTGACATGGATTTTTCGGTCAGCCGGATCGGTGAGCCGACGCTGCCCTCGGAGCTGACAAATGTAATTTTCGTGGATGAGTCGGAACGCGTATCGTACTGCGCAGACCCAACGCTGAATGACCAACTTCGAGCTGCGGGGAAACATGTGCCTGCATTCGTCGCCGCAGGACCCAGGAAACAATTGTTCCATGACGCAAAGTGGAGCCGTGCGGCAATCGTCACCTGCGGTGGAATCTGCCCTGGACTGAATGACGTGATCAAAGCGCTGGTCAATACGCTGTACTATGTTTATGGAGTGGACAATATCTTCGGAATCCAATACGGCTACAGTGGGCTGGTTCCCCGAAACGGCCATGAACCAATTGTGCTGACGCCGGACATAGTCGATTCAATCCATACCGAAGGTGGCACGATGCTCGGTGCGTCTCGTGGCGAGCAATCGACAGAGGAAATCGTCAAGGCACTGGATCGCCTGAACATCAACATGCTGTTCACAATCGGCGGCGACGGCACTCAACGCGGAGCCCATGACCTGGTGGAAGAAATCAGAAAGTATAGGCTGGCAATCAGCGTCATCGGAGTGCCGAAGACGATTGACAACGACCTGAATTTCATGGACAAGACCTTTGGCTTCGAGACGGCTGTTGAAGCTGCGGCGCCAATTATCGGCTGTGCCCACAACGAGGCTAAAGGAAGCTACAACGGGGTCGGTCTCGTCAAGTTGATGGGACGCGACTCAGGATTCATCGCAGCACATGCCTCCTTGGCAAACAGCGTGGTGAATTTCTGCCTGATTCCCGAAGTCAAGTTTGAGTTGCATGGCGAGAATGGTTTTTTGGCGGCGCTGGAACGCCGCTTGGCGGCGAAGCATCATGCTGTTGTGGTTGTCGCAGAGGGGGCAGGCCAGAATTTGTTCCAGGGGGACTCCTCCACAAAGGACAGATCCGGAAACGTGCTGCACCAGGACATCGGCGTGTTTTTGCGTGACGAAATCAGGTCGTACTTCAAAGCGAAAAATTTCGAGCACAGCGTCAAGTACATCGACCCGAGCTACATCATCCGAAGCCTGCCCGCGACCGGCATGGACTCCACCTTCTGCCTGCACTTGGCACAAAACGCAGTCCACGCGGCAATGGCAGGAATGACCGATGTCGTGGTCGGGAGATGGAATGGATATTTCACGTACATACCGATGACGATGGCGACAAGTGCCCGCCGCAAGATAGATCCCTATGGCCAGTTGTGGCAGAGCGTCTTGTTGACGACTCGCCAGCGCACCTATGGGTTCGAATGATAGTGCCTCAGGTCATAATGGAATGAGCATTAAAAGAGGACATGAGTTATGGTCAAGGAAAAGTTGGCGATAGGCACGATAGTACGCTTGCATCGCGAGCCCGCGCAATCGTTTACCGAATTGCTGTCTTTGGGAATGAAACATTTTCAGTTCGGCGGTCCGCCCGACAAGTACATCTACGGGGACGAGGGCGCTGCGAACACGGAGGCGCTGCGCGAGACGATGTCGCGCTACGGGGTCGAGTGCACATCTGTGTTTTTGGGGTTCAACGACCAGGACTGGAGTCGTCCCGAGGAGACTGTCGGCTTGGTTCCCCCTGCTTATCGCTCGGTTCGCCTGGTAAGAGCATGCCGCAAGGCAGTTTGGGCGAAGTCGCTGGGCATTGACGAATTGGTTACTCACGTAGGCTTTGTGCCGGAAGACCGTCAATCTGCCGAATATATTGAGTTTATCAGGGACTTGCATGAGTTTGTTCGCTTTTTGGATGCGATGGGAATGTGGCTGAATTTCGAGACCGGCCAGGAGACGGTTGAGGTCTTGGGCAATATGATCGAGGACTTGGACATGCCGAATCTGGGCATCAATCTGGATCCTGCGAATCTATTGATTTACGACGTTGACGGCCCCGATGTCCTGGTCAGTCAATTGGGTCGCTACGTCCGCCATTTGCATTGCAAGGATGCAGTTCGTCCGACTGAACCCGGAAAGCGCGGTCGCGAGACGCCATTGGGTCAGGGCGACACTGATTTTGTAAATGTATTGAAGTCGTTGCTGGATATGGGTTTCCGCGGTCCTTTGATCATCGAGCGCGAGATTGCTCCGTCATTGGCGTGGAAAGCCGATTTGGCAAATGCGGTAGCGTTGTTGAAGGGCATCAAGAAAGAGGCTGGTTGTTAACATGGAATGGATTGCTGTCAAAGATTACGAACAGATGAGCCAGGTGTCGGCATGGTCGTTTTTCAAGCGAATCAGTGCCGCTTGCCGTTCCGGTCGTGGTTTTCGCATGGGATTGGCTACGGGAAACACGATGATTCGCCTGTACGAGGTGTTGGCCGGCTTGCTCAATGCCAACAATGTGCCACTGGACAAGTTGGTCACGTACAATTTGGACGAGTACATCGGCGCCGATGGCAAAAACGTGCCGCATGACCATCCGCTGAGCTACTATTCGTACATGTGGAATAATTTATTCGGCAGGCTTGACCCGAAGCTGGGCTTCAAACCTGAAAATGCACGCTTCCCGGATCCACAGGATCCTGAGGGGTACGACGAGGACATCCGCAAGAATGGCGGCCTTGACCTCCAGCTGCTGGGCATCGGCTTCAATGGCCATATCGCCTTCAATGAACCGATTCCCGAATCGGAAATCTCAGCTGCCGAATTTGCGGCTTTACCAACCCGTATCGTTGATTTGAAGGAGATGACGATTAAGACAAATGCCCGCTTGACGGCGGGAAACCAACGTCAAGTCGTCCCAGTGCAGGCAGTGTCAATGGGGATGGTTCCGATTCTGGAGGCCCGCGAGTGCTGGCTGAACGCCTGCTTCCCGGAACAGGAAATCCCATTGTCGAAGATGAAGCAAAATCCAGTTGCAACCCCGGAGTTGCCTGCTTCGTTTTTACTGAACCATAAGAAGTTTACGCTTGTCTATACGAGCGATTGCATCAAGCTCTGAGCGTAAATAGCAAGAAAAAAGAGGATGTCAGATGAAGTATTACAGTGAAGAGCACCAGTGGGTTGAGATCGAAGGAGATAGCGGGAAGGTCGGAATCACGCGCTTTGCGGCAGATGAGCTGGGTGAATTGAGCTATGTGGAGCTGCCGAAGGTCGGCTCCTCATACAAGCAGGGAGACCCCCTGTGCGTCGTCGAGTCCGTCAAGGCGGCAAGCGACGTGTTCATGCCTGTAAGCGGAAAAATCGTCGAGGTCAACACAAAGCTGGAAACGACGCCTGAGCTGATGAACGATGAGCCCGAAGGCGCCGGTTGGATATGCGTGATAACGGATTTGATTCCTGATGAGCTTGAAAAACTGATGGATGGCGAGAAGTACCAAGCGTTCTTGGAAGAGTCGAAATAGGCTCTCCCAACGATAAAAATCAAACTTATATAGGGGAAGACACAGATTTTTCCAAAAAAAACGCGATTTTTTCGGGAAAAAACTTGCGTATTCCTTTTAAGTGGGATATTGTGTACTAGTTGACTTTATTTTTCAGATAAGAAAGCCAAAGGTAAGACGTAACGAAGCTTAAAGTTTAAGCAAGGAGAAGACAATTATGATGATGATGGCCATTGCTGGTGCAGTTATTGCAGGAATCATTATGTGGATCGGGAATATGAACTACAAGAAGGGCGTTGCCTGGGGGCAGCCCGTTGCAGTCGTATTCGGTATCATTGCCATCGCTTGTGGTATTTGGGCAATCGTCCTCAATACCAAGGGCGACGCGGGAACCACGCAGAAGGAAGTCCGCTACCAGGAAATCCGTGCAGAAAAATTGGGCGCATACCTCAAGCAGAATTTCCCGGACAAGAAATTCTTGATCCTGACGAATGGCATGACAGTGGGACCAGACGGCAAGCAAGTCCGCAACCATCAGTACGACGCTTTGGTAAAGGCCATGAGCGGTTTGACAGTCGCAACGTTGGAACGCCCTGTCCCGACAGATCCAGACGAAATGATGATGGAAGAAATGGGCTGGGGAATGAGAGCCCTGAACAACTTGTTTGAGGGAAAGAACAGCAAGGGCCAGGCAATCGATGGCTTTGAAGTGCCCGGCGACTTTGACATCCTGGTCACCTTGATTGGTCTTCCCGAAGATGCCTTCAGAGGCGGAAAGCTCGGCGGCAAGTTGACCGGCAAGCAAGTCGCATTCCTCCAAGGCTACATCGAAAGATGGCAGGGTGGATTCAAGAACAAGTCGATCGTGGCAGCTGTTACGGACGTTCAGTATCCTGGCGAAAGCGACAAGGAAGGTCTGGCGAAATGGGAACAGAATCCCCCATCAGATCTGGATGCCGCGTTTAACGTTCGCTTCATCCTCAAGACCAACTAAGGCTTGCATCCAGTGCGCCCCGCAGCAAGATGGGGCGCACGTGTCAAAGCTCGATGTCGAAATTGGCGCAACCCCGTCGGATTCAGTTTCCAGGCGGGGTTGTTGTCTGTTAGAGGACATTGAAAAGATTTTGTATTTGAGATGGGCAAGATATTTCTCATGCGATTAAGGGACGATATGAGTGGATTACCCTTGGTTATAGGTATAGCAGGCATTTTGCTTTTGGTATTCTTTGGTTTGAGTTATGCTTTGCCATCATGGGACAGCAGAGTGCTTCGGATATTGGTGAATGTGTTTCGTGTTTTGGTTTTGGTCGTGGGTATCATCTGCGTTGTCGTATCTTATCGCAGTCGTCTGTCCGGGATATATCGAGGTCGCAAGGGGTTAAGCGGTCGCTTGTTGAATCGCGAATTTGGGAGCGATCGTCTTGGCACGATTGAGTTGGAGTGGAAGTTTCAGCGCTTGCAGGCGGAGTATCTAGGTAGTTACTTGGCGAAATCTCATCGCGGCAAGCGTGTAGTGTTATTGCGCGAGCCCTTGCTGAAGGCCGGCGATGGTCGTTTAAGCGTCAATGTCATGCGTGACGGCTTGCTATCAGGCATCGCTGATGAACTGGAGATTGTTGGTGAAGTTGAGCTGGAGATGCGATTGCCGAAAACGGAGGACAAGGATCTTCCGATAGGCGTCGAGCCATCTCTCTGGAGCGTTGTGGATTTGGAAGGGCTGCTGGCTGATGTCGGCGAATATGACATTTTGGTGACCTGTGTTGGCTTGCCGCCTGGGAGTTTGGATTACCGCGGCAGGATCATGGTTCCGTGCTTGAGCGGGAAGAAGCTAGTCCTTGCAGCCGGATATTCATCGGAGTACGAGCCTGCGTTGAAGTCCGGTACGATTATTGCCGCCTTGACATGCAAGGAAGACTTGACTTTCGATGACAAGTCAGTCCCTGCTGACAAAGTTGAGGCCTTTGAGAAACGGTATGCGTTGTTGACTCCTGAGTCGATGGCTGAGGAGGCATTGCCATGAAGCTGAAGAGTTTGCGCGAAGAAGTATGGCGTGCGAACCTCCAATTGGAGAAGGACGGCTTGATCTTCAGGACTTGGGGAAATGTAAGCGGATTGGATGCCACAAGCGGAATTTTGGCAATCAAGCCAAGCGGCGTGCCCTACTCCGAACTGAACGCGGAATCGATGGTGCTGGTCGATTTGGAAGGAACTGTGGTCGACTCATCCATGAAGCCATCTTCGGATCTGCCGACGCATCTTGCGCTATACCGGGCATGGGCCGGACTCGGCGGAGTCGCCCATACGCATAGCACGTATGCCACCGCATTTGCACAGGCGCAAAAAGCAATCCCATGCCTGGGCACGACACATGCAGATTATTTCTACGGTGAGATCCTTTGCACAAGAAAACTTACGGACGATGAAATCGGACAGGATTACGAGGTCAATACAGGTCATGTGATCGTCGAGACGTATGCCGACAATGGGATTGCGCCGAAGGATCGCCCGGGCGTGCTGGTCGCAAGCCACGGTCCCTTTGCATGGGGAGCAAATGCGACCGAGGCGGCGGACAATGCGGCATATCTGGAAATGATAGCCAAGCTGGCGTCCGAAACCCTGGGACTCAAGTCAACCGTAAAGCCGATTTCGCAGTCGTTGCTGGACAAGCACTTCCTTCGAAAGCATGGTCCGGAGGCATACTATGGCCAGACTCCCTCGACTGAAATCAGAACGCCGATTGAACTGTAGCATTATGAACCTAAAAAAAGCAGTTGACGGCATGCATCGAGGAATTGCATGGAATGGTTGAAACCAATGAATAGAACAAGAAGATGCAGGACTTTGCGCCGTAGGCGCCTGACTATGCTTAACCCCAGGCTTCAGCCTGGGGCGGGATGCCCCCCAAATCAGGCGCCTCGTAGAGGCGCTACATACCAAAATGAAGTTGCATGTCACGGTATGAAAACAACTTTTTTCAATGCACTTCACCAGCATGGTGATCGGCATGAATTTTCTAACTATTTGAAAATCAATGCATTAGAACTAGAATCCAAACATCAGTTGTTTTTTTAGGATGAATCAAAGCGAATTGAAGTTTCCGTTGGTTTGGAAAGGTCGTCTGATTGTCCAGGCTGATGCCGAAGGCACTGAAGACGAGATAGCTCGTGCCTTTGCTTGCTTGGGGTTGGGCGACGGGATGGTTGGAACCGGATCCGTCAGCTCGAAGGGGAGCTATCGTTCCTGGTCTGTCCAGGCTACTGTTCCGGACTTGGTGACGTTGCGGTCGTTGTTCAAGATATTGGAGTCGCTGCCGAAAGTGAAGATGCTGATCTGATTTTTGATTGGAGTCCATTGAGTTGATGTTGGTATTGGATGAATATGCGTCATTTGAGCTGACCGTCAAGAATTCCCGTTTTTTAGCGGAGGCATTTGCGGTAGATTCAGCGGAGGAAGCTCGAGAGAAGCTGCGTGAGCAGAAAGAGAAGTATGCTGATGCAAGCCATGTTGTTCACGCATTTGTTGTTGGTCCCTCTGGCGGCGTGCAGGGCTGTTCCGATGACGGAGAGCCTTCCGGGACATCGGGTCGCCCTACACTGGAGGTCTTGAAGGGAACTGGCGTTACAAATGTGATGATTACGGTAACCCGTTGGTTTGGCGGGACGAAGCTGGGCACCGGAGGATTGGTGAAAGCCTACACCGAGAGCGCCCAGGGCGTCGCGGCGCTGATGGTCACGTCCGAGCTTGTTGAGAAGACCTCGTTTGAGGTGTCGATCCCCTATGCATTGTACGATCAGGTGAAGATACTGTTTGATTCAGTTGATGTTGAGTTGTCTGACGAAACATTTGGCGAGGAGGTTTGTCTTCGTGGCCAGGTTCGCGAAAGCGAGGCGGCTGGCCTGGAGGCGTCATTGCGTGACATATCACGCGGAAAGGTAGGGTTGATAGTGTGTGACGAGGAAGAATCGTGATGGGCGCCGGGTGGTTGTTGATAGCAGATTCCCATGTCACGGCGACTACCAAGGATGAGTTTTTCGCAATGCTGGAAGAGATTGGCAAAAGCGACTATGACGTGATGTTCTTGGGTGACAACTTGGATTTGTGGATTGCGTCCCATCCGAGGTACGAGAGTGCGTTTCATGGGAAGTTCTTGGAGTGGTGCAGCAGCGAGAAGGCGCGGCGACGCGTCGTGTTTGTTGAAGGAAACCACGAGTTTTACCTGGCTCGTCGTCACGGCGACTGTTTCACCGAGTGTGTTGAAGATTGGTATCGCGAAGGCGACGTGATGTTCGTCCACGGCGACATAGCACAGAAGCGATGTAGCTTCCATCGGTTTTTCCGCTGGTTTGCTAAGAATTGGTTTGGTGATTTTGTGATGCGTTGGTTGCCTGGAGGACCTTGGTTTTCTCGTGTGATGAAGCGCTTGCTGAGTCACGAAGTCCGAAAGGGCGGGAGCAACGTCCCCCTGGACGAAGTCTGTCTGCAGGTTTTGTCATGGTCTCGTTCCCTGGGGATCCGACGCGTCGTGATGGGGCATTTCCATCTTGAATTTCATCGTGAACTGGACAATGGTGTCATGCTTGACATATTGCCCGACTGGAAGACCAAAGGCGAAATTGGGGTATTGGGTGGTGATGGGACATTGCATGTAGCCGGATGGCGCGAGGTATTGGGCTAGGAGTTCAGATGTCATCGAAGAGGAATCAAAAGTTTGCGGACAAGTTGTTTGAGCGCTTTGATCGCTTGGACAAGGCCAGCTTCCAGCAGTACATGCTCGGTGTATTGAAGGAAAAAGGCTTTATTGAAAGCGTGTTCAATACAATCAAGGAGGCCGTGATCGTTGTTGACGAGTCGCTGGAGATCCGTTTCTACAATCTGGCAGCGCAAAGCTTGTTGGGATTGGACGAGGAGTCGACGGGCAAGTATATCGGGAAGTACCTGAAGCAGGTCGATTGGCACAAGTTGCTTTTGGGGGACGATCGTAGCTGGGATGTCTCGCGTCGAGAGATGGAGATATTTTACCCAGAGCATAGGTACTTGAGTTATTACATCATGCCTGTATCAACTTCTGGTGGTTTGAAGCGCGGTCATCGCCCTTTGGCAACGTTGATTTTCAACGATGTAACCGAGGTCCAGGTGGCAAACGAGCAGAATTTGGAGACGCAAAAGGTAAAGGCAATCACCCAATTGGCTGCTGCCGTGGCACACGAACTGGGAAATCCGCTCAATAGCCTGGGGATCCATCTCCAATTGCTGAAGCGCAGCCTGAAAAAAATCCCAGTGGAACCAGGCAGCGAACAGATGGAAGCCGCGATGAAACATATCGCCGTGGCAGAACAGGAAGTGCAAAGGCTGGATTCGATCGTCAAGAACTTTCTTGAGGCGGTTCGCCCAAAGCCACCGAAGCGCGAGCCATTGCTACTCGAGAAATTGCTGCTAGATGCCTTGGAATTCATGCGAAACGAGATTGAGAACAAGCAAGTCCAAGTCGAAGCTCGAATACCCGGTGGAATACCCGTGCTGATGGGCGATGAAGGACAGTTGACCCAGGCCGCCTACAACCTAATCAAGAATGCGATCCAGGCAATGCCGGAAGGAGGAAAGCTGGTGATCGCAGTCGATGTCGATGACGTCCATGTCAATGTAAGGTTCATCGACAATGGACCGGGAATAGACGAGAAAAACTTGAGCCGCTTGATGGAACCGTACTTTACGACGAAGTCCAGCGGAACTGGATTGGGATTGCTGATCGTCGATAGAATCGTACGTGCACACGGCGGAGAATTGACCATAGAAAGCCGACCGGGCGAAGGAACGGCTTTTACCATAAGCCTGCCTAGGCACGCAAGGCGGATTCGCCAATTGGGAAGCGGTGACGACAGCTCCCGGGAACAAGCGCAGGAAAAACAATGAAAGCTACGATTTTAATCATAGATGATGAACGAAATACACGCGAAGGCCTCCGCGATGCCCTTTGCGATGAGTACGAAGTGCTGCTGGCGGAAGACGCACTCAAGGGAATGGAGCTGCTAAAGCAACATAAGGTCGATATGGTGCTGACGGATCTTCGGATGCCTGGAATGGACGGAATGGATTTCATTCGCGAAGTGACCTCATGGCCCAATGCGCCGCTGATCATCATGCTGACGGCCTATGGTTCGGTCCAGACCGCCGTGGAGGCAATGAAGGTGGGCGCATACGATTATTTGGCCAAGCCAGTCCAGCTGGACAATTTGGAAATGATGCTCGAGCGCGGCATGGCCGTATTGACGGAGCGGGCATCGACGGATTCCGAGGTTGATGGTGGCGTTGAGAACATCATCGGGAGTTCCGCCGCAATGAAGGCTGTGCTGTCGTCAATCCGTCAAGTCGCCCCAAGCAAGGCTACCGTATTGATTACAGGTGAAAGCGGTACCGGCAAGGAACTCGTGGCACAGGCGATTCACAAGTTGAGTCCTCGTGCGAAAAAGCCCTTCAAACCAGTCCATTGCGCGGCGCTGGCGGAGAATTTGCTCGAGACCGAGTTGTTTGGCCACGAGAAAGGTGCCTTTACTGGCGCTGACAGCCGCGTTGCAGGTCGCTTTGAGCTGGCGAATGGGGGTACGTTGTTTTTGGACGAAATCGGTGAGATCAGTCCCGCAGTTCAGGTGAAGTTGCTGCGGGTATTGGAAACTCAGCAATTTGAGCGTGTTGGCGGTAGCGAGACGCTGACGGTTGACGTTCGTGTTGTGGCGGCTACGAATCGCGACTTGAAGGCAATGGCCGAATCGGGCAAGTTCCGTGAGGATCTGTTCTATCGCTTGAATGTTGTCAACATCGCGATACCTCCGCTGCGTGAGCGCCGAGAAGACATTCCGCCAATATTGGATTATTACTTGAAAAAGTATTCAAAGGACAACGGAAAGGATATTAGCGAGATCGGAACGGAGGCACTGGGCGTGTTGTCCGCGTACGACTGGCCGGGCAATGTCCGTGAATTGCGCAATTGCGTTGAGCGGATGGTCGTGTTTGCCCGCGGAAATATATTGACATTGACGGATGTTCCTGCTGAGATACGTAGCGCGGTCGGGGAACAATTCGAGTCGAAGCCACAGGATAAGGTGGCATCTCCTGGGAAACTTGACCTCGATGTCAAGGAAAACGAGCGAAATCTGGTGATCAAGGCACTTGAGGAATGCGGTGGAAATCGAACCAAGGCGGCGAAATTGCTCAATATGAGCCGGAGGACGCTCCATAGAAAACTGCACGAGTACGATTTGACATGACGGAACTGAAACGAAAACGTCGCGAGGAACATAAGCCGCCATTGCCGAAATGGATAGTTTGGCTGCTAATCGGCTTGATCGCGGCTACGAGTTTGGGCTATTGGCTGGCGATTCGATCTAGTTTGAAGCAGGCGGAACCTGGAATGACCTTCGAGGAATTCAGGAAAACTCAACTAAACCAGTAGTGTGACTTATCACGATGGGGGGCATCATGAAAGTTTCTAATTTCCATGAAGATTGGCGCGAGGTAATCTATTGCGGTATGGAAAACCAGCAGATAGATTTCAAGGCTGCCCAAGACTGGGGGCTACTGACTCGCCCAGGGAGGGCCAAGTTTGCGCGTCACGCAATGGCGTTGGCGAATACGCTAGGCGGATACGTTGTGATCGGCGTTGGCGAAGACAGCAATGGGAATCCCATCGACTACCAGGGAATGACGCCGAAACAAGCGGCTTCCTTCGATCCCAGCACTGTGGGGCAAACGATCAACAGGTATGCCGATCCCGCAGTGGAATTCGATATCGTGCGCCCTGAAATTGATGGGAAGGTATACGTGGTCATGGTCGTGTATCCCTTCAGGAATATGCCGCATGTCTGTGGTGATGTTTGCGACGATGAATTGCAGCGAGGCGTGTTTTACATACGGACGCCAGAGGCGCGAAGCCGCGCCGCCTATCGTGCCTCCGAACTCCACCCCTTGATTCAACGAGCACTGCGAAACCAACGGCAAATGCTAGGCAGAATGCTGCGAGGAATCCTGTACGAAAATCGTCAAAGCAGCGACGAGCAGGATGTGAGGGCGTTCGATGGACTTCTGACGAAGAGCCGCTTGACGGCGAGAAATATCCTGGGCGTGGAGCAGACTCGTTCGCTTCCGATGATGGAATTGATTGTGCATCCGCCGAAGTTTCTGCCCGAGACATCCCTGTCGAACATGCGTCAAACGTTGCTGCTTCTTGATCGTCCTAGCGTGAAGGACTTTCCCAGTCCCGGCGCACACCGTCAGGGCAAGTTGACCGCGACCAATGAATCGCTGCGTGGCTGGCAATCGGATGCCACTGGGAAACAGGAGAATTTCTGGGAGTTGTTCCAAAGCGGACTGCTATACTGCGCCGTGCCATTGACGGTTGAAGACCAGTCTATCCAAGCAGAAGAATTATTGAAACTCGTGCTGACCGCAACGGTTTTCACAGGGCAAGTCTTCGCGGCCTTGAATTGCCTCGATGAAGTGCTGAATATCAGAATCAGAATCAACAACACAAACAATATCCTGTTGAAAGGAATGACATCTTCCAATGGAGCAGAAGCCCAACCATGCCTGATCCCAGATGTGGAAGTCGTCAAATACAGAAGCGCAGGAGACCTGGAAGCAGGAGCAGCAGCAGATATCGCAGAGAAAATTTTCCGGGAAATCTGCAAGCGATTCAATGTGTCCCTAGAACGGGCAGACTCGGACCTGCTAAAAGAGCAGCTGGATGAAGCCGTCAAACACGCACTCCTTGCAGTGTAAAAGGTGTATCGAACAAGCCTGTCGTTTCGGGGGATTGAACTCAAGAACCGCAAAACCCAACTTCCGACGTCCCACTTCGCCTGAGTACAAGCACCCCGGGTGCCCGTACCTAAAACCGTCGTGTTTTGCAACAGGGCAAATTTGCCCGACCCGACCCGACCCGACTAGGAACGCCCCAGTTTAGCCGCTTTAGCGGCGACTTCGCCTGAGTACAAGCACCCCGGGTGCCCGTACCTAAAACCGTCGTGTTTTGCAACAGGGCAAATTTGCCCGACCCGACTAGGAACGCCCCAGTTTAGCCGCTTTAGCGGCGACTTCGCCTGAGTACAAGCACCCCGGGTGCCCGTACCTAAATTGTTGTCATGGCGTCAACCGCTTTTTCAGATTCAATGCTCTTCCGTGTCGTTTTTTGGCTCTTCAACAAATTTTGGGGGTGATTTCCTGCACAAAGCCACAGCGTCCGCCTTTACCCGCCCCAACTAATGTTAAGCATGAAACAGGAATTTTCTGCTTGGAATTAGCGTCTGCCAGTCGATATCATGCTACATTAAGTTTCAGGTTCTTGTTGTAGCAAGGAGGATCAATGGAACTTGTCAGCTTCTATCAGAATGTGCTTTCCCTGCCTGAGCCATGGTATGTTGACCGTGTGGTATGCTACCCGGACGCAAAAATGGTCGACGTGTGGATAAAGCATGGGGAAAGCCTTTTCCACTGCCCCAAGTGCATGGTGGCGTACAGCGTTCATGATCACCTGCCGGAGCGCACGTGGCGTCACCTGGACACATGCGGATACCAGACGTTCCTCCATGCCAGGCTGCCCAGGGTCACCTGCATCCTGGACGGGAAAGTCACGGCCTGGGTTCCCTTCGCCACGCCGCAGACCCCGGTCACGGTGGAACTGGAGCGCAAGTGCATTCAAACCATGCTGGAGTGCACGATGCAAGGGGCCGAGGAACTGACCGGCGTCAGCGTCAGGAAGCTTGAACGCATACGTTCCCTGGCGGTGGCAAGGGGACTGGAGCGACGCGAGGAGAAGCCCCTGTCCAAAATTGGAATAGATGAAAAGCAAGTCTTTGCAAGGCACAAGTATTTCACCGTCATCTGCGACCAGGAGGCAAAAAGCGTCTACGATGTCATCGATTCCCGGAAAACGGAGCGTGTCGCCCCCTGGTTTGCCGAAAACGAGGGCATTCTCCACGACGTTGGGACGGCGGCAATGGACATGAGCGCCGGGTATGCCTCAGTCATACGGAACAGCCTCCCCAATGCGGCCATCTGCTTCGACAAGTTCCATGTCGTCCAGATCATGAACAAGGCCGTCGACTCGACCAGGAAAGAAGAGCAGAAAAAGCTTTCGGAAGAGCAGAGGAAGCTCATGTTCGGAAGCCGGTTCTGCTTCCTTTACGCCCGGGAGAACCTCCCCGAAAAACAAAAGGACAAATTTGACGAAGTCGCCGCAATAGCCGTGAAGACCTCAAGGGCCTGGGCGATAAAGGAGGCGTTGCGGGACGCCCTGTCATTGTCGCCGCCGGACTTCGAACCCGCCTTCAAGAAATGGCATTGGTGGGCAACCCACTCGAGGCTTGAACATGTCAAGAAGGCGGCGAAAACCCTCAAGGACCATCTTTACGGCATTATGAACGCCGTTGAATATGGCATCACAAACGCACTGGCAGAAGGATTGAACAACAAAATCGAGGCCATCAAGCGGGCTGCATGCGGTTATCGAAACAAGAGCCATTTCAGAATAGCAATTCTATTCCATTGCGGAAAGCTTGACCTGATGCCCAAACTCACCACCTAACCCCCAAAATGTGTCGATGCGCCCGTTTTTTCTGGCATAAAAACCATTTTCGGAGTATTGGATTATATTAGTGGAATCTCCAAATTCATAGAGACCGACCGTGCACGAGGAAGTATGATAAAGAAGAAGATGATATTGATAAGCTCATTGCCAGTCATCGTGACCGGCTTGATTCTCTATTGGCTTTTCCTGAAGCCAGAAAAACCACCAACCGAAAAGCCCAACGATGCCCCCAAAGTGGAGGAGTTCGCACCGATGCCGCTACCGGAGATCGAGGAACCCAAGGTGGAACCAACCGAAGAACCCAAGGAACCACCCTCAGACAACGAAGGGGAATTGACTCCCGAACAACCTGAGGCGCCCGTCGAGGAACCGAGCATTCCGGCGACTTTGGAAGAAGCAATGGAGATTTTGTTGAAGGAAGCCGGGGAATTAAGCCAGAACGAGAACTGGTTGGAGTTGGTCCAGATTGCCGAACCGATCAAGACCTTTGTGAAAGCCGTCGAGGTCATGTCAACCGGCGAACGCCCGGTGATCCCCTGCCAAGGCTTGGTCCCACCAATCCCTTTCAGCGCCGAACGCGATGAGACAGGAAAGCTCGTCGTATCAAAGCTCAGCATCAACCGATTTCAAAAGCTAATCGACGCACTGCTCTCCCTTGACTCCGCAAAAGCCGCCGCCCTGTACACACGATTGGAACCGATTCTGGACCAGGAGCTACACGCCTTGGGCTACCCGAAGAATACAGCCTTCAGGACAACGCTGACAAAAGCTTTCACCAACATCCTGGAAACCCCTAAGCTGGACGAGGAACCTGAACTCGTCCATATATCGCTCTTCCTCTACAAGTATCGAAACGAACAATTGGAAGAACTCCTGCCCTTGCAGAAATTCATGCTCCGCCTGGGGTTGCAAAATAGAGAAGCAATCAGGGCAAAACTGCTCGAAATCGCTTCCCAACTCAAACTCTATCAGGAATAGGAATCGAAAAAATGTTGAATTTTAGCATTGGCGCAAGAGAACTCGCAAACTACTACGATCAGCCAGCGCCGGATCTCGCCGATATTCAACGCGAGATCGACGAGTGGGTCGATTCGTCGCTGCTGACAAGTTCCACAGCCACCATCAAGGCGGGCATCCATGAAATCATCGCAACACGATGCCCAATCACGATCTTCCCCCACTTTCCATTCTTCCAGGAAATCGCATGCACCCGACCACGCACCAGCTGGGGAGTGCTACAACCGATGGCATCAAGCCTACTGGCAAGGAAACGCAGCGAATTCATAGGCGGATACTGCAAGGAATTGACTCGGTTCTCAAGCCAAGGAATCGTAAGGGCATGGATTCCAGTCAGCTACGATCACCATGCGCCAAGCTACGACTACATCCTTAGTATCGGAATAACAGGATTTATCAGAAAACTTAAAAGAAGACTCAATGTCACGAAAATTCGACGCGAAAGAGATTTCCTGGAAGCATCAATCAAATCATGCAATGCCGTCATCAAGCTCGCACACAGGTTCCAACAACTGGCACTCGACATGCTCAAGGACAAAACCCTGGACCAAGACGCAAAAAAGAACCTGACGCGAATCGCCGAAACAGCCGAAAAATGCCCGGAATTCCCGCCGACAACTTTCTACGAGGCACTACAAACAATCTTCTTCATGCGGGAAGTCATCGGCTCGCTCGAAGCCTTCGGAATGAGCACATTCGGACATCTGGATAGATTGCTCGGACCATACCTCGAAAACGACCTCAAAAACAATACGATCACACTCGATGAAGCACAAACCCTGATCCATGAATTGCTCGCGTTCACCGATGCGAAATTCAATATCAGCGACACAGTTTACAACGAAACCTCAACGACAATCGTGATCGGCGGATGTGCAAGACGAGGAAGCCCAGTTTTCAACGGGGTGACGAAACTGATCGTCAACGCAGAAATCGAAAACCGATACAACGGAACGAAAATCATCGCACGCATCTCAAAACAACACCCAAAGGAGTATTTCGAACTCCTTTCTAAATACGCTGCCTCAAGAGCCAATACCTTTGTGATACAAAATGACGATGTGCTGATTTTGGCTAATGTGCTCAAGGGAATCAAACGGGCGGACGCACGACTCTATGTCGCAGGTGGATGCCACGAAATCCTAGTCGGAGGAACAGAAGTCAATTCAAGGGCAGACACATGGTTCAACCTGCCTATGGTACTGCTTAGAACACTCCGGCATGAACCGATCGGAGAAAAGCAAGCCGATGATATGCCCTTCGAATCCTTTGAAGACTTCTGCGACATGGTCTTCCACAATCTCCTGTACGCGCACGACGGTATCGCCGCACTCAAGACAAAATACGAGGAGCAATGGCCCTCAGTTGACGCCGCCCCATTCTACAGTGCATGCGTCGAGGATTGCATCAAAAATGCAAAAGATGTCACCGAGGGCGGTGCTCGCTACAACCACGTTTCGATCTCAATGGTCGGAGTCGCAACATTCATCGATTCACTCTATGCAATCAAGCACCTGGTCTTCGACACTGGTCAGCTGACGCTCCCCGAACTGACAGCGATCTTGGATTCCGACTATGCTGGCCATGAATCGCTCAAGCAATACATTCGGAACAAGATACCGAAGTTTGGCACAGAGGATCAAGACATCCAGCACTTTGCGTCAGAAATCATGACTCGGTTAAGTGGCTTGGGCGGTCAGCCCAACGCCCGTGGCGGCGTCTTCAAGTCTGCAATCTACCCGCACAACCTCTACATGGCATTGGGCAAGATAACGCCTGCCACACCTGATGGACGCAATGCATTCACCTACTTGTCACGAGGCATTTCCCCCAGCGAATTTGTCAAGACTCCATCGGTCACCGAAATCATCAATTCCCTTCAAAAGCTCAAGCTCCACGAATTCCCCGAGTCTTTGGTCCTGGATCTCACCCTCCCCTGCTCGATCAACCAACCGATTCAACCGGAAACAATCGAAAGCATCTTCGCCTCTTTCCTACGGAGAGGCGGCTCAACCCTCCAGCTTAACTTGCTCGACACGCAGCAACTGATCGAAGCAAAAAAACATCCGGAAAAGCACCCCAATCTCATCGTCAGAATCTGCGGATACAGCAGGGCATTCAATACCCTCGACCCCGAATCCCAAGACGAAGTAATCAATCGAGCGATGAGGCAACTCTAAAAAATCCACCCTATGGAATTGAAATTTCCTTTTTCTGCCTTATATTATGTTTTTGCGTTTTTCATCGCATAGTTTATTTATCCATTCCATATAGCATAAGCGAGGTGATTACAATGTCAGTACATCCAAGTTTGAAAACAAAAGGCGCAGTCAGCGAGAAGCGCAATGTCCTGAAGCGCTACGAGCGCATCGACCAGCTCAAGAAAGAAGGCCGCTACAAGGACGGCGACAGACCATGGGGACTCCCAAAGACAAAACCCGAAGATTAAGCCTAACGCAAAATTCAAAAAGGACCCGATCCCTCACGCGGAACCGGGTCCTTTTTTTATCCCAACCTCCCTTGGATTGGGACAACAGTCACACAACAAAAAAGCCCCTTTTTTGTGAGGTATGTATCCTGAATTCCCTTGAACGCCTAACGATGCAATGAAATAACAGATGGTATTTAGCCTGGATTGGTAAAAAATCCAGGCTATTTTGTTGCATCTTCATCGTTATGTGTTATACTATTAACACATAACGATTAGGAGGTTTGAAAATGGCCATCGTATATCAGAAAGACAAGAGATCGGGCATCACCTATGCCTATGATTCCATAAGCTATTGGGACAAGGAAAAGAAGCAATCCCGTGCGAGGCGCAAATTGATCGGGCGCGTGTCCGAGTCGGGCGAGATCGTGCCGACCGACGGCAGGTGCAGTCGCGACCCCGGACGCCTGCGCAAGACCCAGAAAAGGGGGCCTGTCCCGATAACGCGGATCCAACGCTCCTTCTACGGCGCCACCTGGCTTCTGGACCGGATCGGCGAAAGGCTGGGGCTCGTCGACGACCTCAGGGCCTGCTTCCCCGACGACTACAGGAAGCTCCTGTCGATAGCCTACTACCTCGTCCTCGGGAACAACCGCGCCCTGATGTATTTCAAGTACTGGGCGGACAGCCATGTCCATCCCTTCGGGGAGGACATCCCGTCCCAGGACAGCAGCCGCCTGTTCGCTTCGATCACCGAGGAGTCCGTCCGCAAGTTCGCGCGGCTGCAAGGCAGGCGCCGCCTCGAAAAGGAGTATTGGGCATACGACTCGACCAGCATATCCAGCTATTCCGAGACGCTCAGGCAGGTCAAGTACGGGAAGAACAAGGAATCCGACAACCTTCCCCAAATCAACCTCCTCCTGCTGTTCGGCGAGGAGTCGGGTCTGCCGTTCTACTGCAGGAAGCTGTCGGGGAACATCCCCGACGTGAAGACCGTGAACACGCTGGTCCGGGAGCTGGACGTCCTTGGCTACGGCAAGGTCAAGCTTGTCATGGACAGGGGCTTCTACAGCAAGGCGAACATTGACCTCCTGTACCGGCACCACCATAAATTCATCGTCGCCGCCGGCACGGGGCTGTCGTTCGTGAGGGAACGCATCGCGGAAGTCAGGGAAAGCATCCGCGAATACGGAAGCTACGACGCCCTCCACGGCCTCGGGGTGTCCTCCTTCCCCATGGACTGGGAGTATTCGCAGGAACGCCCGCGCAGGAAGGACACGCTGGCCGGAACCAGGAGAATGTACCTGCACATCTACTACAACGTCCAAAAGGCCGCGGACGAGGAGCTGGAGCTGAATTCGCGCCTCGACAACCTGAAGGGGGAGCTGCTCTCCGGGCGCAGGGTGGAGAGGCACGAGAAGGCATATGGGCAGTTCTTCGAGGTCCGCAAGACCCCCGTGCGCGGCGTCAGCGTAAGGACAAGGGAAGACGCCGTCAGGGAGGCGCGCGAGGGGCACGGGTTCTTCGCGCTGGTCAGCAACGAGGTGAAGGATCCGGTCCGGGCGCTGACCATCTACCGCGGGAAGGACATCGTGGAAAAGGCCTTCGGCAACCTGAAGGAACGCCTCAACTGCAGGCGCCTGCTCGCCTCCTCGGAAGCGTCGCTCGACGGGAAGCTCTTCGTCGAGTTCGTAGCCCTGATATACCTGGCGTACATCAATGGGAAAATGTCGGAAAAGGGCCTCTACAAGGACTATACGATGGATGGCCTGCTTCTGGAGCTCGAATCGATACAGGCCATGTGCGAGCCGGGACGGGCGCCCATCGTCGGGGAAGTGCTGGAAAAACAACGCAAGATCTACGAGGCGCTTGAGGTGCCGCCCCCGCAATAGCATCCCTCGTTAGGTGTTATGTGAATCCAGGTTATAAATCAACGAGATACGTTTTTGAGTGTAAAAATGTTAGGAAGTTCACAAATTATCCTTGAATCTGAATATCGCTATTTGAAGGACATAAAGGAATGACTCAACCAGAACTCCATACTGAACATCCATTGGTCTCCGTATGCATGATCTGCTACAATCAGGAACAGTACATAACGGAAGCTGTGAACAGCATGCTGGCACAGACGTACTCACCGCTGGAAATAATCGTTTCTGATGACTGTTCCACTGACCGAACCTGGGACATCCTGCAACAAATCAAGGATGATTACAAAGGTCCCCACGAACTAATCATTCACCGTAATGAAAAGAACCTGCGGATTATTCGAAACCTCTGCACTGCTTTTCATCTGGCTCATGGGGAACTGGTCGTCAAAGCAGATGGCGATGACGTCTCCATGCCAAATCGAGTTCAAAAGACTGTCGAACATTGGCTAAGCACCAATAAAGAAGCGTGGTGCCTCTGCTCTGCGTACCAGAAGATCAACGTCAAGGGTGATTTCCTTGGACACCAGCCAGTCCCTTTTACAGGACTGGATACCAGAAGCATACGTGATATCTGTTATGGCTATGGTTATTTTTACCTCGGAGCTGCATCAGCATATCGTCGAGATGTCATTGAACAATTTCCGACGGCTGAATACGAGCGTGCCTGTGATGACTCTGTCTTTACGATAAGATGTGCCATGCTCGGAAAACTATATGTCATAGCAGATGAGCTGATAAAATACCGCGTTGGATGCGGGGAGACGACAAAGCACTCCAATTACCGCAAAACCATTGCCAAAGGCATCACTTATTGCGCAGTATCGCAACAGCAACTGCTTCTGGATGTAGAGACAATTAAGGAACGCTTGCCCCATAACGATTACCGCCAGTTCCGTGAAAGTCTAGAAAGCTTTCATTAGCATTGTCAGACGGTGTTGAAACTATATGAAGGCCGTTCGTTCCGGGAACGGCTCGTCGGTGCACGAGAAGCTCTAAACCGCAAGATCTTCAGCATCAACAACCTCGTTACCCTTATCATGCTGCTATCGCCAGCCTTGGCGAATTTCTGCTTTTCTGTGCTGGAAGACTTAAGGCGACTCTGAAAACAAAAGAGAAACCCTCAATATGATAAGCATCATCATTCCAGTTTACAATGCAGAGAAGTATCTTCGGACTGCGCTAGATTCGGTTTTGTCCCAAAGTGAAAGGGACATTGAGGTCTTGTGCATCGATGACGGTAGCCAAGACTCGTCTCCTCAAATTATTGCGGAACTGCAGCAACATGACAAACGGTTGCGCTATCTGCACCAAGCCAACTCAGGACCTGGCCCTGCGCGCAACCGGGGAATTGACGAAAGCAAGGGCGACTATCTGTTCTTCATGGATGCAGATGACTGTATCGCACCAGATGCATTACGCAAACTGCTAGGACTTCTGACCGAGCATGATGCCGATATCGTGGTCGGCTGGTTCAAACCGTTCTGGGATGAATTAGATAATTGGTCATCCAATCACTTTCCAGAAGCAGAGGTTGTCCAAGGGGATTGCGCGTTGGCCTATGCCGATGAATCTAAATTTTGCGCCTCTGTTTGGGGAAAACTATATCGAAGAGAAGTGATTGGCTCTATCCGATTCAGTGAGCTTCGCGCCTCTGAAGACGCAGAATTCAACATAGCAGTTTTTTCCCGTGCGAAAAAGCTCGTCCGTTTTCCGGCTGAACTTTATTTCTATCGACAAAGCGATACATCACTTGTACATAATAAGCTCCATTACGAATGGAACTTCTTTGCTTCCCGTAGAATTACCTCACTTTGTCTAAAGTTATACGAGGGAAAAGCACTTTATCAAGCTGCAGCTCTTCAGTTGATTCGGCGATTCGGGACAGCTAATATCCTGTATCGGCTTATGTTGATGGTAAATGATCCAAGATTCACACAGGCGGAACGCCTTGCTCTCTTGGACACCGCTACCGAGGCACTCCGGGAAATCACAACAGAATGCCGACGGATATTGGAAAGAGTGAATGTGTTTTTACCTAAATACCGCCTTGTCTATACCTTGGTCGTCAGATTCCAGTCCCTGATTGCATTGCGACTTTTCAATAGAATTCAGAGAGCAATGCACAAGGCACTCCGTTGCATGAGGTGTATATTATAACTGGTGATGCAAGAGTCCCTACTCCTTCCCCTCTTCCCAACTTGCAAAACTGCAAATCCAAGCTAATTTTCCTTGAATCTGAATCTCCCTATGGTGATTGCTTTTGCAACTCTCTCAAAATAAGGATTCTGATGCACTAGAGCAAATACTAACTCCTGTCACTGACTGTTAAATATATCAAAAAGTTTCGCTACGTATAGAATGATTGGTTACTACTTAGCAAAGACATATTGAGAAGCTAAAGATCGTCTTAACTATATAACAAGCGAGAAAATGATGCCTGACATATTTTTTAAGAAATTTTCTACTTTTGTCATTCAACGAAAATTGCTAATTTGGGGGCTATTGTTTGTCTTTTTCATTTCCATAGCTTGTATGTTTTTATTTTGTATTCCTTATCAGGACGAACTTGCATATGCATACAAGTCAGGAATGCGGACAAATGACAATACACAATTAGAACGCATTGCATCACTTTCAGATATTGTCAAGCAACAATATGCGGATTACAAATCCGCAGGAAATGGACGCCTACTTATTCATGGCATACTTGCATTTTTTTCTGCTTTTAGATTAAATGTTGTTTTTCGTATTTTAAGTACATGCATATGGTTTTTATTCACTTACTTGATTCTTAAAGCTAGCAAGTTACACGTAGCAAATATTAAGACATTTCTTCTCGGAGCACTTATCGTCTATTGGTTTTTATGGCATTCCGAAACAACATGTCGTGATGCATCCTATACTATCAATTACTTGTGGATGGCAACGTGGACTTTAGTTGGAATGTGGCTTTGGCGACACTTGAATTACTGGTGGCAGGTTCCTTTTGGCGTAACCGTTCACGGGGGGGGGGCGAAGCAAATCGATGTTTCCGTGTGCCTCAATGAGAACGGGCGTCTTCCTTAATCTCGATCAAGTGCATCGGTTAAGCGTATCCGATTAAG
>JAGVUR010000142.1 GCA_019136135.1 Verrucomicrobiota bacterium
CACCATCCGCAATCCGTCTCCCTCGCTTTTCCCCACACACGTGGGGATGTTCCGCAGATGTTTGGCCTCCTGGTCATCCCGGAGGACTTTTCCCCACACACGTGGGGATGTTCCTCCGAGCATTACAGTAGGCTCTGGCGTGACTATCTTTTCCCCACACACGTGGGGATGTTCCGTCCCTGACGACGTTCTCCCTTGGCCTGGCGTTCTTTTCCCCACACACGTGGGGATGTTCCGGAATGAAACTCCCCGCGACGGATGCCCGGCAGCTTTTCCCCACACACGTGGGGATGTTCCGCTTTTGCCCGGCCTTTTCAGTGGTTTTCTCCACTTTTCCCCACACACGTGGGGATGTTCCGGGACTGCTCTAATGGTGTTACAAACGCTGGAGCTTTTCCCCACACACGTGGGGATGTTCCGATTCTCCTCAATTGCTTTGGTGGATGCCAACCCTTTTCCCCACACACGTGGGGATGTTCCTTGGTAGTAGCATCCCCGCATATCCGCCATACGCTTTTCCCCACACACGTGGGGATGTTCCGCCAATGCAGATGATATGCGATCCTCAATGCCGCTTTTCCCCACACACGTGGGGATGTTCCCAATGCATTAACACAAAAACCATCCTGGGGACTGCAATCACCAGGACGGCTAACAACGGAGCCAGACCAGCTCCATGGATAAAATATACCAGGAGACACAAATGGCAAATCTTTCCCCACACACGTGGGGATGTTCCGGTGGCTAGTTTGCACACAAGCCAAGGCGATTGCTGGAGTTCCGCAGGTGGTAGCTCAGTTGTCGTGATAATATATTGAAAATTCGGGTTTGATGAGGCTGCTATTTCAAGGTCTCTCATCAATCTAAAATAGCAACTGTAGATTGTTGCTATTCTCCAAACATGGCTATGCCTCCTCCTGGAGATGCTCGATTGAACTTAGCCAAGCATCGAAGTTGGGACACATCTCGCGCATTGTGTCAATGCCGATTTCCTGTGCAATGGCAATTCCGGTTGTCGTCTTTCCAAATAGCCCGTTCATCCATCTATCCAATCTCTTGGAAGGAGCTGTTTCAAGGTTATTATTGATTTGTTCTGGTGAACCACATTCTTCAAGAACCCTATCGACCACGGCTATATCAACTCCCAGTTTATCGGCAAGTATCTGACTGTCACTGAATAACAGTGCTTCAAATTCATGTACGGCTGTAAAAGGGAAATAGCGTTCTAAGGGACGCGTTTCGGGATACGTCTGTTGAATTGCTTCCCTGGCCGCATCATTCAGGATTCGAGCAATATCATGGGGGTTATGGTTATCCTTGATTTTATCAAGAGACGGCCATTCTTTGATCCCATAGTAATCAACGAAACTTGCGATAATCGTTTTTCTCTGTTGTTTCAGGAAGTTGCCAACCTGCTTTTCTATGCGAGAAAATCGAATGTCGCCACCTTTGTATATCTTTCCTGTATTTTCATCAATTCGTGTACGAAACACAGGAGCCTCAGCATTAATACCACGCGACCACCAATAGGGGGCAAGAATCTGTTTGACGAATTGTTTTTCGGTTGGTCCTTCAACGAGTATTTCAACAGTGAGATAATTATTCATAGATAGCCCCTCCATGAATAATATCCTGAACCCAGAGTTCACCTACGGAATAGTCTTCAAGCCAGACATTATAGTTCTTTTCCTTGAGCCGCTCAAAGGTGGTTGCACCGTCCTTGCGTTTGGCAACGATGATATTGTCAATGGCAAAATTATCCAATAGCAACGGTGATTGAGTAGCGATGATGACCTGCGTCTGGTTTGCTGCCAGGGTTATCAGTTCGGCAAGGATATGAATTGCTTCAGGATGCAGGCCAAGTTCGGGTTCGTCAATGATGATGGTGGTAGGTGGATGTGGTTGCATAAGGGCTGTTGCGAGACAAATGAAACGGATGGAGCCATCAGAAAAATGATAGGGCTGCATGGGATAATCCGTCCCCTTCTGTTTCCATGACAATTTGACTTTTTCCGCCTCGCCTTGCTTGATGATATCCAAGGAGAAATCATCGAAGAAGGGAATGACCAATTTGATTGCATTTCTGATTTTTTCATAATATTGTGGAAAGGTTTCACGCAAGCGCAACAAAAAAGGCGCAATATTACTTCCGTCTCCACGAAGTTTTTGGTTGTCTTCAATAATTTCGGTACGACGCATAGGCGCACTAGAACTAGTATCATGGAAGTGATAGACCATCCACCGGGAGATTGAATCGTAGACATAATATCCTACACCGTCTTTTTCCCCATCCATAGAACGTTCATTCTTCTTCTCGGATAGACGACTTTCCAGTGAAGGAACTCCGTAGGATTTCCAACTAGAATCTTCATATCTGCGTTCTTCAGACAACAACATGTTTTCTGATGCTGTGGAAGACATGCTGAAACGATAAAAATTTGAACCTGTTGAATAACGGCTGTTGGATGTAAACTCAAATTCGATTTTGATTTCAGGGGTTTCCTTTATTCCGCCAAAGGGGAAAGCATCTGCCCCACCATTTTTTAAAATAAATTCCTGAAATCCCTCATGGGACATGGCAAGCACCATCTTGAAAACCTGGATAAAATTGCTTTTCCCAGCTCCGTTGGCACCTACAATGATGTTCAGGTCATTGAGTTCAAAATCCTTAAGTTCTCTTATGGATTTAAAGCCACTTATTGATATTCGTTTGATGCTTCCCATATTTACTCTTCCTCGGACATCCTGTCCTTGAATTCGAGTTCAATCATGCGGACCTTGTTGCGCCATTGACGTAGGTAATGCCGAACTCACGGGTGGGCGGGATTGATGCGTTCGCGGTTGAAATAGGCGTCCAGCGCCGTATTGCTCTCCTGGAGGCTGTTGCTGACATTGCGCCAGATAAGGCACGCCATACTTCATCTTTTTTCTTGGCTTTTGACTTCTTAATTGGCAGATCAAATCTTGAGACAATTGACATGCCTCAAAAAAGAACATGACTATGTTCCCAATTCAGCCCGCGAACATATTCATGTTCCTTTATATTCTTTTTAACTCTTGACTTGAAAATATCGAGTTTACTCTAAAAATGACACGACAATAAGTTACCTGTGTCGTCTTTTTTTGCAAAGGCGGCTGGAGGAATTCCGCTCTGTTTTTTTCGAAATCAGTTGCTTTGACGGTTGTTTTCCTGCGTATCATGCAAAAATCCTGGATGCGTGCAAGATTAAGTATATATGCACTTGAGAAGGCTGACCCGCTACTTTCATCCATCCCGACAAAAAAGCCCCCAGATGCGGCTGTGGCTTCTAGGGGCTTGAATGAAATGCGAAGAATAGCGTTGTTCTATGGCTCGGTGTTCAATGGGCGACTGTCCGCCTCATGCGACTGCCTCGCCGTTGCCAGTGAGGCCAAGGCCTGGGATAACGTGACCTGGTACATCCGGTCGCCAAGCAATTCCTTCCAGCCGGCGCGTTCGACGATGTCCCGCACCGCTGCCTTCATCCCGCAGAACAGGAATTGCACGCCTGCAGCTTCTGTGTCGTTCATCAGATCGGTCAACATCGACACGGCCACACCATCAATATCGTTGACGCCGGACATGTCCAGCACTACCCAACGGATTGACGGCTGCTGCACAAGACGCGTCCGAATCTGCTCCTCGACAAAACCGGCATTGGCGAAATACAGGCTGGAGTCTATGCGCAATAGGATCAAGTCGGGATCGACAGTGGCATCCGGATAGCGGCGCAGGTCGCGGAACTCGTGTTCGCCGACCCTTCCCAGCATAGCTAGGTTTGGTCGTGCACTGCGTCGGATGAACAAGGCCAGTGAAAAAACTATGCCGGCAACCAGCCCCTTGTCCATGCCTAGGAGCAAGGTGACCAGGAAAGTCACAATGTATATCCAGCCATCGGCCTTCTTGATGGTGAACAGACGGCGCGCCTCCTGGAAATCAATTAGGCCAACGACAGCGGACATGATGATCGCAGCCAACACGGCGTTAGGAAGGTGCGTGAACAGCGGGGTCAGAAACATCATCGTCAACAGCACCAGAGCTGCGGTGAATACAGAAGCCAATGGCGTCCGTGCGCCGGCTTGGTAGTTGACCGCCGTACGTGAAAAACCGCCCGCCACCGGATATCCGGAAAATAGCCCTGCAACCACGTTGGCCATGCCCAGGCCAATCAGCTCACGGTTGGCGTCAATGCGGTATTTCTCCCGGGTTGCAATCCATTTGGCGACAGCGATCGATTCCATGACGCCGATGAAGACGATGACCAGCGCCGAGGGCAAGAGAGAACCCAGGCTTCCCAGCGAGAGAGCAGGCGGACTCCACCTGGGTAGACCGCTGGGAACGGCGCCGACAGCACGCACGCCGTGCTCTTCCAAATCAAACCACCAGACTAGCAAAATCGACACCGCGATGACCGGCAAGGTGACAGGAAAACGCCAGCCTCGATAACGAGCCAGCAGCAGCACTGCGGTCGCCGTCAAGCCAATGGCCAATGTCAGCCCATGCACGTCGCCGGCCTTGCGGATCACTTCCAGAAGCAGAGCCACAGCCGAATTCCCACCTGATGTCTTCACTCCTAGCAACTGTGGCAACTGGCTTAGACCAATCATGATGGCACCGGCTGATGTGAACCCGCTGACGACAGCATGCGAGACGAAGTTGATCAAAAAGCCAGCCCGGAACAAGCCCAGGGCAACCTGGATGGCACCGACCAGCAAGGCTAGAAGCGCTGCCGTCGCAGCGACTGTGACGATATCGGCGCCAGCGTCGAGCAGGCGAGAGCAGGCGTCAGCCGTCAACAGGGAAACAATGGCCACTGGGCCGACCGCTAGCTGCCGCGATGTCCCAAAAAACGCATATGCCACCAAAGGCAATGTCGCCGCACACAGTCCATACACAGGGGGTAATCCAGCCAGCATCGCGTATGCCATGGCCTGCGGCACCAGCATGACAGCTACGATCAGGCCAGCCAGGGCATCGCCCCGAAGCTCTTGCCTCCCGTAGCCAATCAACCAAGTTGGAACTGAAAACATGCGTTTTTTCATGATTACAGGCTTTCATGGATGCCACAGGCACCAAGTTCGCCAAGAAAAAAGAATCTTGGCGTCTTGGCGTACTTGGCGGTTTAATTTCTGGGGGCGATCACTTGCCGGTCGCCTGCGACGCCTTCCAAGCAGTCATGCCGCCAATAAGGCTGAAGACATTTGAATAACCCAAAGACTTCATGATGCTGCCAGCGATATTGGCGCGATAGCCGGAACCGCAAACAATCGTGATGTACTGTTCCTTGTCCAGGCTGAAGTCGCCGGCGATGATCTTACCGATCGGAATATGCACGGCGCCGTCAATATGTCCGGATCCCCATTCTCCATCGGAACGCACATCGATCACGAGGTGATTGGAATATTTTTCAAAGATGCGCTTGAGGCTTTGCGGGGTCACCTGCGGCAGGTGGTCAAGCGGCTTGGCCAAGGCAGCCCAGCTGCTGATGCCGTCGCCCAAGTAGCCGATAAGGCGGTCATAGCCAGCCCGTCGGTAAATACGCGCGGCTTCTTCGGCACGAGCCGCAGTGTCTGCCACAATGATAATGTCCGTATCCGCAGGGACAACCATGCCCAGCCAGTTGACGGATGACGGCGTCAAGCCGATGTTGACAGCGCCCCGAATGTAAGCCGCGCCAAAGGCGCTCGGCACGCGGGTATCAACAATCTTGGCGCCCTTGGCAAGCGCAGCTTCGACCTGCCCCACGGTCATCAGGTTGAAAGGAGCGGCCTCGGCCAGCGGCTTGGGGCCCTGGCGGTTCTTGGCGACCATGACGCCAAAATTATCTGGGCGGACCTGGAACTCCGAGGTCATGATTCGGCGGAATTCCTCAAAGCTCATGTTATTCAAAAGCGGGTTGTTGCGGCGTTCAAAGCCCAGCGTGCTGACCGGCTTGGGACTCATGCCGCGTCCGCAAAGGGAGCCCTCTCCATGGGATGGATAGACTTCAACCCAGTCCGGGAAGCGGGCCAGCTTCTTATACAAACTATCGTAAAGGTTCTTGACCTGTTCTTCCAGCAGATCATCGCCGGCCAAGTCTGGTCTGCCGATGTCACCGACAAAGAGGAGGTCGCCGGTCAACAGGGCGAACACGTCGGCGGAACGGCTGTGGTCGGTGACTGCAAAGGTGACCGAATTGGGGGTATGGCCGAATGTCTCAATGACCTCCAGCTCGGCGTTGCCGAACTTGAAGCGGTCGCCGTCATGCAGATCCTTATGCGGATAGGCCGCCTCCACGCCGGGATGCACGTAGATGGTCGCCCCGGTGCGCGCGGCGAGTTCGCCGCTGCCGGTGATGTGGTCGGCATGCAGATGCGTGTCAAAAATATGAGTAATGCGCAAGCCGTTGGCCTGGGCTGCTTTCAGATATTGGTCGACATGGCGCTCCGGGTCAACGACACAAGCCGTGCCAGCCGCCGGACAACCGAGAAGGTAGGAAAAACACCCTAGACCATCGACTTTGAATTGTTGAAACAACATGGATCAATCCTCCTGTTCTTGTGGCCAGCACTGCTGGCCTTTCGCCGCATGCGCAGACCCAGGGCGAGTCGGCACGATTTAACTATATTATTATTACAAAAGCCCTGTCCCTGCCAGAAGAAATCCGGCCGAAGCAGAGCTTAGGAATTGTTCAAAAATTAAGGCAACAGTTCCGGAAATGCAAACTTAATTTTGAACAGCTCCTTAGGCGAAGGGTTACGACTCTTGTGTGAAATCATCCGAAAAGTTCAGCATAAAGCCGACGTTGGTGCTGGCGTGCTTGTCAGCAGCTCTTCCTGCCTGCATCTACAAATAACATGGCGGCAAGGCGGTTGAGTCTGCTGACAAGAGCCTTCAGATCAGTTATTATGCGTCTTTATAGCTGAACCACCAATCGAAATTATCATACTCTCCTGCACGACGTTTGGCGGCGCCTTTCATGTCTGCCGGCGGCGGCACAATGACCTTGTCCTTGATCAGCTCGTTGTTGGGCCAACCAGCAGGAATGGCCACCTTCTTGGCATCGGCGAGCTGCAGCGCCTTGACCGCGCGTACGATCTCATCGATATTCCGGCCGATTTCCTGCGGATAGTACATGATCAGGCGAACGATTCCCGCAGGGTCGACGATAAACACGGCGCGCACGGTGTTGGTTCCCTTGCCAGGATGCAACATGCCGAGCTTCATGGCAATGGCGTCGTTGGCTGCCACGACTGGGAATTCAATATCAACCTTGAGCACGTCCTTGATCCACTCGAGCCACTTGATGTGCGCGAAGACCTGGTCGATCGACAAGCCGACCAGCTTGCACCCCATGGCTTTGAACTGATCGTAGCGCTTCTGGAACGCCACGAACTCGGTTGTGCAGACCGGCGTGAAATCGGCCGGGTGACTGAAGAACACAAACCAGTTTCCCTTCAGGTCGCACGGCAGCTTCATCGGACCATCCGTGGTTACAACCGCCAGCTCTGGAAACGCTTCGCCAAGCAAAGGCATGCTGTTCTTTTTTTCATCCATTTTTTCTTCTCCTCGTTGCTAATGTTAAGGAACATAGGTGGAATCTGCCGGACAGGCATTTTCCGCGGATAAACGACATTTTTCTTCTTTGTGCGACAAAGGACATTTGTCGTACACCTATAACGTTATTATCGTAAAATTATTGTGTTATTTAATTAGACCCGCATTTCCTATGCAAGTTCCATTCCGCCTTCTTCTTTTTACCTGAATCTGTGAAGTGGCACCCCGAAAGGGATGCTTGCGCCCATGGCATGTGTTCTTCGCGCAAAAAACATCGGAGGGAAATCAAATGAATCCATTGGGACATGTTTTCAAGCAATGTGACCGGGCTGGCAATGCAGACGGTTGAAAAAAACGGCATTTTTTCAAAATCAAATTTCCTGTATTCGTAAAAACGACGATGTGTATTTTACTTCACGGATCAGGCTTTTTTTGTTCACGCCCGAGAGCATGGAAAACTTTGAATCTTTGCGATTGCTGCACTCAGAATTTTCAAAATAAAGATTTTCCGTGTAACTTATGATCGTTTTGCAAATAACAGTCATCGACTTTCATAAAGATTACCATGAAAAGAGGAAAGTGAATGACTCCCGATGAATATGCACTAGGTTTTGTTGAATTTTCCCGAAAATCCGCGAAATTTTTCATGTGCAAATAAGGATTTGGGAGTTGTTCAAGGTTGAAAGGAGCATTTTGGCTATGCGTTATTGGCTCGTGTCATTGATTTTTTGCGTTGTCGTACCTTTGCTGGGTGTCGAATCACGTCAGGTATGGTTGGGCACGGAGGAGACGCCCAAGGGGGCGATGCTTTTCGGCGAGGAGTTCCCCGGCGCCAAGGGAAGCATAAAGCGTCTTAGCGAGGGTGAAACTGAATTTGTCCGACTTGAGTTCGATTTGAGAGCCGGTCGCTATGTGGCATATCTCATGCGCAGAACGATAGAGTTCGGTGGAACATCTTTGGTGATGGATGTTCGTGCCTCCGAACCTAATGCGAGGCTGTTCGTCAGGACAGTCGACAGCAAGCGCAGAACACATTTCCGATGGGTTCGGGGACCGTTCCCTGTTGGCGAATGGACTCGGGTCAAGTGCAGGCTGGATAAGTTCGACGGTACTTGGGGGAAGGATGACGACAAGTCGATTTCCTGGCCGATTCAGGAAGTGGTCGTAGGATACGAACCAGCGGAAAAAGACTACCCCGTTGGGACGGTGGACTTGTGTCGGTTTTATATCGAGACCACATCTGCTCGGTCGGTTACTCCCGGGGTATCGATTACCGTGAAGCATCGCAGGTTTTCGTCGTTGTACTATCCTGACGAGGACATCGAGGCTCGGTATCGTCTAGGGACTTTGGAAGTTGACGGAACCTTGGCCAGGTACGAGGTGGTCCATGTCTTGCGGGATTGGCAGGGTCGGCCGTTGCATTTCGAAGAAGCCCGTCCCGAAGCGGATGGAAGCTATGTGTTCCGTTATCCCGCCTCGCGTCTTGGGGAGCGGTATGGTGCGTTTCGACTCGACATTGAAGCCAGGCATCCCTTTGATCCTGGCGATCAGCACCTGATTTCACATTGGTTCGGTCGGCTAACAGGTCCAAATCCCTCGCCACACCCGAAAATCGGCACCGGAATCCATGGACATCATGGCTGGATCAACGGCGACTATCGCTTCGTCGATATTTTGTCCGCAGCGGGTTTCGGCATCGTCAGGAACGAGATCCAATGGGGGTTGCTGGAAAAGGAGCGGGGAAAAGTCGTCGTGCCGAAGATCGTAACGGACTACATCGACCTGCTGGTTGAACGGGGAATCCGCACCAACTACCTGCTGTCATACGGGAATACCCTCTACGAGAACCCATACGATTCACAGGCCTTCGCGAATTGGGCGGCGAAAATGGCGGAAATCTTCAAGGGCAAGATCGACATATTTGAGATCTGGAACGAACCGGCGAATTTTGGTTTCCAGAAACGGTACGGCGGCGACCGCTGGGGCAATGCGCCTTGGCTTGATCAATTCGTGTCATTTACACGTCTTGCCGACGAGGCGATCAGGCGAGTCCAGCCTGGTGCGACGGTCGTCGTCGCCTCGGAAGACGTTTGGCAGACTGTCCGCCAGGAAATCGAGCAAGGGATTGCCGCCAGCCACAATTCGATTGCCTTGCATCCGTACTGCCACGGTCAACCCAGGCCTGAGTATGAAATGGTCTTCAAGGACGGAGGACGGGAATTGCGCGAACTTTGCGTCAAGCATGGCGGCGCCACGCGAGCCTGCGTCACGGAAGTCGGATGGACGACGTATCAGGGCAACATGCAATACTTGGAGATCGCAGGTGGCTATCCCAAGTCCAGCTATCGGCATCAGGCTCAGTACATCATCCGGGCCTACTTGCTGACCATGGCGGCGGGCATGGACTACATGCTCCAGTATGATTTCATGAACGATGGATCCAATCGAAGCTATACCGAACACAATTTCGGCCTCGTACACGAGGACTATTCCCCAAAGCCATCCCTGATGGCAATCGCCTTCCTGACCAGAACGCTGGAACACGCCTCGCTCGTCAAGGATCTTTCGGACACGCCCACCGAACATCGCCTGTACCAATTCAAAACCAAGGACGGAAAGCCAATCGTCATTGGCTACGCATTGGAGGAAACAAAGCAGGTCACAGTCAAGGTAGACGAAGCACAATGCCAGGTGTTTGACCTGCAAGGAAATCGACTGCCCGCCAAGCCAAAGGACGGAAAGCTTGACCTGATGCTTTCCGAATTACCCGTCTATCTCCATGGAATGCTACTCGATTAACCGGAAACAACCAACATGACCACATCACGAATCATTACCGGCTTCCTCATCGCCATTGTCCTTGCCCCTGTAGCCTGTGCACTGCCGGATGGTGCAGTCGTCCAATGGGAACTGGAAAAAGCCTGGCGAAAAACCTCAAGCCACCGGGAAAGCATCTGCCTCAATGGTGTTTGGGAATGGCGAAGCGAAAAGCTTCCCGAAGCTCCAGCCCAGCCAGCACGAATCGTCTGGAATGACGAGGACGACGAAGACGCAGGATTTGCGGCATGGAAAGTCAACCATCCTGGAGGCGGCGCCAAGCTGAAGGCGACCTTCGACCGGGAGCGCAAGACGACCGGCAAGGGGAGCCTGCGGGTGGATGCGTCCTTCCCCAATAGGATGAACGCCTATCATGTGCAAAGGACGTTTTCGAACCTGCCTGTCGGCAAGCGGCTGGTTTTGAAAATGGATATTTTGAGTCAGGTCAATGGCGATAGCTTTATTGTTGAAATCGTTGACAACCGAGGATTTATATTTTATTGCGTTGTCGGTCCCCGTGTAGCCAAATCGGACAGTTGGCAAAGCTACTCCATGCCATTTTCGATTCCTTCTGGTTCCCCTGGCATCACCATCAGGATCATGCGCAACTTGAATGTACGGCATGAGATGTCCGGGACGAGTTGGTTTGACAACATCCGCATCGAGGAGCAACATACGCCCGAGGCGGGAGTGACCGTTCCCATGCCGGAAGACGGAAATTGGGGGCATGCCGTGATACCCCAGCACTTCCGGTATGAGCTGGTTTGGCCTCATCCGAAGGATCCCCAGTTCAAGCATCCCCGTTCGGGAGCGGCGTGCTGGTCTCGGCGCCGCATGAGGATTCCTTCCAGTTGGTCGGGTCGTCGTGTAGCCCTTCGTTTCGAGGCGTTATCGACGGAAGGCGTTGTCTTCTGCAATGGCAAGGAGGTTGGCAAGCTTGGTTTCGAGGGTGGTTCCTTGGACATCACGCAACATTCGTCTCCCGGGAGCGAGCTTGAGATTGCGGTCTTGACCCAGGTCAGGCCCGTTTGGCATTTCCTGCCGATGACGAAAGACGGAATCTACTACCAATCCAAAGGCATCTGCGGCGATGTGTTCCTCGATGCATGTCCCAACCAGGAACGGATTGGCGACATGACCGTCAACACCTTCGTCACGCCAACGAAACGCATTCGCGTCACCGCGCCGCTTGAGCGTGGCCAGCTAGCAGGCAGGGCATTGGAGTGCAGATGCGATATCCTCGATGGCTCCAGGAACGTCCTCTCCTTCACGGGAAAAGTCGATGCCGACGCCAAGTCCATCGCCTTGGAATCCCCTTGGGGAGATGCCGTTTGCTGGGACTATGAAAATCCAAAGCTCTACCAGCTCACCTTGACGCTGCTTGCGGATGGACAGGCGATTGACCAGACCCTGCCACAAAGGATTGGCTTCCGCGAATTCAAAATCGAAGGCAAGTACTTCTACCTGAACGGAATCAAGACCAACCTGGTTCCTTGCGCCTATTGGGCAAACAAGGGAAATTGGCATACGGGCAAGGCAATCCGGCATTGGGTGCGGAAAGCGATCAAGGGAGGCTTCAACTACGTCTACACAGACCAGCTCTCATCGCCAGGGCAAGCCCATGTCCTCAAGCACTTCCTGGAAATCTGCGACGAGGAGGGCATCATGGTCGGCGCGGACACCATTCGGATCAAGGCGGTTTCCGATGATCAGGATCCCCGGTGGGAACGCATCCTCAAGTACATCGAGCGGGCAGGGCGCAACCATCCGTCCCTGGTGATGTGGAGAATGAATATGAATGCCTGTGGCTATAGCCAGGATCAAAATCCACATTGCCTGGATGGCAAGCAACAGTTCGCGCCGGGTTCCGCCGAGGCTGCAATGGAAAAGCGACTGTTGTTTTCGAACGAACGGATGTCGGCGCTGGATCCAACTCGTCCCAACTACAACCATGCCTGCGGGAAAATCGGTTCGATATACACGTTGAACAACTACCTTGGCTGGCCTGAACTCCAGGATTTGCGAGAATGGCTGAGGAACTGGGCTGAACATGGTGACAAACCCCTGTTCATGGTCGAGCAAGCGACTCCCTATCCAGGCGATTTCCAAATGCGCGATCCCAGCAACTGGTGGCGCAACGAACCCGTGATGACCGAGTACGGAGCAATCCTGCTGGGAGACCTGGCATACGAGCTGGAAGAAGACGAATTCGTCGATTTCCCTGCACGCGAATGGAACGCCAAGGAACAACGCTGGGGATGGCTCTACAACTACTACACCTACCATTTCCCGCCGATCATCGACATCTGCTCGACCAAGTACTATCAGGTCATGCTGCCCGCATGGAGGACCTGGGGCTTGCCGGGAGGATGCAATGCCTGGGAAAATGCATGGAGGCGAACTAGGAAGGAAGGCAAGCAACCTATCGGCATCCCTCTGGATTGGGACAATCTGCAGCAACCCGGATTCGTCAGCAGCAGGTGGGTTTTCGACGATGGCGCCGGAGGCGAACTCAGGATGTTCTTCGACCTTGACACGCCAGACGAAAAGTCGATTTTCGAACCCACTCTTCGAGGTCGCGAAATGCCGAAGCTGACGGCTCCCCTGTTTGCGTATATTGGAGGTCCCGTCAAGCAATGGTACACAGTCGAGCATGCCTTCTATGAAGGCGAGACGATCGAGAAATCCCTGGTCTTGCTCAACGACTTGCGGAAGACAGCCACGTTTGAGTACAGCTGGCAATGCGTTGCCGATGGCAAGGAACTGGCTTCCGGCAAGGGATCCATTGCTGTTACGCCCGGGAACAACGCCAAAGTACGACTTGAGGCTGTCGCCCCTTCAACAAGCAAAAAGCTTCGCGCCAGATGGCTCGCGAACGTGACGGTCGATGGCAAGCCGGTCGAGGTTGCACCCTTTGAAATGGAGATTCATCCACGAAAGCAATCCACGCTTTTGCCCAAAGGCGAATGGAGGCTTTTCGATCCGCTGGGAATGACCCGTTCTGCATTGGAAAGACGCGGATTGTCGATTCCCGAACTGACATCACTGGAAGGCATTGGGGTGCTGGTGCTGGGACGTCAGGCGTTGGCAGAAGGACGACGCATTCCCAACTTGGACAAGCATGTCAGAAATGGACTCAAGGTCATCGTGCTTGAACAAGATGCCAAGACGCTAAAAGAAGTCTTCGCGTTTAGAACGCTGCCCGCTGGAATCAGGCATCTGAACATAAGGCAGGCAAAGCATCCTGTACTGGCAGGAATCGACCATGTCGATTTGAAAGACTGGCGGGGCAAGGCGACCCTGGAACCGCTGGAAGGACCGCCCACGAGCCTGAGCGAAAGCCAAAGGGAAAAGCGGGTCTGGCGATGCTCCCAGGAGGGAATCGTCGCCTCAACAGTTGTGGAAAAGCCGCATTTGTCCACGTTCAGTCCGATATTGGATGGCGGTTTCGACTTGCGTTACATGGCTCTTTGGGAAACCTCAATCGGGCAGGGTAGGATCGTGTTTTCGCAGCTTGACCTGACCGAGCGCCTGGGAATCGATCCCGTGGCAGATTCGATTCTTGACAATGTGATCGGCTACCTCAATGAGGTTCCGAAGCCTGAAGCTCGCGAAAAGGGTCGTCATGTCCGTATCTTGCATCGTGGCGACACGCCCGATTGGGCAGAGCTTAAGACCTTCTTGGAATCTGGCGGCACCTTGGTCGCCTGCGGTCTCAAAGGCGACACGGTCAAGAATCTTGCCGAATTGGGTGGTTTTTCCGTTGCGGAATCCCTATTGTGGAAGAATGGATTGGACAGTTCCGCCTTGCCGCATGAGTTGCGTGGCATCTCGCCGGCCGAAATCCATTGGCGTTGCAAGCGGGCCGTTCCTGTCGTCAAGTCCGCAAATGGCTGGATATCGCCAACAGGCGTGCTGGCTTCCATTCCCATCGGCAAGGGGCGCTTGCTGTGGTCTTCGGGTTGCGTTGACGATTTTACCCAGGAAGAGCGTCCCGACCTGATCTTTACCCGAATGAATGTGATCAGGTTGGAAACGCTGCTTCTGGGCAACGCGGGCTTGCAGGTCGGGCTTGACTGGGCAGGATGCCTGTCAGGCGGCGAATCGCCTGCGGAATCGAAGCTATACGCGGACAAGCGTACCGTACGCGACGATCCATACGCCTACATGAGGTGGTAGGTTCAGAACATCACCATGGGATGTTCCTTGTAGTTGACGCCGATTCCGACTCCGGGAGCGCACCAGATCCATCCCTTGCGGTCGCCGCTGTCGTTGTCGTTGACCATCAAGTTGAAGCGGAAACCAGTGTCGAATTCCGACGTTTTCGCGCCCAGCGCCGCAAAGGGGATTGTCATCTCGTAGGTCGTCGTCACGTCTTCACGTGTTGACTTCAGCTTCAGGAGCGATTCGTTCCCTTCATATCCTTTGGGGATTTTATGGAGGATGACATTGTCGATTCCGTCATCGCCCCGGAAGAAGATCATCGAGGCGCAATCCTCCATTTCCGGCGTCTTGATGAACAGCTGTATGCTGTCTCCCTTCCAGGCATCGTCCTGTGTCTTGAATGGCTGCCAGTGCTTGTCGTCGGTCACCTCCGCCTTGACGACAAGTGCATCGCCAATTTTGCGCAGCCAGACTTTGGCGCTCTGGTCGCTTGGTCCCTTCCACATGTTATGGGCATTGTTTGGATCTCCGACGAATAGCGAATAGACGTGGTGGGACTTGTCCAGCGTGAAGTCCGGCTCGCCGTCGAAACTTCCGCTGATGACCTTGGCGATCGGCAACACTAGAACCTGACGTTGGGCGGGTTGGCCTTCGAAACCCGATTCGACGATCATCCATTCCCGCTTGTCGGGATTCATCCGGTAATCTGCTTTGAGGCCAAGGTTGGTTGTCCATGTCCATTCCGATTGTGCGCCGACCTTTTGCCTGAACTCCTTTGCCTCGCAAGCTACTTGATCCGGCAACGTCAGGCGCATCCACGCCTTGCAATCGATCTTGAACTCATTCTTCACTACTGCCTTCAGCGGAACAGTGCGTCCTGGCAGCAATGCCTCCGGCAGCATCAGGTCGATCCTCGTGTCGCTCGCCTTGGCAAATGTCGCCCCTGGCAAGAGCAATGTTGCAGGTTCGGTTGCCAGTGAAACATTGACATGTCCATCACGTACAGTCAGTTCCTGCTTGTTGCCAAACAAGTCGATTTGGAACGCCTTTTTTGCGTCCGTTTCGAAGACCACCGGGGTTTCTCCGGGCAGTTCGGCCCATAGTCCCACGGCCAAGCCATCTGTTCCCTTGAAGGCAAATCCCCATTTTTTGCTGCCCAATTCGATTTGGTTGACGAATTCCCTGCCTCGATACAATCCAATCAGTCCATTGTAGGCGGCGTAGATTGGCTTTGGGTAGAAGTCGAAGGTCAGCATGCCGTAGCCGTGCTCTCCGTAGGTCATGTTTTCGCCTTTTCCCCTCATGTTGTACCAGATATATCCCTTTGCTCCTCTTGCCCAGCTGTACAGGAGCTTCTTGTAAACCGCTTCCGCCTGGGACGCCTCGCTAGTGCCAAACGCGGAGGTCAACGCGGTCTCGTTGGCATACCAGGGGATGGTGATTCCCAATGCCTTGCGCATCGGGAGCAATCGATTGTCGATGATATTGACGAAGCTGCCGAAGTGTCCATGCCCATGGAAGCAATGAAGGTCAAAGACATCCTTGCAACCCGCCATCGTTTCCTGGTGGAATTCACCCATGACCTTGTGTCCGAAGTTGCAGTATCCCGCTGACATAAACACGGCTTGAGGATCGATTTCGTCCAGCTGCTTTCTGGTCAGTTTCGCCCATTCAATGTACTCCTTTGCCCAGAGCGGACGCTTTCTGCCCCAGTCAAGGTCGGGTTCGTTCAGCATTTCCCAGTAGTGCACGATTCCCTTGTACCGCTTGAACAGCTTCTCGTGGTGCGCCAATGCACGATCGAATTGCGCTGCGTCGTCCTTGTAGTACACGGGGCCGCAGCTTAAAATCATATCGAAGTTGATCCCGTAGTCCTGGAAGGTTTTGATCAGGAAGTCCCAGTTTTTCCAGTCGTCCTCCCCATTGACGATGATATCGGTCCTCAGGACATTCATCCCGATCAACGCCATGGCTTCCGCCATTCGCTGGATGTCCCACTCCGAGCCAAAATACGGATTCATGTGCGCCACGCTGCCGAAATTGAAGCCTACTGGACGCTTGGCGTTGCGATCGGTACGCGTCGGAACGAAATAGGCAAATGGTCGTTCCAAATCCGTCTCGTGTCCCAGGGATTCGACCTGTGCGCGGACATAGTAAACGCCGTACATGTCAGGCACTGGCACGTTGCACTTGAAGGATTCGCCGGCGGCGAGCTTCAGTTCGCGTGTCAACTTCCATGGCAGCAATTCGTTCCTGTGGTTCCACAACGACAACTTCACTTTGCCGGAAAACGGGGCTGCCAACGTGTTCGTCAGGTTTGCCTCGACTCCCTGTGCCTTTCGTTCCGGCAACACGACGCGCATCGTCGTTCCGGTTTCCAGTTCCATTGCCAAGGCGGCGCTGGCGGGCTGGGACAGCGACAATGTCATTCCGTCAACGATAATCTCGCATTCTGTCTTTGCCTCGGTTCCATGGAGATAAAATCCGTTCAAGGTGAACAGTCGTGTCATGTCGCTGGCGCCCTTTCGCTGGATTGCGGGGTACTCCGACAGCAGGTTGAAGACAAGTTCATGCTTTCCCGGCTTGGACAAGTCCGCCTTCGTCACGATCTTTTGCTCCATGCTGATGTCGTCAACGCAAATCACGAATGCTTCCGTGAAGTTCAAGGGTGTCGTTGTGGTGATCGCCACCTTAAGTTCTGCGCTTTCGAACTTTGGGAACTTTGGCGCCAGCACGCCACGTGGTGAAAAGCCCCGCATTCCGAAGGTCATGCCTATCGGTCGTCCATTCCGTTCTGTCGTGCCCTTCAGTTTGGCGGCCATTTTCCCGGTTGCAGGATTTACTTCCCGTGTCACGATGCCGCGGTCTCCCTTCAGCCAATGTCGGTTCTCCAAATCCAGGAAGTCGCCATTCCATTGTGACGTAACCATGTGTTCCTTCGAGTCTTCGGGCATTGGTTCGAATCCGATATAATCCAAAAACGCCTCGCCAATGCCTGAACCACGTTCGAAGGTTAGGTTCACACCGAGGCCATTCAACGGGAAATCAAGGCGCTTGTCCATCTTCGAGCCGTGCTGGACAGAGCTGCTGAAGGACAAGTTCTTGGGATCGACGATATACTCCAGCGTCCATTGACCCTTTTCCTTCCATCGGACATTTTTGTTGAAGTAGAATGTCTCCACATCCTTGTCCTGAAGCCGCAGGTTGCATTGGCGGATGGCAGATGGCCCAGTCGTGGTGATCTTCACGGTAAACTTCACCCGTCCGATATCGTCCAAGCCAGGCACATTCCCCTTGTACGCATGCATCCAACTGGTAAACGCCTCGTCCCAATGCATCCGCAATGCCGGCTTGCCCGTCACGGGATTCGTCGCAATCTCAACGCCGCAACGGTTGGCGGCCTTGTTTTCGCTCCACCAATCGATCAATGGGCCTCCGCTGCTGAAGTCCCATTCCCAACCATGGCATAACATACCAAGCAATAACAGCAAGAAAAATCTACGGTACGGCATGGGAAGTCCTTTTATGATAGGTGATCAAATCTGGGGTGAACTGGAAAAACTACTTGTGGCAGTTACTTTATTTTTTCACGGTTTAACGGCTCCTTACCTGCCAATAAGATAGCATCGATTCGCTTTTTCGATGTCAAGTGATTAAAGAATTGCATCTCTACCATGGGGTGGCTGTGATACAGGAACTTTATATGCGTAAAGCTATTGTCATACTTTTTTTGGTTTTGTCATGTGTAACGTTGTTGACCTTTGCAGCCCCCGTTGTTGTTGACAGCAATGGCAGCACTTCGAAATTCCATCCCGAGAGTTCGGTTGTGGAAAAAACCAATGTGCCTGGTGTCACGACTTGGCAGGCACCGCCTTTCCGTGTTGAAGAAAACCGGGAATATGAAGCAACTGCCGAGGTGGTCTGCGAGGAGTTAGTTGCAGGGGCGGCAATCTCAATGCACCTCTACAGGCTTGATGAACAAGGCAACGTGCTCGGAACCGTCAGAGACCCGATGCGTTTCCAGCAGGTCTATGCGGAAAATTTTCCTCAGACCTTGAAGTTGCGAGTCAATACCGGTGACAAGGCACGTTTTTTGCGGCTGGAGTTGAAGCTGGGCGGCAATCCCATCCGGGTTCGGATTTTGCGCTATGACGTGACTCCCTTTGCCGAGAAGCCGCTGTTCGCAGGAATTTATGACGCCCCAGATCCTATGCCGGATCGCAAGGCAACCCTGCAAGCATTGGCATCGGTTAAGCCGACTGAATGCCGGGTGGAACACGAAAACGGGAACACCTTCCTGGTGCTGGACGGCACTCCGGTTCCGTACAATGGCTATCGCGGCAGCTATGATTATCGGCTGATGGGCGAAAATGGCGCCAATATAATCATCACCCATGACCATGGCAGCACCCTCTATGTGAACAAGCCATGGGATAAGAGGGCAAGCATCGGCAACGGGAAATTTGACTTCAAAAGGGTGGAAGACAACCTGCTACGCATCTACGCCGCAAATCCAAGGCTCCGAGTCATTTTACGGGTGGGCTGCGACCCTGATAACGACTGGCTGGAAGCGCATCCGGGAAGCATTTATTGTAATGAACAGGGCGTACGGGGAATTGCCGCCGGTGGAGCGTTCAAGGGCTTTGGGCATGAAATCAATACCGATAAACGGGAAGCCTGGGCATGGACCTACGCTTCTGAAGAATACCAGCAGCATATTATTGAAGGCCTGAACGCCTTGGCCGATTTCCTGAAAAGCAGCCCGGCAGGAAAAATCATTATGGGGTTTTGCCTGACAGGAGGACATGACGGACAATTCGTGCAATGGAAATACGGCGATGGCGAGGCTGGACATGCCGATTTTTCGGAAAGTTTCCAGAAGGCGCTTCGTGCTTGGCTGACGGAAAAATACGGCAACGATCAAGCTTTGCAGAGGGCTTGGGGCGATCCGAAAGTCACCCTGAACAATGCCAGCGTCTTCACCGGCGCGGAATGGCGTAGCCGTCCGTACTTCAATTCTGATGCCGGCCTTGACCGGAAGATTGTCGATTGCCGGCACTTCCTTTCCATCAGCACCGCCCGCATGTTGCGTCGTTTTGGACAGACCTTGAAAGATGGCTTGGGGCGTCCTTGTGTGATCCAGACCTGGTACAGCAGTCCAGTTTGGCGGCAGACCAGTCGCTTGGCGCTCAGCGAACTGGCGATGGGAGGCATTGACATTGTCGCCCAAGTCACCGACTATGCGCCGCCGCGACTTCAGCGTGCCCCTGGCGGCTCGGCAAACTTCAGCATTGCCGCGGCCAACTTTCGCAAGCTGCTCTTTGTCCAGGAATTGGATCATCGCACCTGGCGTTCCCAAGCTCTCGCCGGTTGGGATTATACCGCTTATCCGAAAAATGCCGCCGAGTTCCAGGCCCAAATCATGCGCGATGCCGGAGCAACCCTGGCCTCCGGTGCCAATGGATTCTATTATTACGACATGTTCGGCAGCTGGTACCATGACCCCGAGGCGATGGAAATCATCAAGGCGACCTTCAAAATGGCAGACTGGGCAGCCAAACATCGAGGCAAAGTCCCTCATGCCGAATTTGCCGTATTCATGGATGAAGCGGATCGCCTGCACTGTGAAGGAATGGCCAATGGTGGCGCAGCCATGAAAAGCCTGCGCACATGCGGCCTGACTCCGGATATCTTTTTGCTCGAAGACATCCTAAATCCCGCGCTGCCGGACTACAAGCTATACTTGTTTTTCTCGCCGCTGACGATAACACCAGAACAGATTAAGGCGATTCAGCAAAAAGCCTGTCAATCCGGCAAAGTCGTCATGGTCATTGGACCGACCGGGATTTGCGGTCCCTTGAAAGCAGCCAAGCCCGTGCTTGCGGCTTTAGGATTGCAAGTTGACGATGTCTTCAGCCCGCCAAGCGACAATGTCGTCGTTTTTGCCAAAAACCAGCAGCACCCGCTCTTGGAAAACTGTCGTGGACGGCTTGGCACTCTTGGAGTTGGGATACAAGGCAATCAGGTTTCCTATCTGCACCATCCTGTTTGGGCTCGCATAAGCGATCCGGATGCGATTGTCTTAGGGCATTGGCTGGGCACATCCGAGCCTGGCCTGGTCTGCAAATCTTCCGGGAAACATACCCTGATTTATTCACCGCAAATTGCCGGTGTCAGCGCGCAGCTGCTTTACAACGCAGCCCGCCTGGCCGGGATTGAACCCCATGCGCTACCGGGGAACGCCGTCTATGTCGGCCAGGGCATTGCCGCCGGTCATCGCCTGGGCGAGTCCATTCAGCTGAATTTTCCCCGCGACATGCGTTTTGTCGATCCGTTTAGCGGACGGAGCCTTGGTTCCGGTCGTTCTTTCGAGCTGAATTGCGATCCGGGAGAATGCAAGGCCATCCTTTACGAAGCGGCAGATTGAGCGCTGAAACAGCAATTTCCCGAAAAAGCAAACGCCCTCAAGGGTAGGGCTTAGGCCATATTCAAGAGGGCGTGATGGTTGTTAATCTGCCGATATGGAATCAGGCAGGATTTGTTTTTCAGGCTCTTTCGAGCTGGAGCGTCATGGTTGTCCGGTCGCAGACTTCAGCAGGTCCAAAGTACTGGATGGGACCAGGGTAGACGAATTCCACACCTTCCGCCCATGCATCGCGATGTTTTGCGAATGTCTTGAATGGGGCGGCGTCAAGCTCAACCAATGCCTTCCTGATGACGGGCACGTCTTTTCCGTGCCTGCGTTCCATGTTCATCATCATGGTCAGTGGAATGCCGCCTGCTTCCCATTCGTTGGCGGGGCGCGCCACGTTGCGGACGGATGACATGTATCCGGTCAAGCCGGCTCCGATCAGCGCCGATGCGTTGAAGCCCAAGGAGTAGCAGTAGTCGGCATCGAAGTTGGACGGAGCGGCGCAACGGCCTTCGTAACCGAAGAAGTGCGCCTGGGTGGAGAATTTCACCTTGGTTCCGTTTGCCTTGTTGTGAGCCTTGACATTCTCCTCGACCATCGCGATCAGGAGCTTCTCTGTTTCGATCCTGGAGACCTGGACGTTGCCGTGGGGATCGCGGTCGCCAAGCAACTGGGCCTTGACGAAGCTGGGGAACGACTTGAAAACAGACGCCGAAGAGGCGGAAAGGTGGTCGACCACAAATGCGATCTTGGCATCCATGTCAGTCAATGCGTTGAACTTTTTGCCCAAATCCGTGCCTTCTGCCAGGCATTCGTTCAGTTCCTTGATTAAGGGCTTGATTTCCGGAATGAACTCGATCAGTCCTTCAGGAATCAAAACGACGCCGAAATCCATTTTCTTGGCGGATCTGGCGATCACCACTTTGGTGAGCTTGTCAACGATGTCGTGGAGCGACGTGCCTTTCTTCTCGACCTCTTCGGAGATGATGCAGGCGTTGGGATGGGTCTGCAAGGCGCATTCCAGTGCGATATGGGAAGCGGAGCGACCCATCAGCTTGATGAAGTGCCAGTACTTGCGGGCGGAATTGGCGTCACGCATGATGTTTCCGATCAGTTCGGAATAGACCTTGGTCGCGGTATCGAACCCGAAGGAGACTTCAATCCATTCGTTCTTCAGGTCGCCATCGATCGTCTTTGGGCAACCAATGACTTGGATGCCGGTCTTCTTGGTAATCATGTACTGCGCGAGGACGCATGCGTTGGTGTTTGAGTCGTCGCCGCCGATGATGACGATGGCGGTGATTCCCAGCGCCTTGCAGTTGGCGATGACCTTGTCAAACTGTTCCGGCTCCTCGAGTTTTGTGCGTCCGGAGCAGATCATGTCAAATCCGCCGGTATTCCTGTAGGCGTTGACGATGTCTTCGTCAATGGCCATGTACTTGTTGTCGATCAGTCCCGAGGGTCCCCCGAGGAAGCCATAGAGTTTGGACGCGGGGTTGAGGGCTTTAAGTCCGTCATAGAGTCCTGCGATGACGTTATGTCCGCCAGGTGCCTGCCCGCCAGAGAGGATGACGGCGACATTGACTGGTTTCGCGTCATGTTGCGGTCCGTTTTTGAATTGGATTGCCGGAAGTCCGTAGGTATCAGGGAAGAGCGCCTTGATTGCATCTTGATCCGCCACGGACTGGGTTGCCTCGCCTGGGACTGCCTTGGCGAAAGGACCTGACTCGTTCAGGACGGGGGGAAGCTTGGGCACGTATGACGCACGAGCCTTTTGCAATGGAGAAATCTGTGTCATGGTCAAATTCCTTAATTTTGTTCGTTTGGTCTTTCTGACAACGGGAAAAACATTGAAATTTTAATATAGTGTTTGTCTCTGAACTTTCCACTTTGCCGATGAAAACCTTCTTGGAGCCAAAATCAAAAAATCATCGGTTTCGTACTCGCAAGGCATGTGACATGCCTCGTAAATACGGCTTTTGGAAAAAACTTTGTGTTCGCTAATGGTCATCAAGCAATCAGGTTTCTGCGTGCTTGAATGTGCCCATGGTTTGGTGTACATTCAAAGAATAAACTTGAGGTTGTGATTAGTTGAAATTCAGTATTTTTTGAGGTTGATCATGGTCATTCGTCGATGTCATATGGTTTCCTTTTCGTAACCGTTCACGGCCTTCGTTTCTGACCGAACCGCCATCCGTGGGCGGAAACGGCCAGGAGTTGGTTCGAGCCAACTCGAAAACATCACTACTATAGCTGTGGTAGGGTG
>JAGVUR010000197.1 GCA_019136135.1 Verrucomicrobiota bacterium
ATTTACTGGCTCATCAGTGTGGTTTTTGTGGTCTAATTTTGGATTTACTGGCTCATCCGTACGCGATGAGCATGAACGGAATACATTCGTTCTGACGGCAATACCGGCATCCTCTAGGGAAATCTCGCATAAGCCGTATTCGGAGAAAACCTTGTTGACGCGCTGAAGGCCGCTCCCCCATTCCTCTATGAAGCGCATATAGTTGAGTGCTCTGGCCAGAACATCGTTACGGATTTTGGAGTAGCCTGCCAAGGCACGTTCCGCAGTCTGTCCGCGCGGCAATCCGCCTGGGGAAGTTATTTCCACGCGTGTGTCATAAACAGCAATGAAGACAGGCGTATCATGATGGAGATAGGAGCGGTGTGCGAAGGCGTTGATGACCAGTTCTCGCATTTCATCAGGTGGTAGCTCGTAGCGGTCGCGACGATAAGCTCCCTTGAAGTAGCAACCCATGTTAATCTTGGCTAGGATGTAAGCCAGTCCTTGGTCTATCAGTTCGGGTACACTGCCAGTGAACTCGCGGCGGTCGAGGAACACAGCCTTGTCATTCCCCTTAAATAACCCGCATTTCAGGCGGATGGCAAACGCAGGGTCTCCAGTGAGTAGTGCGTATGCGTTGGAGGCAATCCATTTGTCGCGGACTTTGGAAATGACACCCCAGGTCTCCAGCAGTTCTGGCGTCACATGTCTGACAGAGCGTCGCTCGGACTCGGTGTCGCAATTCTTTCTGGCAATACGGTACATCCTTGAGCATAGTGCCTTGATACGTGCATCGTCAATTTTGGCATTGGTGCATGGTTCGGCATCGAAGCTACGCCCTTCGCTCAGCAGTGTGAGTTCTCGGCGTGTTGCGTCATCTGCACGTTGTGTAGTTGCTCCCACGCGGACATAGACACCATCCTTGTCACCCTCCGACTTAAGGAAATAAGGACAGCGCGAACCAGCCAAAACATCCGCTACAATGATAGATTTGCCGCCAATGTTCTCGATTCCGATGTCTACCGCCACACGTGGCGAACAAGCGTCGGTGATGGAGTTGGTAATCGCATCCATTTCGGCGTAGACCTTTTCTTTGTCAATACCGAGAATCGTCCGGTCATTTGCGACACCAAAGAGAAGTCGCCCGCCTTTCCCATTGGCAAACGCGACAACCGTCTTCAGGTATTTGGCGCGATCCTCGTTCGGTACAAGTTTGAACTCAAGATCGTATGCCTCGCCTCGTGATATTTCATTCAAGATGGTCATTTACAACTCCCAACAATATTCTTTATCTTCTATAGAGCAGGACAACTTCTGCTGTCTTATGGAGCAAATGCACAATTTTCTGTAAATTAGCTTTTGCAATCCTCAGGCTGAATGCGAGGTGGCTGCCCATTTTACGGATTATGTAGCCAGGCAGGCCCATGTGATTTTCCACGCAAATGGGCTCCATCCTGTTTGCCCATGGAATATCATACATTGTTTGTTCTTGTGCGTCAAGCAGCCGGAAGCGAGTTTGGAGGGGAAAAAGATGCCGATGGCTTGAAGTCAAGAGGGTATGAGAATAGTTTATTGGTTTGATTGTCCACAATCATAAAGCCTAAAAAATCCCAAGGGGAGTTCCTATGATTCGCAAAGTTCATGTCTTGCTTCTGGTTGCCGCGTCGGCGGCCATGGCTGCGCCGTTTTCGATGAATCAATCCGATTGGTACGGATCAACCAAGTTCTTCTGGGACTTCAAGCCGAATACCATCACAAGCGGAACGCCCTGGGGAATGCTCCTGTACAAAGATGGTGTACACGCCAGCAATGCGGTGGTCGAAACAGTCGTCACGCCTTTGAAAAGAGACGGCGAAGAATGGGGAGTCGCGGGCGTGAGATTGTATCGGGATTCCAAGCACTTCTGGCAATTCGCAGTCGTCGATGTCCCCGAAGAGCACAAGCCGAACCTGGCTCCGCTCTATGAACTTGGAGAGCAATACGAAAGCAAATGGCCGTGCCGGGATAACTACACTGTCGAGAAAGTAGTTGGCGAAAAGAACGCATGGCAGTACGGAACGCCGTATCGACTGCGCCTTGAGGCGAATGTTGAAAGGGTGACCGCGACGGCATCGACCCTCGATGGAACGATAGTATTCCAGAAGGTTTTGAAGCTTGGCGCCAATGCCACACGCGGGGTTCGCCCGGGACTCTTCACCGGAAAGATGATCGCCAGATTCGAACAGGCGACGGGTAGCTGGGAACAAGTCGAAGCCAATCCGCCCGAGGATGATACGGTCTTCAAAATCCGCCCTGCGTCGGATTTCCCCAAGTACTACTGCAACTCCTTTGTGCCTGATATCCAGGAAGAGGCCACGGGGTTTTTCTATCCCAAGCAGCTTGACGATGGCCGCTGGTGGATGATCGACCCGTTGGGGCGGGGATTTGTCGTCTTCGGCATTGACCATTGCACCTACCACGGGCACTATTGCGAGGCATTGAAGGCGCATCCGCACAAGCTGAAGAACGACAAGAAGTTCGCGTCCCGAAAGGAATGGGCAGACGTGGCGCTCAAGTACCTGAAGGATTGGGGCTTCAACCTGGTCACGGCGGGAATCTCCTCCGAACTGATCCACCAGGGGATCCCGCACACGATTTTCATGGGACTCGGCGGACAATTTTCAGCTCTCGGACCTGAGTTTGCCATCGCTGAAAACAAAGGTGTACCCGGTTCGGCATTCCCCAATGTCTTCCATCCGAGGTTTCCCGAATTCTGCCGATTCATCATCTCCAGAAGTTGCATGTCAAGCGTCAACGATCCCTGGTTGTTCGGGGTTTTCATCGACAACGAACTTCGCTGGTGGGGAGACGGAAAAAACTCCAAGACAGGACTCTTCAACATCGCATTCGAACTGGATTTGGAACACAGCGCCAAGCAAGCGGCGGTCGAAATCCTCAAGGAAAAGTGCAATGGCGACCTGGCGACATTCAACAGGCAGTGGAATCTCAAACTCGATTCCTTCGACCAGCTCCCGAAATTGACGATACTGCCGCAGGAAACAGAAGAGCAAATTGAAATCAAAAGGGCATTCCTTGCACTCGTCGCTGAAAAGTACTTTGGCACAGTCGGTACCATTTTCCGCGAGATCGATCCCAATCACTTGCTCTTGGGCAGTCGATTTGCAGGAATGAGCGGGCATGACGAGGTAATCTGGAAAGCTGCTGGAAAATACTGCGATATCGTGACCTGGAACCAATATGGATATGTGGATTTGAACCTGGAAGCCGCATTCTCCTCAAAGCCGCCAACGGGACAGCCGCTCGTCGAGGAATTCCACAAGGTCTATGATTGGACGCAAAAGCCGACCATGCTGACCGAATGGTCATTCCCCGCACTCGATTCGGGACTCCCGTGCACGCATGGCGCCGGACAACGCTTCCATACCCAAACCCAACGCACAAAGGCAACAGAAATCTATGCGAGGGCGCTCCTTGCAATACCGTCAATGGTCGGATACGACTACTTCATGTGGGTCGATGAACCGGCACTCGGAATCTCGGCGAAGTTCCCTGAAAATTCGAACTACGGCTTGGTCAACGAAGACCTGGAACCCTACCCGGAAATCACCAGCATGTTCGCGAACTTGCAGAAAAACCCAGGCGAGGCAAGGCGAAGGGAGCCACCAGTGCGCAAAACATTTGAGATCGTGACAAAAGGAAAGCTCTACGACCAATACCTCGCTCAAAAGCCAACTGGCGGACAAAATCCCGTGTTCACGTTCGAAATCGGACCGCAGCAGAAGTCATTCAAGGCGTCGAATGGAAAACTCAACCTGGAACTCCTCGAAGAAAATGCGCAAGTCAAACTCTCCCTCGGCAAGCAACACTTCGGAAACTTCAATGTGATGCTTTGGCACGACAATGAAAGCGGCAAAAATACCTGGACCGATGTGAACCAATGTGATTCAGTGACCATTTCGGCGGGGCAAAATGCAATGGAGATCAATGTGATTGCGCGAAAAGGAGACAAAACCACCTCTGCAATCGAGGATCAGCTCACCCAGCGCCAGTTCAAAATCCATTACAAGCTCGTTCTGCTCCCGGAAGCGGACTGGTTCCTCTCGGAAATCATTTCCGTGCAGCCAATCGATGGTCAAGCACTGGATATCAAGGGCTTCTTCTTTAGGTTGTATCCTGCATTCCAAGTCCTTCCACCGCCGACACATAAGGCGCCAAATCTTTGGAACGACAACCAAAAATGCGCCTGGCGATCCAAGGACGACAAGCGATTCCTAGGAGTCACTGCCATCCAAAACTTCGATATCACGCTTCATTATTGGATAACCGACGATACGGCACTCCATCCCGATGCATTCAGGAGAGTCAAGGCAAGCGTCCCCGCCGGGGAATCCTACAAGCTTGAAACACCGCTCTACATCATGAATTACCTGGGATTCGGCGATGTCGAGGATATCGTCAAGATCGAAAAAAGACTCCAACAGCTCGATCTGCCATAAAGCAAGTCGAAGAGCTGGCATCATAAGTAACCCCTGGCGAAGCGTAACCTGTGGCATGGCGCCGCAGGCACCTTAAGGAAGCTCGGAGAGCTGAAATCATAAGTAACCTCTGGTGAAGCTGGGCAAAGCCCAGCGGAACCTGGGGTCGGAGAGCTGGCATCATAAGTAACCCCTGGCGAAGCGTAACCTGTGGCATGGCGCCGCAGGCACCTTAAGGAAGCTCGGAGAGCTGAAATCATAAGTAACC
>JAGVUR010000091.1 GCA_019136135.1 Verrucomicrobiota bacterium
CCTACGCCAAAGAACACGCGTCCCTTACCGACCGAACGCATCTTCCTGTCCTTCCCGTCCAGGTCGCCCCACAGGCGACTGGCCAGCTGCTTGACCTCGTCATCGGAATCAGGATAACCGCTCAGGCCAAAGGCGCATGTAGGCCGCTCGCCCAAGACAACATTCGCGCCGCCTTCGGCCAATGCCAGCAACTTGCGCAAAACCGAAGCAGACACGTAGCGAGTCCTCGTCGCAACCAAAACCGGGAACGTCAACCCATGGGCATAGCCAATCCTGCCATCGCCACGCAACTCGATCCGATCAAGCAACGAGCGAACATCGCATGCATTGCTGTGATAGCCAGACGGAACGGGAGGATCATAGTTCTCCCCGCAGGGAGTCACCTCCGAGGCGACATACAGGGCATCCGAGACAATGCGCCCCTGCTGAAGCAAAAACTGGGCTCGCCCGATGTACCCGAGCCATCCTTCGTAATCCGGCCACAGCGTGTTGTGGCGGTTGAAGTGGAAACCCCACTGCCCCATGGTCATCCCAGGCCCGGATACATCCCAAGGCTGGTGGGCATAGGAATGGAAGATATACCTGTTGACACCCTGGGAAAACACATTGTCGCCCTGCGCCTTGTGACTATCGGGACAGCTCTGCCAACGACCATTGACTGGATCGGCGGTGAAACTCTCGGCGCCGGCATAGATCTTTCCGTTGACCTGGGCCAGATTTCCCGCAAAACGGGCATTCCCAGCATTGTTCGAACCACCCCAAAACTCCCCCATCGGAATGTCGGCGTACCTTCCCTGCAACAAGTTGTCAAATGGTCCCCCGTAGGGTTCGGACAGGAAATCCAACTTCGACTGCACGCACAGCTCCTTGAAATACTCGGAATAGCACTCCGCAAACAAATCGGAAATCGTCCGGCGGAAATCCATCAGGAAACGCTCGGAAAAACCAAGGGAATTCACAAAGCGCCCCGTGACAATCGGCAGGTAGCGAATGCAATCGTACCCGCGCAAACGCTTGAAGTCCGCCGCAAAAGTATCCGTCCAATTCTGCGAACCGACCTCGTAGGAATCGATCAACGCGCCCTTGAGAGAAACACCGGACAGTTCCCCGGCATTCTCAACGATCTTCCCCATCATCCCATCCCAGGCACAGCGCACCGCCGCCTTCGACATCTTGTCGCACTCCAATCCGCTCCCGCTCTGGGTCGTCGGATGATTGCGCTTACCGGTCAACGAATACCCGAACCTGCAGATCACGTATCGTCCGGCTGGCGCATCCCACTCAAGCTTTCCATCGGCGTCCATTTTCGAACTCAAGTCGATAATGTCGCTTTCCTTGATGACCTCGTCTGGCGACGGCTCGATGGTATCAGGGTCGTAAATCCCGTACGAATACAACGCCTTCGCACGAATATTCCCGATCCGGCTGAACGGATACAGCTGGAAACTGCGTATCCCGATTCCCGCCGACCCAGCATCCCGTACGGTCAACTTGTAGAAACGCGCCGTAGCCTCCTTGAACACAAAGGAATTCAAGCCTCCGCGAACACGATGATTCTGCACCAAAGGCTGATACTTCTCCCCGTCATCCGAGCAGGAGACAGAAATCGTCGTCCCAGTCCAATCGTTGCACAGCACCTCCAACGAACCCATCTTCGCCTTGTACGGCTCCGCAAACTCGTAGACGAACTCGTGCATCTTGCCATCCGAACGAGGACTCAACTGAACTCGCTCCCCGCCCTTGTGGTTGAACAGAAAACCAACCTGAGACTGATCCCGATGATTGCCGCTTACCTTCAAACCCTCCAACTTGCGGAAATCAAACCCGTCGCCGGATACTGCGGGAAACGCCAAAACAGCGATGTCACGGTAGAAATCCATGGTCGCCCACGCGCGCGGCAATGTGAGCGATACGCGCTTGCCGCCTTCGACAATCGTCTCCGTATGAGTCAAACGCTTCATCGCGTGCTCCTTCGGAATCCAAGGACCGCCTGACGACGACCAGCCAGGACAGTTGTGCAACGAAATCTCCAAACCAAGACGCTTTGCCTCGACAATCGCATGCTGAACCATGCCAAACCACTCGGGCGACACCGTCTTGACAGGACCAGATGGGGCAGGACCAGAAATGTCCAAAATCGTCGCACCACCCAAGCCGACTTTTGCCATCGCCTCCAAGTCCTTCGTTATCCCATCCTTGGTGATGTTCCCGTCAATCCAATGCCACCAGGTCTGCGGACGCGCACTCATCGGTGGCGACTGGAACCCCTCCTCAAGACCAACGCCGCGCAGGAAAAACGCCGATAACAAAACCAAGACCAGCAATCTTTTCATCATATACCTCGCATGTAGTTTCGCTTATGAAATAACTTCAGAATCCTTTTTTCTCAATGTAATTACTATAGCAACAATTTCCCCAAGTGGACATTTTTTTGCTTTTTTTATACTCCACTCATTTATTGAGACAAAAAAACTTTAATTATGGTCATTTGCGCCCCTTGCAATTGTTTTTATCGGGTGTATAATTTATTTAATTGTGTTTCATTTTACCATAGATTAATAATAAGCAGCGAGGTCTTCACCATGAAAAGCAAGTGGATAGCAAGTTTGCTCTTGGTTCTCGGAATCACTTCCCAAGCGGCCGATGTCTTGATGGGTGATTTGGGGCTGGATAGCGACGTTTCCAAGGAAGAAACCTCATTCACCTGCGTCGCCGCGCCACCGCCCGCACCGCCGGCGCAACATTCCTCGGCGGAAGGACTCCCGCCGCTCCCCCTCCCGGTCGTGCCGCTGAGACGTACTGAAAAGAAAAACCCGCCAAGACCACCGGTACTCATCGCAAAAATCTCGACCAAAAACCAAAACGACTGGGCGACCAACCCGACGGACGCGCAAAACCTGCTCAAGTGGATGGCCAAAAACCTCAATGTCCATTTCTCGGACATGACGCTACCCGACGGCCAAATCCCAACAGACCCCAAAACAGTCCCCGTGCTCTACCGTACCGGACACGATGCCTTCACGTTCTCGCCAGAGCAAAAGGAAAAACTGAGAAACTACCTTTTCAAAGGCGGCACATTGGTGCTGGATTCCTGCTGTGGAAGGCGGGCGTTCGCAGAATCGGCGCTCCGAGAAATCAGGGATTTGATCCCGGAAAGACCGCCCTACAGGCTCCCAAACGACCACCCGCTCTTCAAGGCCTACTTTGACATCAAGGACATCAAGTACAGGCCATACGCCCTCAAGGCAGGAGCCAAGGACGGCGATCCCGCAATAATCGGCGTTGACATCGGATGCAGAACCGCAGTGTTCTTCTTCAGATGGGACGTCTCTTGCGGATGGGACGACCAGCCCGACACGCCGAAGCACCGCTGCCTCGGATACACAATCGAAACAGCTAAGCAACTCGGAGCAAACCTGATGGCGTACATCTCGTCCGAGCGCTCCGCAGCACTGCCGCTCTCACAGGCACTCGACTTCGTTGACGCGGACAAGACGACAAGTGACAAGTTCGTCATCGCACAGGTCAAATACAGTGGAATCTGGAAATGCCGCGAAGCCGGCTTGTCGATGCTCCTGTCCAACTTCCACGAGCAGACCAAGGTCGCAGTCAAGTTCGAGCGCGAGGAAGTAGCACTTACCTCCAGCCACTTGTTCGACCTCCCGTTCGTCTACTTCACCGGGCACCAGGACTTCACGCTCACTCCCGCCGAACGAGGCAATCTCGCCAAGTACATCCGCCAAGGTGGCGTCGTCTTCGCCGAGAGCTGCTGCGGCCGCGATAGCTTCCGCAAGGCTTTCCAACGGGAAATTGCCGCCGCCCTCGGTGGAGCACAGCTGGAAAGGCTTCCCGCTACGCACCCGGTTTTCGCATACCCGAACAACATCAAGGACGTCCAGCCGCTTCCTGCGCTCGCCGAAAAGCTCAAGTGCAAGACGCGCATCCCACCCGAACTCTACGGAATTAACGTGGACGGACACCTGGGCGTCATATTCTCTCCACATGGACTCGCCTGCGGCTGGGAACTGGCCCAATGCCCGTACTGCGGTGGCATCCACTCCAAGGACGCCCTCGCACTCGGCATCAACATCCTTGCCAATAGCCTGCTGCACTAATGAAACCAAAGCCCATTACCGTCACATTCTGGAAATACGACCTGGGTGACGGATGGGAAGCCTGGGCGGGCAAAACAGAAACGGACAATGACCTGATCTCGTTTCGACTTGCCCACCCGGAAGACTTATGGTTCCATATCAATGGACTCCCAGGAAGCCATGTGATCCTGAAATTCACAGGAGATACCGAGGATAAGCCGGAACCGACAAGGCAACTCAAAGACACAACAGCCGCCATCGCAGCCTACCATAGCAAGGCAAGAAACGCAGGCAATGTCGCCGTGACATGCACAAAGGCGAAATTCGTCTCAAAACCAAAAGGCGCAAAACCAGGCTCGGTACAAGTCAGGCAAACAACCAGCATCAAGGCTAAGCCAGCTGTCCCGCAACCGGCGACAGACGCCAAAATCATTCTCGAATTCGACTAAAGACACTCACGACCACTAGAAACATGCGCGTCAAAAACCTCGCGGAACTAGAAAAAATACTCGCAAAAAAGCAAGTCCTGCAGCGAAATACCCAACCGAAAAACCAAGACAACACGCCACCGCCACCACAACTCAGAATCATCGGCCTGGACGTGGCGCTCAGGTGCACAGGCTGGGGAATCATCGACACCAAGAGCGAAGGCACCGTGCAAATACCGGTCGATTGCGGCGTTATCAAAACCGACCAAAAGGCGCCCGTATCCGAATGTCTTAGGCGCCTGGCAGGTGGCGTCCGGGAACTGATCGAACTCTACAAGCCTGACGTCGCCGCGATCGAAGGCGGATTCTACTGCCAAAACGTCAGGACAGCCGTCATCCTCGGCGCCGCCAGGGGCGCAGTCATCGCGACGCTTGCCGAAAAAGCCATCCCGACTCACGAGTACGCGCCACGAAAAGTCAAGCAGGCAATATGCGGACTCGGAAACGCCTCCAAGCAACAAGTCGCACTACTCGTCTCCCAAATGCTCCATATCCAAACCGATGCCCTAGCCCTGGACTCGACCGACGCACTCGCCATGGCACTAACCCACGCACAACTCCTTTCGGCCGCACAAGGCTTCGGAGTCCCAGACCCAATCTAAACCCATGATCATTCAAATCGCATTCACAGGACAACCGATCGCCGACCAGCCGCCAGCGCCCAACCTCAACTGGAACAAAAGATGCGGCGGCAGAGGAAGCTGCAACGCTTGCACAATCACGCTCCTCGAAGGTACGTTCGACTGCAATGGGAAATCCCTCGTCGCTGGAAATGGAGCGACGCATCAAGCAAAAGCGTGCCAAACAAAGCTGACAAGCCAAACGGGACTGATTGACATCCCAAGCCTGGCAATACAAACTCAAGATGGAAGCATCAGCACGACCTTCGCCAATGATGTTGTGAAACCAATAACAGATACCGTCGCGGCAATCGACCTGGGAACCACAACTGTTGCCGCAATCAAGCTTTTCCCAGACGGAACACGCTCAACAGCCTCGGCCTTCAATCGGCAAATCCAATTCGGCGACAATGTCATCTCCAGAATCACCCATGCCTCGACAGAAACCGGTCTGAAACAACTTCAGCTCGAAGCCGCAAAATCCCTGGACGAAGTCCTGGAAAAGCTGCCCGATCCTCCGCCGAAAGCCATCGCCTTAGCCGCAAATACCGTCATGACCTCGATCTTTTGGGGCATCGACACCACCCCGATCGGCAAGGCGCCATACATGCCAAACGTCACAGAGTTCACGCCAAAAACCGCCCGTGAACTCAACCTCAACGCCGTCCCCCAGGACACCCTGGTCTTCGCGGCACCCGCACTCAGCGGATTCATCGGTGGCGATGTACTCGCAGGGCTTGCAACCCTAAACCTCAACCCCTACGAACTCTTCATCGATCTGGGAACCAATTGCGAAATGGCGCTTGCCCTCGAAGACGGACAAATCGTCTGTACAACCGCTGCGGCCGGACCGGCTTTCGAAGGAGCAGGAATCTCCTCGGGACGAAGGGCTGTCACTGGGGCAATCGACCGCATCGACCCCAATTGGACCTTCACGACCATTCACAACGCCGATCCAATCGGAATCTGCGGCTCGGCAATGATCGAACTGCTCGCAAGAGGACGACAAGATGGATGGCTCACACAATACGGAAGGCTCATGCCGCAAGCGCTCGAAAATCGATTGACAACTCAAAACAACATAAAAGCTCTTAAGCTAACCGATGATATCATCGTAACCGAACTCGATATCGAGCAACTCCTCAAGGCGAAGGCCGCCGTGCAAGCCGGCATTGCAACCCTACTCCAAGACAGCAACCTCACGATGCAAAACCTAAGCAAAATTTACCTGGCAGGTGGTTTTGCCCAACATCTTCGCATCGACAGTCTTTTCAGCATCAACCTGATCCCCCCCAGCCCATCGCCGCCAGCCGTCGAGTTGCTTGGCAACACCGCCCTCCGGGGCGCCGAAAGGCTGGCTGTCGATCACGCCTTCATCAACCAAATCAGCACCCTCAAATCACGTTGCACAGACCACCCGCTCAATGAATCGATCTACTTCGAGGACAACTACATCGATTCCCTGAAGCTCCCCTGAACAATCTTCGCCTACGTGCAAATTAACGGTTCGGCTCAAGTATGAGCACCCCGGGTGCCCTCACATGAATGATGAATGATTTGTCCGACCTGTCCGACCTGTCCGACCTGTCCGACTAGAAACGCCCCAGTTTCGCCGCTTGACCGGTGGCACCGCCTGAGTACGAGCACCCCGGGTGCTCGTACTCAAAAATATCCCCGTTTACAAACGCATAATTCGTGTTTATTCGTGTTTCCCAAATCCTCATCCCAATGCCGCATTGACGGCATTCCGCAATGACAAGAGCCAGCTATTGCTCTTGGGCACTGCATTCACTGCCAAGGGAGCAGCATCGGCGGGAAGCGAGGACACGATCACGTCAATCATTCCTTGACGACCAATCTTCGCCTCCAATGCCTTCAAAGCATGATAGTCCTGGATAGCCTCGAAAAACACCTCGTTGCGAATTGAATCAACGGGACCGTCAGGTCCAGGGTAAACCAGGAAGCCGCAGCCACTGCAACCACTACGCCCCCAATCTGTCTCCTTGTAGGGATCAATGTCAAAACGGGTGCTGTGGAATGTGCTGTGATTGTTGTAACCCCAGTGCAAAAAGCCGCCATCCAAACCTAAAAACGCCATCAAAATCCCGATAACGCGATTGCGGCGAGAGGGTTGGCCGATGTAACGCCCAGGCATGTTCTTCCCGCTTCCGGCATAATACCACCAGCGCTCTTCCAAGTCAGCCTCCAAAAACGGCTTCAGATGCTGAAAATCAGGTACTGGATGAGTCACAAGCCCACGTTCGTAAAACTCGAAGTGCGACAAGGCATCGATCGTGGGAAATCCATCCAGCAACGGACGCAATGCATGGACAGCCGCCGAATAGCATTCCAAATGGGCCAGCGTCGGCTCGTCGGACACATGGAAGTAGCAATTTGACGAATCAAATCCATGTTGGCGCAAGAACGGAATCAGCACGGCGAACAGCTGGCGCAAGAAATCCGTGTATTCCGGTGATACTGCGGAGCATTCCCATCCAAAACGCATGGTTTCGACTCCGTTCTTGTCCTTGACAAAAATGCCTGGGCAGTGCTTGGCGCCCCATTGCGTGTACACATGGGAAATTTCCAGTCCCCTGATGCCGACCTTGCGGATCATCTTGATCCAACGTTCCAGGCGATCCAACTTGAATTCATACTTGCCATCGACTTCCGTGATGTCAAGCAGCTGGCATTTTGGCCGTTGTTTTCCCGGTGCAATATCCAGCGACACGGTCCACAGCGGTGTAAGGATCAAGGTGCTTCCATGTTCGGCATAGTTCTTGGCGTACTTTTCCAACAGCGCCCAATGTTCTTCGCTCCAGCATTCCACGTTATGTTGCGCCATAATGCAGTCCGCGTAAAACCAGTTGATAATGTTGGCGTCTTGCCGATCAGGCATCACGGTTTCGAAAATCCTGATCGTCTTCGAGACGGAAAGGCTGGTTTTCTCGCCAAAGTACCCGTGGGCATCGACTTGCAAGGGGATTTCCAGTTCGCCCACGGGTGCATCGTGAGGGATTGTCACATTGACGAAAAACGCGTGCCAGTTTTGACGTGATATCCTGGAATGCTCGTCCAGTTCCATCAGAGGGTCGGGCAGGAGGCTCGGCACTGTCGCCAATAAGTCGTCGTCGCCATTAATGCCAGGATGATAGCATGGGACGCTTTCGACCAACCGTATCCGAAGCCAATCGGGATATGGGAAGCCATCCGCAGGACGGCAATTCACATACTCCGCATCCTTCGACTTCACGGCAACCTGGAAGGATAAGCGCTCGCCGCGCAAACCGGACAACTCACCAAAATCCTCCCAGGATTTCTCGGGGCGACAAAGCACCTTCTCAAGGGAACTCACAACCTCGGCAGACAACAACATAACCTACTCCTTGATCACTTCCTTTCTCAGAACGACCACGTCAAACCAGGGTCGCCTTGCACAGGCAAACCGTCAGAGGACATCCACAAGTCAAACTCGCCCAGCAGGAAATCGACCGGATCAAACGTAAAACTGCGGATGAAATCGATCTTCGTCACATTCGGTGAATGCTTGACGGAATTGGCAATGGAAGCCCAACTCAAATTCTGCGCCGAACGCCGGAGAGTCACAGCCATCGACGCTCCCTCAGGCGAGAAGAAAACCATCGACTGCCTGGCACTGGACTGACCACTCGAAGGCATCGTACCCTCTAGGGAAATCTCGCCCTCGGAATCCAGCACGCACCACTTGGGAGATGTCTTCCCGTTGACACCAATCTCATAGGTGAAATCGCCATACCGCAAAGGTCCCATCGTCCTGTTGAACAACCGGACATCCACCTTCGCATGATTCGGCTCAAACCACCAGCGCTCGCGCAAAGATATCTTCCCGCCATCGTAGGGACGCTCAAACTCAAGATAGCCGGACGTGCTCGTGAACGTGTAGGAAAACAAGGTGACGCCTTCCGAAGACTCGGGTCCGACCTGGTTGCCAGCCTCGGTCTTCAACACGGGACCGGAGCGCTCGATCAGGAAATCGCGCCAGCCCTGGGACGTCTTCAACTCCATCTTCGTAATCCAACCGTACAAGGTATTCAGCGTCATCCGATACGTGTCGCCGGTCACCACCATCGTCGCAGCGTCAACTTGCTCGCAAGACAGCCTGGGCGTCCTCTCAAGCCTCGGTTCGTTGGGAACAAACTCGAATACCGAAACTCCGTCAGCTGCAACATCCGCATTGATCTCAATCCCTCCCTTGGAAAACTCAAAGGGAACCAAGCGACCAGACGAATCGTATAGGCGACCCGAAGTAATTGAGTTGTAGGGTGCCAAAACTTCGCCATCGGCATCTGTCGGCCATGCCACCAAAAGCGGCGTTCCCGCAGATCGACGTTCTGCCGCCACCGCCAGCTTGATCGAACCTGGCTTCTGTGCCTTTGTATTCGCCAGCACGCGCGCCGCAGTCTCAATCCCTGCCGCCGCCAAGAACGTTTCCATTTGGGAGTATTCCGCTACCTTCGCAGTCAACCGATATGTCCCGCTCTTCGGCAAATCGAATATGACGGGAAGCTTGCCGACGAGAACCGCCTTGCCGCCATCGGCAACTCGAATTTTGCCAGGCGTCCCGTCTTCGTGAACTACGCTCAAGGACAACGGCTTTCCAATCAAATCCTTTCGGCAGTCGAGTTCCAGGATCGCTGGCGTATCGCCACGGATCGCCATCGGCGCCGGCGGCGGCGTCCGCACCTCGTTGTCCCAACCCCAACGCAAAACAGGCGGCGTCAATTCCTGCCAGGGATTCAGCATCTTGTCGCGATACACCACTCGCACGTCAAGCGTCGGCTTCACAAACGGATGCATCTTCGCAAACAAGTCTCCCGATGCGCCTTCCGTAAAGGTGACCTTCGCCTCGATCGGCGTGTCGATGCCAAAGAAGTCCAAGGATGCATCGGTAGGAACCGCCAATTTGAACGCAACCTGAGCACGCTCGCCAGGACGCAATCCTGTAAATCCATCGCCGGATACGGGACGGGCAACCCAACCTGCCGGCAAGGCCAACGAAGCACGGCCAGATACAGCAACAGTGCCCAGATTCACGACGCCAACCAGCAACTCCGTTTGCTCGCCTGGACGGAACGTATCTTGACCGGAGGCGGACGACAAGTCAACGACAGGTTGCCATTCGCCGAACAACAAAACACCGCCACATCCCGCATTGTCGCCAAGCGCCAACGTGAACTGCAATGCGCCGTCAACAACCTTTCCTTCGATCCTGCGCACTGCCGCAGTATCGGGGGCGTAGAACCATCCCGTCGCCGCCTTGTCAAAGCCATTGAGCTTCAGCGTCAAGTCCGCAGGCTCCTTCGTCGTCTTCGTCACGAACAGCAAGTTCAGCTTGTTATCACGCAACAACCTGACATCGACCTCCCCGCGACCTATCCCCTCGCAGCCAATCTCCATCCCAGGCTTAACCCCCAACGAAGCGAGGAACTTCCCATACTCGGAAGCGATCGCCAGCTCCTTCTCCGGCTCACGAATGTTGGTCTTGGACATCACCCATGGCGACACGGCCATTCGATATTGCTCGCCAGCCTTCGGATTCCGAAGCGCAAACAAATCACCTTCCTTGGCCTCGATCGTCTCGTCCTCCCATTCAACCATCGAAACAGAATGTCCGAACTCGTCGTAAAGCCCCGCTTCAGGATGGATGACCACGACCTTGCCACGATCGATAAATGCCTCAAGCGTCTTGCGGGCCGCAGTCGAAACCACAGGGCATCCTGCCAAAATCAACGCATCGTACTCGCTCAAATTCAGCTCAGGCAACTGCTGGGCATCAACAAACGAAAAGGCATAGCCGGACAAATTCATCAAGCGACCCGTTTTCTGGTTCGTCGTCTTGTACAGGTGCACGTTCATTCCCAGGGCGCGTTGCAGGTATTGCGAGTCATTTGAAATCACAATACCAACGTTGGTCTTGCCGCTCATCCTATTGAACACCGGAGCAAAACGCTGCAAAAAGGCGGATGTCCTGGTCACCGCAGTCAAACGCTCCGTAGGATTCCCTGACCAATCCAAAATCCCGTGAATCCCCTCCTCGCGACCGCTCTTCCCGGAATTCCACATGTACCACTGCAAGGCACGGCTCTCGCGGGCCAATGCCAGCAACGCCTCGACGTACAAATGCCAATCATACACCTCGGTAATCCAATGGTTCGGACCGGCATGGTACTCCATCATCAGAAATGGCTTGCCCCAAGCACGGGCGGCAGAACGACCCAAATCCATCTGGGACATCAGGCTCGCCCAACGACCTATTGAGTATATGTCAAGGGCAAGATAATCGGTCTGCTTCGCCAACTCGAACAAATCCCAGCCGTCAAGGCCGGTCGTGTTGTAAAAGTTGTCGGACACACGGGCAGTAGGCACCTTCAGACGTACCAAATCACCGGTCTCGCGGAAGTAACGGCCGAAATTCCAAGACGTGAAGCGACGCCAATCAAGCCAATTCCCCAATTGCTCCTTGAAATTATTCCGAGGCGGCTCGACGTCGTCAAAGGATTTCCAGCTTGATTTCCAGCCTGAATTCAGCTTTTCAACCGTACCGTACCGCGCCTTTAGCCAATCGCGGTATTTGCTGATCGATCCCGGACTATAATCAAAAATGTCCCCGCTGGAATATCCAAACTCATTGTGGACCTTCCAGAACCGTATCCGTTCAGGCTCGAACTTCCTTTCCACCACCTGGGGAACGTACTCGTTCCACCATTCCTCAACGCTCGGCGCATTGAAATTGACATGCGTGAACAAACTGATCGAATTCTGGATCTTCCCGTCGGCGCTCTCGAAAGGTCGCGCCGCCGCTGTTGGAGGACGGCCGGAAACCGTCCCGATATAATACCAATCTTTCTTCGTCAGCCATCTATGGTTGCCTTCCTGTATCAGCGTAAACCCAGCCTTCTCGTAGTAACTCGGCGAACCTTTGCCGCCAGGACGGGCGCCCCAGGCGCCAGTCAAATATACATCGCGCTCCACTGGCTTGCCCAGCAACATCGACGACATCAACACCAACAATAGTACATGCCACTTCATATCTTGCCTCCTAGATTCCCAGGTTATTGTTTCGCCGTACCCATTTCAGAGATCACCACATTCGATATCGCAATCCCACCGCAATCGCGAATGCCGAAAATCACGCGATAATCAGGCATCTCCGTCGTCTTGAATATCACCGAACGCTTCCCCCGGTTCCCTGCCGAACCATGCCAGCGTTGCCAGCCAACGTCGCGGGTGATCGTCTCGGCGCAACGAACCAAACTGTAGAACATCGCATTCTTCCCGGACAGATTCTCAGTCACCTGATAGTCAAATGTCATCAAGTACGTCACGTTGTTCTTCAGCTTCAAACGCTTGGCATCGGACCACGCAAACTCGTTCCAGCCCTCGGCCTTCGACTCGAAGTAGATCGTCCCATCCTTGAACCGTGCAAGATGCTTGTTCTGGTTGTCGGGTCCTCCGACTTTCAGCCAAGGCGACTTTTCGTCAATCGGCCCTTCCCAGATCGTGGTGAAGTTGCCCGCAATGTCCTTTCCCTGCGGCGGCCACACCGGTCTCGGCTTCAGCTTGAGTTCCATCTTTCCGATGTAGCAGACGTAATCCTTGTTTTCCGCGAACTTGGGATCGTTCATGTTAACGTACACGCTGATCATGTTCACCGTATTCTTCAGCTTCGGATCCTTGGGCAACGGCATTTTCACGCGATGCCATTTGCCGGGCGCCGGGGACTTGCCGTCAATCAAAATCAGATGCTCGATTACCGCCTTGTTCGCGCCAGGATTGTTCTCCCCCGTAATCTTGATCATCAGGTTGAAATCCTGATTGGTATAATAGTCAAACTCTATGTACTCCTCGTTCGTCCAGTCCAGAATCGGCGTCGGACGATACATCACGTCCAGCCATTGCATGTACGATTCCTGCTTGCGGAACGTCAACTTCATGCTCATGCGATCCGGCGCTTCAGGCGCTTGCGCTATCTCGCAGGTCACCTTCCCCCCCCGAACCTCCTCGCCGCAAAAATCCCACATGGTGTCCGAGGTCACAAACTCGACGCCGCGAACACACAGGGTACACACTGCAAGACATCCAAGCAACAATAAACTCAATCGTCTCATAGCCTTAGCTCCTCTGGTTGGTCATTTCCTATTCTTTATCAAAACACTTCTTGCCTGACTTTATTGCTTCATATACCTGATGCTCTATTGCTAATCGCTCCGCGTACTTCAACTCGCGCTTGCGCTCCTTTGCACAAGGTACAAATCCATCCATGTCACCACGGGGAACCGCCTTCAAACGATCGCGCCCCTGACGGATCAACGTCAATAGTTCCTCGCGATGCTCTGGACGGGCAGACAGAATCGCACTCAACTCCGGACGGTCGAAATTGAGCTGGGATCGCTGACGCTTCCCCCATGACAGCGACACCTCAACCCCGGACAACTCCTTGATCCGCTTCAACTCGTCACGAGTCAAGGGGGAACGGCCACCGGGATTGTCGGGATAAGCTGATTCGTACATAGGATAGTATGGAGCATTGATGTCAATCCACGTCCGCAAGCGAGTCCACTCTTCATCCGTCAAGACCACGTCCTTGTGACCGGCTTCCAGTACCTGGGTCAACTTCGAGACCTTGCTTCCCCAGCTCCCTGCCTCCTGAATCGCAGCAGGACCGCCACCAACGCACTTGACATATCCCAATGCCCACAAATCAACGTATGACGCACAAAACACGATATCACGGTCGCCGGACAAATTCAACTTCTTCGCCGCGGGTTTTCCATAGTCGTGGCACTTGATGCACTTGGCGTTGAACACGGGCTGCACCTCGCGCTGATAGCTGAACAAGCGAGGCTCGCCAAGCCAACCGGCCAACTTCGACGGGGCACGCCCCATCGCCTTTGGACGCGCAACGATCAACTCCGCAGATGCCGTCCTGGATTCGTGGCAACCAATGCAGCCCTGTGCCTCGCCAGGCTGCACATACGTCCCCGAACGCATCGATTGCACCATGCGACCCGACGCATCCAATGCCTGGTAGTAAACAAACGTGTTCGCAGGCAACTCAAAGTACGCACTGCCGTCAGATTCAACAGGAACCGTACCCAAAATCCGCTTGTTCTCGAAACTATGCCAGTTCATGCCGGGCGCCTGCTCGCCCTGCCCATGCCAGCCCCCCCACGTCCAATTCCGCTTCTCCGGAGACTCAACAACACGCAAGTACTTTACCGAACCACGCTCAACCCCCTTCATGTGGGTGCCGACATAGACATCCTGCAAATAAACAAGGCCCTTCGCCTTCTGATGCTCGAAGCTGCGACGAGTCGCCAACACCGGAGGCCGCGTTCGGGCACGCAATGGCATCGGATCGTAGCAACCGGGCGCCTCAACATGGATCAAGACCTCGTTTCCATGCAAATCCAAGTAGTACAACCCCATCAACTCGCCACGCCCAACTTGACGGGAACACAAAAAATGACCGTCGTCAAGGGGATAGGGATCCTCGTACTTGATCTTCAAGCTCACCGTGGAATCAAAGGACTGCCCCTCAACCGTAATCTTCTTGCGAAAATCCTCCGGCCAAGTACGAAGAACAGGATCGCGACCATCAACGTCAATGCTCCGGTCGATAATCCCCAATGCACCCCAAGGACGATCGTGGCAAGAACTCAAGACCGCAATCACACGATTGGGATTGGACAACACACGGGCATCGATCACACCTCCGGGACTCGTCGTGTTGTTGCCCCAGAATACCGCATGGTTCGTACCGTCGGGATTGCATGTCCACAGCCCCTGGGCATCGCCGAAATTCCGATCCACATATTCCCAGCGGTCGTAGAGGATTCGCCCATCAGGCAATAGCGATGAATGCCCCTCGTGCAGCGTGGATTTCCCGATCTGCAGAATGTTGGAGCCATCCGATCCCATCCTGTAGAGATTCCCCATGATGTGCCTGTTGCACATGCAGTACTTCGGTTCCCTTGTGGACGTGAACACGATGTCGCCGTCAGGCAACCACAGGGGATCGATGTCGGAAACGCCTTTCGCCCTGGTCAGCTGAACCAATTTCCCCGTGCTGAGTTCATAGGTATAGACATGATAGTCGTCATCAGCCCCGCGACGCATCGAAAACACGACCTGCTTGCCATCGAAACTCACCTCGGGATCGCGTACGGTGCAACCGCTCCCAGGAGCGAAAACGCTCGTCACAAGCCCCGTCTTCACATCCAATTGCTTCAGGCATCCCGACGTGTCGTACGAACGGGTATTGATCTCGCCGGTCTGGAACATCGTCGCCGTATTGTGATGGTCAACACGAAACTGCTTGCGCGTCACGAACAATATCGGGGCGCTGTTCACTACTGGATTCATACGTACCAAGGCACGCAATGAAAACTCACGCAAATCGTCATCCTTGCCCAATGACGACAACTCGGACAGCAACGCCTCCCCGGGATACTCGCCAGGAAAACAACGCCAAATCGACTCGATGCCCTTGCGCAATGACTCAAGCGTCACACGGCTCTCGCTGCGACGGGACAACTCCAGCGCGCGAGCCGCAAAACGGGCACGGGATTCCTCAACCAATTCCTCGCCCTCGAAAACGACGCTGTCAACAGTAACATGCCCCCAACCACCCTCGTGATCGTCAAAGATCCGAAAATAGACTCGTTTTCCGACTGCCTCGGGCAAATCCAAGACACGAACCCGCATGATCTCGTCATTCTCCCCGCGGGCAAAGCCCAATGCCTGTCCATTCTCCAAATGAACCGAAAAGCCAACGGCCTCATGGGCGCCGCCACCAACCTTCACGCTGATTTTCGGCGACGTCAAACGCACCAACGGCGACTCGATGATTCCCATGTAGCGATCGCTGGGATGCTTGCCTCCAGGCTGCTCAAGCGTCGTCAGATAGTACTTTCCATCCTGCGTGTAGCGTTCTGTCCGCTTGTTGAACTGAAATTCGCGGCTGCCGATCAACTGCCCGAACTCACCCTCCAGCACCTTCCAGCCCTGGAGCGTCCCGTCCTCGAAGTCATACCGTATCTCAGCGCATTTGCAACTGATGACCGCAATTGCCAACGCCATGAAGACGGGAATTCTCATCGGAGCCACCTCCTTGCTACGTCATATCATTGGAACATCTCATCCTTATACTCGGCATACGTGCGCTTCAGCACGCTCGGATAATCCGTCGTAATCGCATCCGCGCCAAACAAAATCGCCTTGCGAATGGCCATAGGCGAGTTTTGCGCCCAAGTGAAAACCTGAAGGGTGTGGCGACGCGCCTGGGAAAGCGGCAATGCAGTATAGGTCGAAGGGGCAACAGCACCAACTCCATGCATGACGTAAGTGCGAAGCTCCGCATCCGTAAAACTCAGCTTCCCCGAATTCAGCAGGACAGGAACCCCGGGCAGCGCAGCGCGAGCCAAGTCGGCCTGCTGCAAATTCCAGGTGCCAACGATGACACGATACTCCAAACCGTACTTTTTCATCATCTCCAAAGCTGGCTTGATGCATTCGCTTTGCTTGATGTCCAGCATCAACATGCACTTGCCCTTGGGCGGCATCGCTTGGCAAACTTCTTCAAACGTGGGAATCTTCATCCCCTCGAACTTCTTGTTTCGCTTTATGCCGGCATCCAGCTCCTTCAGTTCCGCCATCGTCTTCAACTTCGCCTGCCCCGTGCCGTTCGTCGTACGCTCCAACGTATCGTCGTGCAGCAAGAACACCACTCCGTCCTTTGACATCCGAAGATCAATCTCGATATAGTCGAATCCCATCTCAATCGCCCCCTTCACCGCCTCGAGCGTGTTCTCGGGAAAACGCTCCATGTCGCCACGATGGGCCACGCACAACGGTACGGCAATCGCGGCATCACGAGGCCCATCGAGGTAATTCGCATCGGGTTCGGGCAATTCCTCCACGACCACATTGTCGTACTTGACCGTGCAATCGGAATTCATGAACCCAATCGAACCAGGATGAACATTGATCGACGGCAATATGTGCTCGCCGATAAACTTCCCGTTCAAAAATCCACGCATCCGACGCCCCTGAACTTCGCAACGGATTCGACGGACCTCGTCAAAATTCTTGCACCAGTCAATCTTGAAGCGTCGCAGCAATTCCCACTGGCGTTCCTTCTTTCCCATCCAGGAGTTCACGAATTCGCAACCGCTATAGGTATTCATATTGTACCGAAACATCAACTGGACATATCCATCCTTCCCGCTGCGATTGCAACGCAACATTAGCGTAAACCAACGCAGGTCGTCGCGACGGGCCAATACCGTCGCGTCGCATTCCATCGCGAAATTCGTCAACTTCAGGCTTTCCGGTCCTTGGATCACGCTTCTGTAGGTTGTGGCTTTGCCAACCAGCTCGCCATTCTCGACCTTCCATATTCCACCTTCGACAAGCCATCCTTTCGGCACTCCCGTCTCATCGGAAAAATCCGTTTGCCAGACGACTTTCCCCTTCAGGGGCAATGTCTCTGCAAAGCAACCTAGAACCGCAAAAACCAGCGTCAAAACCAACATCCGTTTTTTCATTTTTCTGTCCATCTTTCTGTTTCGTTAATCTGTCAAGAGCGTTCCTTCGCCCCAGGCGAGAACCTCACATTTCCCTGCATCGATCAGCGTTCCGTACGTATTCATCACGATGCCGTAGGATTGGGTCGCCGCACCGCCCGTACCATACCGGCGATGGGTGAATTCCCATTCATGCAGCGGGATGAAAAAGCTGTCCCAGTTCTCCTTGCAAGGTCCGATGATCGACCATTGCGTGTTCAGCAGCGCCACGTCAACATGCAGTTTCCTTTCCTTGATCCAGGCGATGAATCCATCGATGTCTTCCTTCTTGTACATGTCTCCTCGTGCCATCACCGTCAGTTTCGGTCCCAGTTCCAGCACGTAGCAAACATTCTGGACCTTGAAGGTTTCGGACATCCATTGGAAGCTGTCGTAGCAGTGGTATCCTTTCGCCTGGTGTTTTTCCGCCACGACCAAGCCTGGCTTTCCTTCCCAGCCCCAGTACTTGATGGTCGCCGCGCAGGCGTAAATCGTCTTTCCCTTGTCGAACAGGGCATTGGAAACGCACCTGCCAACATGGTCGCAATGTTCGTGAGTGTAGTACATTTCATCAATCACGTCCGCCAAGGCGTCAATGGTTTCTGGATAGAGTTCCAGTTTTCGCCTGACCTTGTGGTCCCTGCCCAAGGTCACTCCATCGTTGATATCAAAGGCGATGACCTTGCCGCCGTACTTGATTGCCACTCCGGAGCTGTAGAACTTCCATAGTTTGGCCTTCGGTGAATCCCATTGCTTGATTTCCTCGATGGCGCGCATGATCCGCATATTGTAGAAATCCGCGATTTTCGGATCGTCCTCGGACTTCGGCACGCTCAAGTTCCTGTCCATTTCATCCAAGATCTCACTGCGAACCATGTAGTCCGTACGGGCAGGTGGATTCGCCAGCAATTCCTTGTCCAGGCGCTCAAGGGTCCAAAGCTCGGGCGGCGGGGGAACCTCGTCCAACTCCACGTACTTCATGTTCTCGATGAAAACCTCGCCACGCCCGCTTTCGCTCGGAACCTCCAACGTAACGCCAAAACCATGCAGCGGAAAGTCAAGCTTGCCATTTGCAATCTTACCGTGCTTGCCGCTGGACGTATATGCCAAATTAGCCGGGTCAACGATGTACTCGACAGTCCAACGGCCGGCTTCCTTCCAGCGAACCCGACGCCTGAAGTAGAAGGTCTCCAAATCCTTGTCTTGAATCCGCAAGGTGACAGCGCGCAGCTTCGACGCCTCGGAAGTCGCCAGCTTGAATGTGAACTTGGCGCACTTGAACTCATCCAAGCCCTGCATATTCCCGCTGTAAACATGCATCCATGTGCTCAAATCCCCATCCCACTTCGCCAACAGCGCCTGCTTTCCAGTCTGGGGATTCGTCGCAAACTCAATGCTATGCTGTTTTTTCTGACCATGCAATGCCCACCAGGACACCTTCGGACGGTCATTCTCAAAGTCCCATTCGAACCCAAACCCAACGAAACTCAAAAACAGAAAAAAATATAGCAATTTGCGCATGGCATGACCTAGTTTCAAGCGAAATATTCGAAACGAACTCAAATTACTAACCTAACCTATTTCGACTCGTTTTCAAGATACAACTTCAGTCATACATGAGCCACTCAAAGCAAACTATTCCTTTTGATTTTCATCGCACATGGCTCATAGACACAAGAATTTATGCCGCAGGCACTTAACAATGCTTAACTCAAGGCTTTCATGCGTCATTCAGCTGTCGCATTCGCATTTCAATGCCCATCCTAATCTTTTCATAGATGCCGGCGGGATTCTTCTTGACATCCTTTTCATGAACTTGATTCATGGCGCCAGGCATCCTATTCAGCATTTTCCGTATTACCGTCCTGACCAATTTTTCTGACAGTCCAACCCTCTGCCCCATCCTAATGAATTTGCCTGGCGTAATCCAGCGGAAATTATTTTTGCCGTCAATTTTCATCGCCAAGCGCGGCGTTAAATTTGGATAAACCGTTGTGCTAAGCAAATCGTATGCGGGGGACAATTCAGGCTTGCCATCCCTGTAAATGACGGAAAAGTTCTTGGCATGGGCATCGCCATTTCCAATTAGGAAGCAGAAGACAATCTGCTCCAAAAATCGGATGGTATCCATGGCAGGCAATTCCATTCTGCGAAGAAGCTCGAAGCAATGGACAAGCCGAGGTCCGCCCTCCGACTCATATTTGATTTTGGGATCGACCCCAAGTAGCTGGCAGAAATCCTCCTGGTGCAAACGTCGCCACATGCCGTTTGACTTCACACGGTCAAATCGCTCGACGATGTAATACGGCCTGCCCTTGACATGGAGAATATCGCATTCGGCAGTATTCAATCCGCATGCCTTGGCAAGCTTCATTGAATAGAATTCATTGAAGACGCTTTCGGGAAAACGTTCGATGCCTGGCTTAATGATATGTGTTGATGGCGTGCCTTTCAGCGGAAGACGGATTGTCCCTTGCTCTACGGACGCCACAAGCTTATCCTGTGCCCCCGCGCTTGAAATGTGAAAATCCTTTGCGCCAATATTCAAAGGACGTTCCGCAAGGTGGGTCAGGACATCATCCGCTTCATCATCGGACAAGACACGGTAAATCGGTTGCTCCAGAGCTATTGGCGTTTTGCCCTGGGAGAAGAATGAAACAGCTCCAGCACAATCCTCGCCTATCTCCTTCAACAAGCCAAATGTATTTTCAGGCGAGACCTGCAGTATTTCGGCTATGCGAACGCGAACGCCCTCGTCAGGCAGGAGATTGTCAAAAAAGGGCATGGCATCCTCTTCCAAATAAGCCTCGGCGCGGATTGGCAAGGAAAACGACAAAGCCTCGGCATCGGCATGGGAGACATAGTCATCAGAATAGCGGAATGACATTCGCCCTCCATCGGAGGCCAGGACTCCGACCTTGCGGTCATATAGATAGACATCCAGATAGTCCATTATTATTTATCCCAGCGGTTGAATATATAAAGCCCGAGTCCAAGCGCATTCAGCACGTTCAGCAACTTCTGAAGCTGGATGGTCTCCTTGCCATTTTCCAGATCCGAGATGAAGCGTGTGCCAACAGAGGACATGCCCGCAAGCATCCCCTGGGACATTTTCTGCTCTTTGCGTGTCCTGCGAACCAATTCGCCAATGGCGGAGACAGTCTGAAGCTTTTCCCGTGACATTGTTTTCTCCTGTTTTTTTGTTACCGTTCGGGAATAATATACTATGATTTCATGGTTTTCAAGAAATTCATTCCCGAACGGGATTGAATTATTCTAATTACGCTCCAGCATGGACATAATTTGCACAGCACACGCGAACATGAACAGGTTGTTCATGCCCTAAAACTCCTGCCCTGCCGTTGAGGTTGCGGGAAAAATTTCATTTCATTGCTTTCCTTATCGGCAATGCTACCTTATGTTTTTCGTTTCAAATCCAGACTGAGGCTTCCACAAAAAATCCCCAGAAGGCAAAAAACATGATCAACATTCTCACCTATAACGCAGTCCCAGACGGCAAGACGCTCAACACCGAAATCATCCAGCAAGCGATTGACGACTTGGCATCGCGCGGAGGCGGAACCGTCGTCGTACCATCGGGCGTCTATGTCACGGGAACAATCTGGCTCAGGAACAACGTCGAACTGCACCTGGAGATGGGGGCGGTGCTCAAAGGATCCACAGACCTGGCAGACTACTGCACGGCAGACGACTTCCAGCAAAACGCATTCAGCACCGTCGAACAGTGGAACGGAGCACACCTGATCGTCGGCCTGGAGGTCAACAATGTCGCGATTACAGGACCAGGAACCATCGACGGCTCCGCCCCCGATTTCTTCGAGGAAGAACTCGCGCCATTCAGACCACGATTCACTTGGGCAAAAGGACTGAGGCTCGCAAAGGACAAGGTCAACCTCAGACCAGGACAAATGTGCGCATTCTATGAATCCTCAAACATAAGAATCGAAAACCTAAGCCTAAGAAACTCCTGCTGCTGGACAATCTTCCTGCATGGATGCAATAACGCATTTATTTCAGGAATCAAAATCGACAACAATCCCGATAACGCAAATACAGATGGAATCGATATCGACTGCTGCGACTCCGTAATCGTTTCAAACTGCATCATCAATACAGGAGATGACGCAATCACGTTGCGTGGAAACCCAAAACGCCTCAAAGACAATACGAAAATATGCCAAAACATCGCAATCACCAACTGTGTTCTCGATTGCTCGGTGTGCGCATTCCGTATCGGAGTCGGCGACGGAACAATCACAAACGCCACCATCTCAAATATCTGCATCCGACACGCCGCAACAGGATTCCTATTCCAGTCGGCGTACTGGAAACCGTCAACAGGAACCAACATCAGCAATATCTCAATTTCAAATATACAGGCACAGGACCTCGCTTATCCAATACGAATCACAAGCGGAGCAGAATCGGCAACAGCACAAATCAAAAATATCACAATCACAGATTTCCAGGCCGACTGCTATGCGCATTGCGACTTTTCAGGCTCAGAAATCACGCAGCCACGAAACATCACTATCAGAAACTGCCACTTCAACATCGTCAAATCTCCAATCAAACTCCTGGATCCGGAAGAATATCCAAAGGCGTTCTTGAGCATAAAACGCGTTGACAATATCCGCTTCGACAATGTCACGGTCAATTGGGACCAATCAGCCGAACCAACATGGAAAACAGTCCTCCACAAGGACGACTCGCCAGTCGTCTTCAAGGACTGCATACTCCCGGAACCGCCAAACTTCGCCAAGGTCGAGGCAGAAAACGACAAGTCTAAACCGCCTGCGTGACTGGTACATCGCTTGAGTACGAGCACCTCGGGTGCTCTCACATGAATGATGAATGCGGAATTATGAATGCTGAATAACCGCCAGACCCCGTCCGAGCCGTCCGACCCGTCCGACCCGTCCGACCCGTCCGACCCGTCCGACCCGTCCGACCCGTCCGACTTGTCCGACCCGTCCGACCCGTCCGACTTGTCCGACTTGTCCGACTTGTCCGACTTGTCCGACTTGTCCGACTTGTCCGACTTGTCCGACTTGTCCGACTTGTCCGACTTGTCCGACTTGTCCGACTGTGGTTCAAAGGGGAGCGACTGGATTGAAAGTTCGTCCAGTCCTCCTCGATACATCACGCAGCCGGGCATGCATCCGCCGAGATAGACATGCCCATTTCCGTACGAGCGAGCCAGAGTCAACCCAATCTCGGCATCAAGTACGCCATCGATGTAGAGTTTTAGCGTTGACGCCGTTCCAATGATGTCGATTTTTGTCCACCGATTGACCTGGACAGGTGTTTTAGCCACAAGCCTATCGGTCACGGTATTGGTTGACTCTGGTCGTCTTGCATTGACTTGGCGAAAGATTTCCAGCTTGCCATTGGGGAGCAAATTGACGCTGATTCCATCACACCATCCATCCTTGTAGATGATCGATTGCGGCTTGTCTCCCAGTGGTTTCGGGTTGATGGCGAATGAAGTCGTCCCAGTTCCGCCCATTGGCCAAAGCCTGAAGCGCATCCTCACCTGGCTTTTCCCGTCAAACTCAATCGCCTTCCCTTTGTATCCCGACTCAACGAACATCCGCTCGGGAATACTTATGCCATAATCGCCATGGGAGTCGTTCCCCGTACCTTCGAAAGACCAAAGACAACGACGATTAGCCAGCGTCGAAACCTCCCCAACCACAACGGAATTCTCGGTAAATGGGAGCTTCTTCAAAGGCGTCAAAAACTCAGACTCGTTGCGGAAACACCACCCAGAACCGCCAGATTGAGTGTCCAGCGAAGTCGTCGTCTCCAATATCGGAAGCGACGTTGTCAGCGGATCCGACGCAAAGGGATAGATCGGTTCAGACATGAACACGCGGTTGTCATGAGTCTCAAAACGCACATAGAAATAATCAGACTTGTATGGGGGACGGGCGAACATCGACATGCTCAACGCATCCGACACCATGCAATCCAGCGGAATATCGTTTGCCAGCGTCATTTCCTGGGTATGTCGCCACGTGGTTCCCGCCACGGAAATCGAGCGTTCTCGTACCAACTCATGGGGATCCAGCTCATATGTCTTGCTGTTTTTGTCCGTCAGCACCACGACCATATCATCCTTGCCCAAAAATGTAATCCCGTGTCCTCCGGATCGTGTCTTGGAGTTGAGCTTGACCGGCGTCCAATTGAAGTACGGATACGCATGGTTGTTGGAGTTGCCTTTTTTGGTCGCCCGAAGGATCCGCCCGTTCTTGACCGTCAATGAAAAATGGTCGTCGGGATCGCCAAGCGAAGTCGATAGCAACAGCTGATCCTGCCCAAGATTGGGCTGAAACAAACCAACGGGACGATCGTTCCTGAAAAGAACGATTCGACGCAATGGAACGGGACAAGAAAACGTCACCTTCGCATCAAGCCTGTCGCCGCCTTGGGTCACTTCAAGCGAATGGGGAAATGGAGACAGCATCCGACTCGACGGAACGTTCACCGTAACAGCATTCTGCAACCAAGACCAAACCAAGAATATCGACGGACTAACGAAACGATGCCTCCAATCGCCGGATTCCAACGTGAACTCAGGTGTCAAATGAGGCGTATGAGACAACTCGCTCGTCCTTACCAACCACTCGCATCGGTCAAATCCCGAACGCTTCAGACGGCGCTTCGCAAGCTTGCCAACCACGGCACCGCGCCAGTCACGCAACACGCCAGAGACTGAAATCCCCTTTCGACCAACACAAGGCAAGCTCATCGCCTCCAGGCGCAACAACGTGCCGCTAACCTCCTCGCGACGATACGCAAACAATATGTCGGGTTTAGGCGCAAGGATTTCCTCGCCCTTCAAATACCGTGAATAGAACTCCAATGAACGGGTCACTCCAAACGTAAATGCGCGTTCGTGAGTCGCCGTCTCCACGTTGTCGTTCCAAGTCGTCAAATGAACCCATTTTGACTTCAGGGGTAGTGCCGCCTCAAACGTGGAATAGAAGAAATCCAGGCAATGGAACGGGTTGTAGAAATCATTGAACATACCCATCCAGGCACCATAGTAGCCAGGATGGAGGCAAGGCATGAACTCCTTCCCATGAGCCTTGGCAAAATCCGCCAAGATCCGGTTGTTGTGATCCACCTTCTCATTGGCATGTCCTGGAGAATCGAACATGTAAAGGCAATCAAACCCTTCCAAGTACTGCTCAAGACGATTGATGTCAAGGCTCGCATGAGGCAAAGGAGCGACATTTGCGACGACGTAGATCGGCAAGCCAGCCTCGACCATCTGACGCTTAAGTTCGCGCCACTCCTCCGCGCTAAACGCAAAGTACGTATAGGTCGATACAATGAACTTCTCGCCGACCTTCCCATAGTTCGGATGGTTCCCCCATTGACCCAATATCCGCTTGAACTCGCCAACCCAATATGGAACGTCAACCTTGCCATCAAGGCATATCGAAATCTGGAAATCAGTCCCCTCGCAAGCCTTCAGGTAGATCGGAACCATAAAGCTATGGTGGGAATGGCGACGTTGCCTGTCACCCCCCAAATCAATCATGTAGCCGTCAATACCAGCCTTCTGGGCAAGCTTGACCTCTTCACGAAGGCAAATTGCCATGGCGTTAGCATCGTTGCTTGAATTCTGCAAAGGATAGTTGTAAAACCAACTCGTAAAATGCGAGTTGTCCTCGGGACGAAACCAAGGCGTGTTATGCGCCCACAGCATGCGCCGAGACGAGCAATCAGCACCAAACAATTGACAACCCACCGAAACAACAAATAACGCAAGCGCTATCGTTTTCTTGGTCATCCGATTCTCCATCTCAGTACTCGATCTTTGGCAGCCGCCTCTTCGCCAAGTCACTTGCCATTTCCCAATCCTCCGGACTGGCAAAGCCAGACTTCGGAAGCCAATGGAACAATCCGCCAGGCAAGCCAAGCAATATCCCGTGCTTGCCCACCCCGCTGGAACGAAAACTCAGCCAGGAGACGACCTCGTCAGTTCCCAACGACTCGCTGATAATCCCCTCGTCGGTGATCCTGTACAAAAACTGACGACCAAACAAGCCATTCTTCCGAGCCTGCAAAATCTGAACCAAAATCGCGACCTGCTTGTAAAACAACAAGATGACGCCCAACAACGTCAACAATAAATACATCGACAAAAACATCGGCGTAAACTCGGAGAATTCGATCGAGAAGATTCGAACCACATACATAAGCCCGACAGCAATCAATGACAATCCCATGAAAACATGGGCGAAACGCCACTTAAGCGAATACTCGCACTTGTGCCGGATCGATATCGCACGGCATAAATCGCGTACCGTCATCTTGTAGCCGCATTCGTACATAGGCGCCGCCGCGTCACTCCAAGTCGCTCAAGTTGAAATGCATATTATCGACCACAGTGCGCATCGCCTTCACCGTCGGCTGCATCATTGGCCAACGCATGTCGTACCGATACACCGCAAAGCAGACGCTTACGCCCAGCACAGGTCCCATGAAGCGATGGAACCGCATGTACTTGCCGCCAACCAGATGGATGAAGGGCTTCTTCAGCGTGCGCCGAAGCGTCATCGTCGTCTTGATTGCCTCGAGAAGATCCTCTTCCGTATTTGCGGCGGCCACGAGTTTGACGATGTCCGCATTTCTGCTCTCGAACTCCTGGAGTTGATCGAGCACTTCCTCGCAGGACACCGCTTCGCTTGTCATATGCGATGACATCACCACTTCAGAACCGCGCTCGTGAATCTTGTCAATCAACTCTCGTTGCCTTGCGATTGCGTCCTGGTTGTAGGTTCGTTCACGTGGCGATGGATCGTAGAGATCGCCCATCACGTCAATGCAGGATGCGCCTGCCTCCGCCGCCAACAGCAGGATCTCCTGCCGTGATTCATCCGTCGCACACGCCTTCCAAATATCATTCCTGTAAAAATAGAACATGAAGGGGAGGCATGCGGAACCGATAATCCGCTTGAAATGGTCTTTCGTACGGAATTCAGGCTTCAAATAAGCCAGGTCAATGCAAATCCCGTCCGCACCATCAAACTCCGCTCCGCGTACTTGCGCAATCAATTCCTCCGGGGTTTCCCCGCCCATGATCGCCGTGATCATCGGTCCCTTGCGTGCTGGACTAAACGTACGTTGAAACATGGTTTTCTCCTTGAGTAAAAGGTGATGTTCATAAACGAAACAAGTTCAAAAAAGGTAAACCATCCCAGCACGAAATCAAGCCGATGCAAGCCAATATCGTCTTAATTTCATTTATTGACGGCTGTAGCCGTTGCATCGCACCAACACAAACCAATGAAAAAACCTATGGTTTAACTTTCGTTTGGATGGCATGGTTTCGTTGATTTTAACACTTCCATGTTTAAATTTATATACAAAGCAAAATACATGGAAACGCATCCAATCAAACCACCATGAAAATCATCATCATCGGAGCCGGCGAACTAGGGCAATTGCTAGCGGAAAGACTGAGCAACGCCAAAAACGACGTCATCATCATCGATTCATCAAAGGAAGGATTCGCAAGATTGCATGAAAACTTCGACGTGATGACGCTGACGGGCGACGCGGCCGACATCAAGGTGATGACGCTAGCCGGAATACAGAAAGCAGATATGCTGCTCGCAGTATCAGGCGACCAAGCGTCCAATATCCTTGCTTGCCAAATCGCAAAGCACTTCGGAGTCCCAAAGGTCTTCTGTAGATTGTATTCCTTTGATGCCTTTGACGAAACTGTCGGAATCACACCGGAATTCTACGGCATTGACAATGCCTTCTCGGCTCCGGCAGAATGCGCCGAAGCAATCCTTGACGCGACAAGAAGGAGAATCCTGCTGGAAAAAGTCCAGTTCTCACACCCCGATGCAACGATGGTCACCGCAGAGATCACCGCAGCGTCACCGCTCAGAGGACTGCATATCCAGAACATACCGGACCAGGAACTCCTACAAAACATCAGAATCGCAGCCCTCGTGCGAGAAAATAAACTGATGATCCCACGCGCAAATACAATCCTGTACCAAAATGATAAAATCTATATCGCAGGATCGAAAAACTACGTCGATGCATTCATCGGATACGCTTCGGGAATGCCAGAAATCAAATCGCAGCTCGTCATCGTCGCGGGCGCGACAAGAATCGGGGAACTCGTCGCACGAGAACTGATCAACGAGGGACACGAAGTCAGATTCATCGTCCAAAAAAAGGAAGATGGCGAGGAGCTGCTCAGCAGAATGCCTTCCGGATGCCTCGTCGTACAAGGCGAGGTCACAGACCTGGAAGTCCTCCTTGAAGCGGGAATAGCAAAATGCGATACATTCATCAGCACGGACGACGATGACGAAAAGGCAATCCTCTCCTGCATCCTCGCCAAGCGCTCCGGCGCAAGAAAATGCATCGCAACAACCCATAAGCCAGAATACATCAGCATCCTGCCTGCCCTAGATGTCATCGACTGCGGCTTCAACTCAACCCTCGTCTCAATCAACACAATCTTCAGGCTGATGGGAGAAAGCTCGTTCAGAATCGACTCCAGGCTGCTCGCATTCCAGGCATACCTGACAGAATTCCAAATCAAACGCTCATCGCCGCTGGTCGGGAAAAAACTCCACGAAAGCAAGCTGCCCCCATCGGCAGTGCTCGCCATGATCTTCAGGGGCGCTGACTTCATTACCCCGACAGGCGACACGGAACTCCACGAGAACGACAAGGTCGTCGCCATCGTCACCCCAGCCTCCGAAGAACAAATCAAGCCCTACTTCGGCTAGATTAATACTGCATATGAAGCACAGAGCCATCATTCACATCCAATCACTCCTGCTCGTACTACTTGCATTCGGAATGGGCAGCGCGGCATTCGTCTCGTTCCTGATGTCGGACACCTACGAAACAACCCAATCCCTGACCGCATGCGCCATCGGCACTCTCGCAATCGGTTGCCTGGGATATCAACTTACCAAACGGAAAGCCGGCGAAATCGACTTCAGCACCAACACCCGGGACGGCTTCGCCACCGTTGCCATCGCATGGCTGATCGCGACGATCTTCGGAAGCATCCCATTCATCACAACCGCAAACATGCGCTTCATGGACGCAATCTTCGAAACAGCGTCGGGCTTGACCACCACCGGCGCAACAGTCATTACCAATGACCTGATCACCAGAAATGGAGCGACATTGGCGGAAATCTTCGCAAAAACATCTAGCCACATCCCCGAAAACCTGCCAGTGCCCTACGGAATCCTCTTCTGGAGATCGCTCCTCCATTGGCTAGGAGGAGTCGGCATCGTCTTCTTCGTGCTGCTGATTCTCCCGCTGCTCAAAGTCGGCAAAAGCATGCAATTGTACAATGCGGAAGTCCCGGGACTCAAAACCGACTCCGGTCAAATCACCCCAAGGATCGGCACATCCGTCATGATGGTCACATGCGTCTACATCATCCTGACAACAGCCGCAACCACAATCTACAAACTCGGCGGAATGACATTGTTCGATGCAATCTGCCATGCATTCGCAACGATATCGACCGGCGGATTCTCAACCAAACAAGCAAGCTTCGGATTCTTCCAGTCACCCCTGCTCCAATGGGCGGCAACCCTATTCATGTTCGTCTCAGCCTGCAATTTCATACTGATCATAAAAGCGATATTCAGGGGCGAATTCAGATTCCACAAGGACGAGGAATTCAGGTTCTTCTTGGGAATGGCAACCATCTCAACGATCTTCATCACCATCCTGGTCATGGCAAGCTGCCCGAACTCAATCCACTGCACCGGAGGAACCGGGACACTCGAAAAACACTGGGAATCCTACCTCAGAACAGTCGCCTTCCAAGTCACTTCACTTATTTCAACGACTGGATTCGTCACCTCAGACTATGAACTCTGGAACAATCCGGCGGCACTGCTCCTGCTCTTCGCAATGATGTTCCCTTGCGGCTGCGGAGGAAGCACCGCAGGCGGAATCAAATGCTCCAGGATAATCGTCGTCATAAAACACCTCATCAACGAAATCAAGCATTGCGTCTATCCACGAACCATCCCCGACGTCAGGCTGTCGGGCGAACGAATCGAACAATCCCTCGTCGCCAAAACGCTCGCCTTCGTCCTCCTCTACATCGCTATCTTCCTCGCTGTCGCATTCCTGCTGACACTGACCGAATACAGGCAGCCCAACATGAAACTGACAACCGAAAACGGGGAACTCATCGTCCAAGCCACCCCGTCAGAGATGAACATCAAAACAGCGCTGGGCGCATCAATCGCTTGCCTCAGCAACGCGGGACCAGGGCTCGGAAAAGTAGGACCAACAGGCAACTTCGGCTGGATGAGGCCGACAAGCAAACTCCTGCTCACACTGGCAATGATCGCTGGACGTCTTGAACTCTATACCCTCCTCGTCATCCTGCTCCCGGCATTCTGGCGAAAATAGGAACAAGTAAAATGAGACCTTTGCGCCTAGTACTCCCACTGATTTGCCTCGCCATGGCAACCCTCGCACAATTGGGCATCCTGGAACGACTGGAGTTCAATAACCCCGAAGGCACAACATACCTCAAAGTCGGTGCATGGGCGTACCCACTGCCCATCGACTTCGATGGAGACGGAGACCTGGACCTGCTCGTCTCGGGAACAGACCTCCCAACGCCGGGATTCTATTTCTTTGAAAACACCACTCCGCCCGGCACCAAAGAAGCATTCCCAATCTTCGAAAAGCCAAAACTGATTTTCACAGACAGGCGCGGAGGATGCACGATCAGCACATTCAAGGGCAAACAAGTCGTCATGTTCCCAAGACGATACTCGTACAACTTCCACAAAGACGGCTATGCAAAAATGGAATCGCTGCCAAACCCGCTCGACACAACCGGACTCCAGGTCAGGGGGCATACATGGAGATTCGCTGATTACAATGGAGACGGATACGAAGATCTGATCATCGGCGTCGGCGATTGGAAACGATATGGATGGGACAACGCCTACGACAAGGACGGAAACTGGACCAACCATCCCCTGCATGGATACACGTACGTCGCACTGAATACAGGAAATCAACAAAAGCTCGAATTCGGCAAGGCGTTCAGACTTAAACTCGAAAACGGCGAAGACATGGACGTCTGGGGAAACCCAATGCCGATGATGCACGACTGGGACAACGACGGAGACCTGGATATCATCTGCGGGGAATTCATAGACAAATTCACCTACTTCCAAAATATCGGAACAAATACAAAACCCATCTTCGCAAAGGGACAGAGGCTCAAGACGATCGACGGCGACATACTCGCAATGGATCTCCAAATGATCACGCCAAATGCCATTGACTGGGATGGGGACGGCGACCTGGACATCATCTGCGGAGAAGAAGACGGAAGAGTCGCTTTCATCGAAAATTGTGGAGTCAAAAACAACCAGCCAATCTTCAAAAAACCACGCTACTTCAGGCAAAAAATGGATTTCCTCGAGTTTGGAATGCTATCCACCCCATGCGGATACGACTGGGACGGAGATGGAGATTGGGATCTGATTACAGGAAGCTCGGCGGGATACATCGCATTGATCGAAAACCTAAGCGGTCCTGGAGTCGAAACACCAAAATGGGCAGAGCCAGTCCTGCTTGAAGTCAACGGAATCCCGATCAGAATACAAGCAGGCGAAAACGGAAGCATCCAAGGACCAGCCGAAGCAAAGTGGGGCTACACGACCCTCACAGTCGGTGATTGGGATGGCGACGACCTCCCGGACATCATCGTCAATTCAATCCTCGGCGACGTAATCTGGTTTAAAAACGACGGTCCGCGCCATAGTCCGAAGCTGCGCCCGCCGCAACCCATCCAGGTTCAATGGGAAACCCAACAGCCAGAACTCAAATGGGGATGGAGAAAACCAAAGGGAAACAACCTCCTGACACAATGGAGAACAACGCCCGTAATGTTCGATTGGAACAAGGACGGACTCCAAGACCTCATTATGCTCGACCAAGAGGGATTCCTCGTACTATTCCAACGCAAAATCGAAAACGGGAAGCTCGTCCTGATGCACCCGAAACGATGCTTCGCAAACAGCGTCGGACAACCGCTCCAGCTCAGTCGTGGGAAAGCCGGAGGATCGGGACGAGTCAAGCTCTGTATCGCAGACTGGAACAAGGACGGGAAACCAGACATCATACTCAACTCAAGCAATGCGGCAATCCTCTTGCAAACGAAAACCGTGGATGACCTCGTTCATTTCGCTTTCACAGGGGCAGCTGCTGAAAAGGCGCTTGCAGGACATACGACAAGCCCAACAGTCGTCGATTTCAACAATGACGGCATCCTGGAACTGGTCATCGGAGCCGAAGACGGCAGATTCTGGAAGCTCATCCCAAACAAACAACCCCCAACACGCCAAAAGACAAACCTCCAACTCTTTACAGATCAACCCATTACATTCAATGGAACAAAACCGCACATCATTCCGAACTCGCAAAAACTAATCCCCGAAAACGAGAACTTCTCAATCAAAATCCAAATTCTGGCGGGACCGGAAGCAAGACGAGGGCAACAGCACATCGTCTCAAACCTCAGAGGACAGCAAGGACGATGCGAACTCGGTATCGGCTACGACCATAACTCCCTCGGAAAACCCTTCTGGTGGCAAAGCAACGTCATTTGGCTTATCGGGAAAACAGATATCACAGACGGAAAATGGCATACACTCGAACTGACCAAGAAGGACAACATCTACACCCTCCTGGTTGACGGAACCATCGAAGCACAAGACACGTGCTACGACTACATCAGCACAACCCAGTCCGGCTGGGCAATCGGCGGCCCGCCAGACCCGCATAACCGCTCCCAGCTCTTCAAACTCCAGGCAACCGTCAAAAACCTAATAATCAAAACTGAGTAAATCACTGCCTCAATCCCGAAAGACAACGATTAGTTCGACAAAATCTTGTTTTTGTGAAAGATTTCTATGACAACAACCTGAGTACGGGCACCTGGGGTGCTCGTACCTAAAGCCGTCTTGTTCTGAAGCAGGAAAAATTCGTCCGACCCGTCCGACCCAGTCCGACCCGTCCGACCCAGTCCGACCCGTCCGACCCCGTCCGACCCCGTCCGACCCGTCCGACCCCGTCCGACCCGTCCGACCCGTCCGACCCGTCCGACCCCGTCCGACCCCGTCCGACCCGTCCGACCCGTCCGACCCCGTCCGACTTGTCCGACTTGTCCGACTTGTCCGACTTGTCCGACTTGTCCGACTTGTCCGACTTGTCCGACTTGTCCGACTTGTCCGACTTGTCCGACTTGTCCGACTTGTCAGAAACACTCCTGTTTTAGCCGCTTGGCCAGCGACATCCCTTGAGTACGGGCACCCGGGGTGCTCGTACCTAGCCTATCCGTTATAATAAGCGAGAGGATACGAGGATTTTGTCGCTACAAACAAAGTGGGAGGGTACGCAAAGTTCTTGTAGGCTTACTCCGAAAAGACCACGAAATCCTTGACTGCGATCAGTCCATTTTCGTGACTTGAATACACCAAAGCCACAAACAATGGTCCTTTATACCCGTTTAGGCTCGCGGAACGTCGAATTTGCCCATCCACGTACCAAGTAACCTTGTCTTCTTCTTTGACCAATCGATTGGTCATCACGAAGAAGGAATGCAGGTTTTCGTCACGAACAGCTTCCAGTTTCGGTGGCTTGCATGAGTCCGCTTGCTTCTCCTCGTCAACCTGGAGGATTTCGCCGCCGTGCATTTCGATCGTTCCCTTCCACTTCGGAACGATGCCCTCAAAACTCGAAACGGCTCCGTCGCCAAGCAAGAGGATCGATTGCGTACACCGGGCATTGTGTCCGAAGCATCGCCATGCAACCTCGAACTTCCCTGGCAACGCCCGTTTCGCCAGCATCAAGGCAAGACTATGCTGATCCTTTGGGTAGCTCGTTATCCCATCCCCAAGTTGTTCCACCGTCGATGGATCCAAACGCCAATACACCCCACGTTGACCTTGCAACGTCAAGCCCGCGCCAACCGTGTCCCAAACACGCCAATCGCCAGGCTGAATCGAATCATACTCATACCACGGAACAGCACTCCGAGACAACGACGACAAACGAGTCACCCGGTCAATCGACTCGCATTGCGAAAAATCCCAACCCGAAGGCAGCTTGACAGCAGCGGCGCAACCGCGAAAACTCCCGCCTAGCCAAACAATCACAAGCAAGGACAGGACAACGACAAGCCCCCCGCCAAAAACCCAAGGCAAAACCTTCCGCTCGCCAGTAACGCCTGACTCGAATATCCGCAAAAATGACTTCCGGAAATTCCGGCATGAACCAAAGCACTCTTCGGGATTCTCGGAACACGCCTCCAGCAAAAAAGCATTCAACGACTGCATCAGGGGATCGGCAAGCTGGTCGGAGCCAAAGACCAGATGCTTGACATCGTACATCCAACTGTCCTCGCGATCCCGAAGCATCCCAGTCGCGGAAATGTACGCCAACTTGCCCAAGGAGTACAAGTCCCATTTCATCCCGTAGTCGACGGTGCCGCCCATCTCAACCCAACTCGGACGAAACCCCTCAGTCCCAGTATAGCTTTGCCTCAATATATGAGGGGTCACAGTCCCAAAATCCGCGATTTTCGGAATGCCCTTCACGAACACCACGTTGTCCGGCTTCAGGTCACGATGGACCAAGCGCTTCCCGTGCAATGCCTCCAAACCATCCAGCAAGGCAAGAATAAGAGCTTTCAGCTGGATCGGATCAAGCCGTTTGTCCTGCAGTCTGGAATAAAGCGTATCAGGCTTGTAGCCATCTGCCCCACCAATGTCGTCAGCAGCCTCCATCAGGTAGCAATACGTATCCTCGAAATCCGCATCGTCTTCCACATAGACAAGATTCGTGACCGCGCCAAGCGACTTGCGCAACGTCTGGACACCACGCTTCTCGCGCTCCCAAGCGCCGCCCAAAGACGTCTTGTCGATTACCTTAAGGCACTTGCGAGTCCCATCCTTCGATTCGACAAGCCAAACGCGGCCGTAACCACCCGAACCGCATAGCTGCTTCACCGTCAATTCCTGGCGAGACAACCACCCGGCAACACATTCGGGAAACCCGTCTAATCTGGAAGATGAATCACTCATCGTCCCCCGAAGAAACTTTTCCTGAATTGTACAAACCCGATTGAGTCACCGTCTCGCGGGCATGAACCAAACGAACCATCGTCTGGCCGATGTTCAACAACTCCTCCCGCTCCTTGCGCAATGCCTCCAAACGCTCAGAGCACAACGTGCATTTGCGCAAATGTATTGAGATCAATCCGCGACGAACCAAAGACACGTTCCCATCCAGATATTGCTCCAACTCTATCTCGTCAATATGTTTCATGGCCTACTCCTTGATCTCACGCCTCAGACAATTCCTTGACCTTCTCACGCAGGCTATTCAACACTTCATTGCAATCGTTGTACACCGTCGCCAACGAAACCTTCTGGAACTTCGCAACCTCCTTGGGATCCTTGTTCTCGAGACGGCACATCCTGAAAGCCTGCAACTTTCGAGGCTTGATCTCGCGACCCAATTCCTCCAACGCCAACGAATACACATGAGCTTGCCATTCCTCCTCCTCGGCTTGCTCGCGACGCGCCTCCTCGTTCTCGTCAAAGGCTATGCCCTCTTCCAATTCCGTGTGGTTTGACAGCTTCTGGCGACGACGCAAGATCTGGAAGATGCAATGCTTGATAACCGTCCGCAAATAGTCGCGAAACCGCCCCATCTCAGGCTTGTACTCAAAATGATCCTGCGCCTTGAAAAAGGCGACCAGGACATCCTGGGACAGCTCCTGCTGCTCGTCCGGCGTCAAATGGTAGTCGTTCCCACGTAGCCAGATCAGAGGACCGTAGTAGCGCGTAAAGTACGCCCAGGCACTATCATCGCCTGATTTCATATCCGCCAACATCGACGGTATCGTCACAAAACCCATCGTTTCACTCCTTGACTAATTGCTCGAATACCTTCAAGTCTTCTTTTCTGCCACGCTTCCAAGCTATCACGCGCAAAGACATCACGACGTCCTCGCTCAAATTATCGCCCAAACGCCCCAGCTCGGAAACCAACTCGGCCAACTCCTTCTCATCGCCACCAGAATACGCCAATGCAGCATACCGACCACTGGAATAATATCCGCGAACGATAGCCTGAATCGACTCGGGAAGCTGCCTCCCGGACAAGCCCAAACGCTCCAAAAACGAAAGCAGCTCATGCAACTCACGGCTCGGACCACCATCGCCACTCGCCTTGCGCAACTCCTCCTCCATCCGACGGCATAGCAAATCCTCGGCATCATCGTAGCGACCAGCCTTCAAACTCGAGGCAACCAATACCACAAAATAGGACGCATCCAAACTCAAGCAATAGGACGACAATCCGGCAAACAACTCGCCAACATCGCCGTCAACACCCTTGGACGATATCGCAAGGCAATACTCGCCGACCGCAAGCATCCCCCGGGCAACCTCAGAATCAAGGCCTGATGACAACAAGGAACGCAAGTCGTCACAGCAAACCGATACGCCGCGCAAGCTCGAAACATAATCTCCAGACAAGACATGTTCAGTCAAATACCCCATTAGCTCGCGACCAACCTGAGACGATATCGCACCTAACAACAAACGCCAATTCCGAGCAGAATGACGAGAATAACTTCCTGATTCGTCAAACAGTTTTCGCAATACGGAACCGCGAAGATCTCCAAAAACCAATTTCCCCTCGCGATAACCACGAACCTTAATCACCGCATCCAAAGCCTTCGACAATTCCTTCCCGTCAACCATGAACCCCAAGCCCATCACAGGATCGTAATGCGATGCGCGATTGCCACGAAACGGTATCGATGACAACATCCGCGCACACTCCCATGACAATGCCTTAGCCGACAACAATTGCTTCACCTCGTCAATCGCCGCTTTCACGCCCGTTTCACCAACACCATACGCAATCACTAAACACCCAGACTCGCCATCGGCATCCCGATAATCGCAATGGGACAACGATACCCCGTCACCAACAGCCACAAGACCACGTGACATCCGATCAAGCAA
>JAGVUR010000073.1 GCA_019136135.1 Verrucomicrobiota bacterium
TTCGCCTGTGCGATCAGCAGTCCCTGCACGATGTGGTCCCTGTCTTCGGCGAGCTTGAGGAGGTAACGTGTTCTCCTGGTGACGACTTCCTCGCGATGGTCGATGTACGCCTCGAGAATCTGCTTCAGGTTGAGCGTCCTGGGACGGTTCTTGTTGACGACCAGGAACTGCGCCGGCATATTCGATTCCAAAGGAGTCATCGAATAAAGCTGGTTGAGGACGACGGAACCCACTGCGCCGCGCTTGATGTCAATTACAATCCGAACGCCGACCTCGGAGGAGGATATGTCGTTGATGTCCGAAATGCCGACGACGCGCTTGTCGTTGACTAGGTCGACAAACTTCTTGACCAAATCTTCCTTGTTGACGGCGTAGGGGATCTCGGTGATGATGATCTGTTCGCGTCCGTTGTGTTCCTCGACGGTCGCCTTGCCCCTGAGCTTGACCGAGCCATGGCCGGTCTCGTAGAGCTGGATGATCGATTTGATTCCCTGGATGATGCCGCCAGTGGGGTAGTCGGGACCGGGGAGGTACCTCATCATTTCGCGGATGGATATCCTGGGATTGTCGATGAGGGCGACGGTTGCGTCAATGACCTCTCCCAGGTTGTGGGTCGGGATATTGGTCGCCATGCCGACGCCGATGCCCGTAGCTCCATTGACCAGAAGGTTTGGGAATTTCGCCGGCAGCACGGCTGGTTCGACGAGTGTTTCGTCGAAGTTGGGCAGCATATCCACGGTATCCTTGTCCAAGTCGGCGAGGAGTTCTTCCGCAAGTCTTTCCATGCGGCATTCGGTGTATCGGTAGGCGGCAGGCGGGTCTCCGTCAATGGAGCCGAAGTTGCCTTGCCCTTCGATCAGCGGCGCCCTCATGGCGAAGTCCTGGGCCATTCTGACCAAGGTGTCGTAAACGGCCTGGTCGCCGTGGGGATGGTAGTTACCGATGACCGAACCGACGACTTTTGCGCACTTTTCGGTCTTGTGGCTCTTGGTGAATCCCAGTTCGTGCATCGCGTACAGAATTCGCCTGCTTCCTGGTTTCATTCCGTCCCTGACATCGGGGATTGCACGTCCGACGTTGACCGACAGCGAGTACTGCAGGTACGAATCGTGCATGATTGCCTCGATGGCGGACGGTCTGTCGTTCTTGGTTAAGTTCTCCAGCGTGAAGCCCAGCGCCTTCTTGTCAATCTTCGCATTGGGTTTCTCGGGTGATTTTGGTGTTTCTTCGGACATTTTTTTCCTGCTCTTGGTCTATGTGGTGGTTGATTGTGCCTTCGGTTTTGCTCAGATATCCAGGTTTTTCATTGATTCCGCGTGGTATTCGATGTATTCGCGTCTTGGCGCAACCTGGTCTCCCATAAGGAGCGTGAAGAGCCTTTCCGCCTGGACTGCGTCTTCCAGCGTGACCTTGAGCATTTTGCGTTTTGTGGGATCCATGGTTGTTTCCCAGAGTTGCTCTGCGTTCATTTCACCAAGTCCCTTGTATCGTTGGATCGTGAGTCCTTGCCTGCCGATGGCGGTGATCTTCTCGAAGATGTCCGCCAGCGTGAAGACTTCGGTTTTCGGCTTGTCGCCTTGGGCGATGATGGCAACTGGCTTTTCGTCGGGGTCGAACATCGCCTTGACGTTGAGTCCGGCTTGTTCGAGTTCGTTCCAGATTTCCTGGAAGCGTTCTGCTTCGGGGATGTGGATGACGTCGATGTAGTGCGCCGTTGAGAATTCCTCGTCTTCAGTCGTTTCCTGCGTTTCGTCTTCCGGGATGAATTCTGTTCTGAGGCGGGCGTCGACTTCCTTTACGATTTCTTCCTGGTTTTCCTTTGTGGTCGCGAAGTGGGTTGTTGTCGAGCCATCCATTTCCCTGACGTTGACGATGTATTCCGGGAAGTCGCCCAACTCGTTTCTTTTTTCGATGTAGTCCGGGGTTTTGAGGTCGTACCGGTGGAGGTTTCCCGCCATCCTGGTGAATTCACGGATGTTTTGGATGACCTGTGCACGCAGGTCGTCAGGGAGTTGCGTGCCGTCAGGGAGATGGAGCGTGATGTCCTGGAGTCCGAGCTTGAGCAGGATTCCTGCCAATTGGTCTTCGCTATCGACGTATTCGTCATGCTTGCGCCTGGTGACCTTGAAAAGCGGGGGCTGGGCTATGTAGATGTATCCCGCCTCGATCAGCGGCTTCATTTGCCTGTAGAAGAATGTGAGGAGCAGGGTGGCGATGTGGGAGCCGTCAACGTCGGCATCTGTCATGATGACGATTCTGTGGTAGCGGGATTTTGCCGGGTCGCAGCAGTCGATATCGTTCTCATCAGTCGGTGCATTGCCGATTCCCGCGCCGATTGCGGTGATCAGCGTGCAGATTTCCGCGTTGTTGAAGATCCTGTCGAGACGTGCCTTTTCCACGTTGAGGAGCTTGCCTCGGATGGGAAGGATCGCCTGGTATCTGGAACAACGGCCCGACTTGGCGGAACCGCCGGCGGATTGTCCCTCGACGATGAACAGCTCGCACAATCTGGGATCCTTCTCGGAGCAATCGGCAAGCTTGCCGGGAAGGGCATTGCCTTCCAGCGGGGATTTGCGACGGGTGTTTTCGCGAGCCTTGCGGGCCGCTTCGCGAGCTTGGGACGCCAGCAGGGTCTTGTCGATAATCTGCAAGGCTTCCTTCGGATGCTCCTCGAAGTACGTGGACAACATCTCGTAAACAATCGAACCGACGATTCCGGCGACCTCTGAGTTGCCGAGCTTCGTCTTCGTCTGGCCCTCGAACTGGGGATCCTTGATCTTGACGGAAATCACCGCCGCCATGCCTTCTCGGACGTCCGACCCCGAAACCGCACTCTCGTTCTTGTACTTGGGAATCGACTTGATGTAGTTGTTGACGGAGCGCGTGATCGCTCCCTGGAAGCCCGTCAGGTGCGTGCCGCCTTCAATGGTGTTGATGTTGTTGGCATAGCTGTAGATCGCTTCCGTGTAGCTGTCATTGTACTGGATGGCGATTTCGACTTCAACATCGTTCTTGGAGGTCTTGAAGTAGATGACGTCGTGGAGGACTGACTTTCCAGCGTTGAGGTGCTCTACGAATTCCTTGAGTCCACCCATGTAGTGGAAGGTTTCTTCCCTTGGGGTGTCCGTTCTCATGTCCGTGAGGGTGATTTTGATTCCTGCATTGAGGAAAGCCAGTTCCCTGAGGCGGTTGGAGAGGATGTCCCACTTGTATTCGGTGACGCCGAAGATCTGGTCGTCCGGCTTGAACCTCACCGCAGTACCCGTCGATTTCGTCTCGCGGATCTTTTCCAGGGGTTCGACGGTATGGCCTCGGGAAAACTTCATCTGGTGCTCATAACCGTCACGCTTGATCTTGAGGACAAGCCATTCCGACAGGGCATTGACGCAGGATACGCCGACGCCGTGGAGACCGCCCGATACCTTGTATGCGGAATGGTCGAACTTGCCTCCGGCATGCAAAACCGTCAAGGCGACTTCGCAGGCGGGCTTTTTCTCGATGGGGTGGATGTCAACCGGGATTCCTCGTCCGTCGTCCGTAACGGTAATCGAATTGTCGATATTGATGATGACATCGATGTTGGAGCAGAATCCAGCCAATGCTTCGTCAATGGAATTGTCAACGACTTCATAGACGAGATGGTGCAGTCCACGCTCGTGTGTGTCGCCGATGTACATCGACGGTCTTTTCCTGACTGCCTCGAGACCTTCGAGGACTGTGATTTGGGATGCGTCGTAGTTTCCGTTTTTCGCCGGTTCCGCATGGTTGACTGCGGGGACTTCGTTGATATTGGCGTTGTTGTCTTGAGGTTGGGTGTCGTCAATTGGCATGTTCTGTCCTTAAAGGGAAAGCATGAAACAAAAACAAAAAAGAGGTGCCTTTTTAGGGGCACCACGAAAAAAACGCTATTACTATATATAATATAGGCAAAATTTCAAGTTGGAAGCGGGTATTTTTCTGTTGAAAAGGGTTGTTTTTGGGGATGGCGTTGCTTGCATTTGTTTTTTCAAGTCACCTTTAGGGGATGTGGCTTAAAAGTTCTTTGACCAAATGCTGTACGGTAGTTGTCGGGTTCTGTTTATGATATGGCTTGCCTGCCTGCAATTTAAACAAGGCCTTTTGGTTCCTTCCGAAGAAAACTCTACCAATAAATCCTTTGGAAGTTTTCCTGCCGTGGCCATATTATTTGTCCTCCCCATCAGGCAAAGAAATCAAATCTCCGATATAGGGGATTGCACCATAAATGCCATTCAGGTAATCTTTTTCAAAAGAGGCATCATTCCGTACTTTTTTATCACCTTTCTTTTTGAATTCGATCAAAGAATACATATGAGTCGCCTCCACATTGTCTTTTTCGACAAAATAGATTTGATCGCGGCGGAACATATGTTCCTCTTTTTTTGTCTTGTCGTCATATAATTTACAGGACAACAAATTGGTATCGTGAGTGTTGAATACCAATTGGGCATTGAGTGGATTGGCTTTGCTGGAATTAAATAATTTAACAATCTGCCTTGCGAAAACAGGATGCAGACTGGAATCCAATTCATCTACGATCAAAACTGATCCGGTTTTCAAGGAATTAATGATCGGTCCAGCCAGGGCAAGGGCTTTTTGAGTACCCAGGGATTCCAAATCGTCAAAAGGTAGCTCGATTCGATCAACAAC
>JAGVUR010000084.1 GCA_019136135.1 Verrucomicrobiota bacterium
CCTGTCCGACCTGTCCGACCTGTCCGACCTGTCCGACCTGTCCGACCTGTCCGACCTGTCCGACCTGTCCGACCTGTCCGACCTGTCCGACCTGTCCGACCTGTCCGACTAGGGATGCGCCATTTCCAGCCGCTTGACCGACGACACCGCTTGAGTACGAGCACCCCGGGTGCCCGTACTCAGGTTGTCATGGCATCAACTGCTTTTTTCAGGTTTACGCCAGTTTTCACCTCAGTTGTGACGAAGGCGGGTATCTAAAAAGGTGAAACAGCCGTCACCAATTCGTCACTAGTTTTGCCTTTTTGCAGTAGAAAAACATCGAAAGTAGTCGGCAAATATAGCTTATTTGTGCTAGCCGGAATCCACGCACCAAAAAAGCCCCTAACCTGTTGGGGCTAAGGGCTTTGGAAAGTGGAGCCAGCGACCGGAATCGAACCGGTGACCTCATGATTACAAGTCAAGTGCTCTACCAACTGAGCTACGCTGGCAAAATTGAATGAAAACTTAATCTACTTCAAAAAACCATAATTGCAATCCAAGAAAACGATTTTTTGCCGTTTTGAATTCTCTTGCAGGATCCAGCCAGGACTTCGGAGCTTGCGCCCCCTGCCCTACGACCAAATCGACTTGAGGAACTCAAGGCTCTTGCCAGCAATAGCTTCGGGACCAGGAGTGAAATCGAAGACCTCGACCGAGAGATAATCGTCATACCCGATTGCCGCAAGTCCACGCTTGATCGGTTCGTAGTCGGTATCCCCCCAGCCTGGTCCGTTCCTGTTGGCGTCGTTGACGTGGACATGAGCCGCAAAACCGTCGCTGTCCTTGATGATCTCATCCAACGGTCGGTTCCCCTCTTCGCCGCACATCGCCTTGACATCCAAATGCAATCGGAACCTAGGATGGTCGACGGCACGGCACATCTTGACACCCTCGCGTACCGAGCTAATGAAATTCGTCTCGTTTGGAGCCAGAGGTTCCAGGCACAAGTTCACGCCGCGTTCCTCAGCCAAATCCAACAACGAGACGAACAGTTCCCGTGCTCGGGAAAAAGCCTCCTCGTAGGTGGTTCCTGGCAATACATTCCGGTTTTTCGGGGATCCGATCACCATCCTGTCGCCACCAAGATCGGCGCAAAATGCAATCAATGCCTCGAAGTAGTCCCGAGTTTTTCGCCTTACTTCCCGATCTGGCGTGGTCAGGTGCAAGCCTTCAGGCTTGACCAAAAGCCAATGGAGACCGATCAGCTGGATACCGCAACGTTCAGCCTCCGCACGTAGCTCCTGCCGGCGCGACAAGGGGACATCGCGGACATCGTCCGCAATCGTAAACGGCGCGACTTCAACACCATCGTACCCAAGGTCACGAGCCAGATGCATGGCGTCCTCAAGAGACCAGCCAACGCAAAACTCGTTGCAAAACGCATATTTCATTGTCCTTCTCCGTCGCGTCGGTCGATCATTTCAGGCTTCAATCAATTCAATTCGGGGCAATCACGTCGAAGCCCGTGTATGGACGAAGCACTTCAGGTACGACGACGCTGCCGTCTTCCTGCTGGTAGTTTTCCAAGATCGCGCACACGACGCGATCCGTCAAGCCAGTCGCGGAAATCGTGTGGACAAAGCCACGGTTGCCTTCCTTGTCCTTGTAGCGGATATTGAGTCGACGGCTCTGGAACTCAGTCAAGTTCGTATTGGACGTCACTTCCCGATAGCTTCCGAAACCAGGATACCAAGCTTCGATGTCGTACTTCTTGTAGCCAGGCGCACCCATGTCGCCTACGCAGACGTTGACGACGCGGTACGGGATGCCCAGCTGCTGGAGCAGGTACTCCTCGTTGACAAGGCATTCCTCGTGGCAGGCAGGAGAATCCTCGGGAAGGCAGAAGATGATCTGCTCGACCTTGTGGAACTGGTGGACACGGAAAATGCCGCGCGATTCCTTGCCGTAGCTGCCTGCCTCGGTGCGGAAACAAGGCGTGTAGGCGGTATAACGGAGTGGCAGGCTCTCGGCTTCTAACGTCTCGTCGGTATGGTAGCCGACCAAGGTCTGCTCGCTGGTTCCGATCAACGCAAGATCCTCGCCTTGGATTAGGTACGTCTGATCGCTGAAGAACGGCAGATAGCCAGTTCCGTAGAGGGTGCGTTCCTTGGCAAGGCACGGGGACATGAAAAGGGTGAATCCCCGGGCAACCAATTCCTTTTGCGCCCAGAAGTACATCGCTTGAGTCAATTGGGCACCCTTGCCGACCCAGTAGTAGAAGCCGGATGCGGCGACCTTGGCGCCTCGGGCGGTATCGATGATGCCCAGCTTTTCGCCGATTTCCTGGTGGTCAAGACCCTTGAACGCGAATTCCGGCTTCTTGCCCACATGCTTGATCACGGCGTTGTCCTTGTCGTCGGCTCCATCTGGAACCTCATCGGAGAGGAGGTTTGGCATCCAGCTCATCTGCTCGTCGATCTTGGCCTTCAGCTCCGTCATCCTGGTTTCTTTTTCGCCCAAAGTGACCTTCATCGTCTTTACGATTTCCCGGGCTTCTGGATTCTTCTGGCATTCCTTGCTCAGTCGATTCCGTTCGGCTCTCAGGTCTTCGACTTCCTTGATCAGGCCCAGGTATTCCTTGTCCATGGCGGCGAGCGCATCAACGTCAACATCGCATCCGCGACGCAACGCATTAGCCTTCACCATCTCCAAATTCTCACGCATCAACTTGATGTCAAACATAATGTCCTTTCCCTTGATGATTTCCTATTCCAAGCCAAAAGGATTCTCCTGGCTTCACTGTTTGTCAACGATTGCAAACTTAATCTTCGTTTCAGTTACCAATGTGCTTCCGACGTAAAACATCCCCGAGGCAATTCCGAAATTCCCCTTCAACTCGCTTTCAACACGCTCCCAAAGACGACTCCCAGCCACCACGGGGCGATGGAACACAGCCTCGTCAATCGACATGAAGAAACCAAGCTTCCCTTGGTTCGACGGCTGATTCAAAAGCGCAGCGCAACCTAATTGGGCACCCGCCTCAATCTGCAAATAACCCGCAAATTCATTCCCGAAAGAAGCGGATACGTACGGTTCGGTTCCAGTCACGTTCTTGAAGCCGACGATCGATGTGAGATCGTCAAAACCATACGCACGGTCAACGAACATGAACGGATAGCGATGGGGCAACGACCCCATGATCTCCTGGGCGCCCAAGAACGATTCGACCCCGGCAACCGATTCCTGAACGGGGTTCGTCCCGTTAATGTCATACGGGGCATGCCAATTGGCGCGGCGCCCAAGCAGGATCGTCCCGCTAGAGGCCGTCTTCCCGTCCTCGCACATACATGTTACCTGGTACTCGGCAGAACCATCCTCGTTCAGCACCTTCTGGCTCCCCTCAAGACGCAAGCACATCCCAGGAACAACGGGTGTCCTGAACTTGACACGCTTCAAGCCCAGCAACTGAGGAACGCCATCGGCAGGATACAACGACTTGAACAACACCTGGCTCAACTGGACCATTCCAGCGACCTGCAATACGCCAGGCATCACAGGCTGACCAGGAAAATGACCGACAAAATGCGGTTCGCCCATGGAAATCGACTTGATGCCAACTGCGGATTTCCCTATCACGTCAACGCTAAGACGGTCTAGCATCAACAGACAACCGCCAACACGCAATGTGTTGCCAAGCTCATGCCGGGTATATTCTACGCCCATAGCCATACTCCTTTAAGTCTTGTGTTCAATATTGATCGAGTAATATAGTAAAGTATTATATTTCCCTGACTTTACAAGATTTCCAAGTCGATTTTTCAGAGAAGCAATCATCTTTATGAATGCTGAATGCTGAATGCTGAATGCTGAATGCTGAATGCTGAATGTCCTATCCGACCTGTCCGACCCGTCCGACCTGTCCGACCTGTCCGACCTGTCCGACCTGTCCGACCCGTCCGACCCGTCCGACCCGTCCGACCCGTCCGACCCGTCCGACCTGTCCGACCTGTCCGACCTGTCCGACCTGTCCGACCTGTCCGACCTGTCCGACCTGTCCGACCTGTCCGACCTGTCCGACCTGTCCGAGGGGCATGTCACATGTATTTTAAGTACGAAAGCGTGAAAAAATCGTCAAGGACAGCCATTGCAGAACGTGTTCCGCGAGTTCGGTACAATGGCGGCTTTTTTGCAAGAATGAGCTTTGGTTTGTTGATTTCACCTCATTTCACAATACATTAAAAACAGTGTTCTACCCAAACATAAAACCATATTAACCTAAGGAAATCGCAATGTACTTCACAGGATTTGCAGACGAGGCGGCAAGGGACTTGGCAGGTCAAATCAGGGCAACCAAGGAACTGGGATGGAAATTCATCGAATCAAGGGCAATCGACGGCGTCAACATCCATGACCTGCCCCAAGACAAGTTCGACTTGGTCGCAGATACGCTGGACAAGGAAGGGATCAAAGTCAATTGCTTCGGCTCGACGATCGCCAACTGGGCAAAGAAGATCACCGATCCTTTCGATAGCTCCCTCGCGGAAGCCGAACGGGCCATCCCAAGAATGAAAAGGCTGGGAACGAAACTGATCAGGATCATGAGCTTCGCCAGGCTCGACGACCGGGAACTCAATGACCAAATGCAGGACGAACGATTCAGAAGACTCAGAATCCTTACGAAAATGTTCCTCGACAACGGTATCCAGCCCGTTCACGAAAACTGCATGAACTACGGCGGAATGGGGTGGCCTTTCACACTCAAGCTCCTCGATGAAGTCCCGGGACTCAAACTTGTTTTCGATACAGGAAACCCAATATCAACACTCGACAAGTCAAAGCCAAAACCCTATCCCTACGAAAGCTCCTGGGAATTCTACGACCATGTCAAGGAGCATATCGTCTATGTCCATATCAAGGACGGAATCAGAAACCCGGAAGACGGAAAGATGACCTATACCTGGGCAGGTGATGGGCAAGGCGACGTCAGGAGAATCGTCACAGACCTGCTGAAAAACGGCTATGACGGCGGATTCTCGATGGAACCGCACATGCAAGTCGTCTTCCACGAGGAAAGCAAGCAGGAAGACAAGACAAAGGCGATGTACGACAACTATGTCGAGTACGGACGCAGATTCGAGAAACTCGTCGAGGAATGCCGCCGATCCATCAAGGCCTGATTCCGTCATGCTTTCCAACAAGGTCAAAGGGTTGTCGCTGGGCATGGTGGCAACCTGCTTCTGGGGCGGGTTCTATCCGATTTCGCGCTTGCTTTTCGGCTATGAAGAGGATTCGGTCGATCCACTCAACTTCACCGTCATCCGCTTTGCCTTGGCCTCACTCTTCTTGTCGCCGCTATTCTTGTCGAAAGTCCAGCGGCAACGCGCCGTTGACATGCTTCGCAACCACGCCTTGTTGGTTCTTTCCCTTGGCGCGATCGGCATTTTAGGCGAAGGGCTCTTCGTCTTTTGGGCGCTCAAGTACACCACTTCCGCCCGTGCATCGCTTCTGGCGAACGCCTCGCCGATCACCACGCTCCTGATTTCCTGGATGGCAGGACGGGAATACCTGACCAGAAACAAGATCGCGGGCATGATCATCGGCTTCCTGGGCATCCTTCTGGCTTTTGTTGGACAAGGCAAAGACCGCTTCGTCCATGACGCCTCGACTTTGGTGGGCGATGCTCTCGCGTTCATCAGCGGAATTTGCTGGTCCTACTTCACCGTATTCGGGGGAGATGTTGCCAAGAAGTATGGCGGACTCCTTTGCTGCGAAATCATGTTCATCGCAGGGCTTGTCTTCCTGCTTCCTCTCGCCCTCGTCGTCAACGGCGGCATCCAGCTTAATTTGTCCAGGCAAGCCTGGCTGGGAGCGCTCTATTTGGGCGTCCTCTCATACGGACTTGCCAACAGCCTGTGGTACATGGCGCTCGCCTACGTCACGCCAGGCGAATTGGGTTCGCTGGGATACGTCTCGGCGCTACTCACCATCTCACTGTCAATCATCTTCCTGGACGAGCAGATCACTGCAACCTTTTGCGTAGCAGTCGTACTCGTCCTTATGGGCGTCGCCTTGATGCTCAAACAAAAGAAACCTGCAACCTAAGGAGTTATCGCAACATGTCTTTCTGCCAAATAAACTGGTTCAGCAATACCCTGCGCAAAGCAATCGACACCTGGGTCATCCTTCCCAACCAGGGGGACGGTCCCTTCCCGGTCTTCTATCTCCTGCACGGGATATCGGACGACCACACCACCTGGATGAGACGCTCGCGAATCGAATGGTATGTCCGCAATCTACCGATCATCGTGGTGATGCCTGACGGTGGGCGGGGATTCTATACCGACCACATAAACGGTCCCAAATGGGGCACCTACATTGCACAGGAACTCCCTGATTTCATCGAACGCACATTCCCCGCACGAAAAGACGCAGGCGGCCGTGCTGTCGGCGGACTCTCAATGGGTGGTTACGGCGCCTTGAGAGTCGCCTTGGGAAACCCGGGTCGGTACGCATCGGTCAACTGCCACTCGGGACCGCTCGACATTGGCCACGTGCTGCAGCAATCTGGCAAGGATCCGCAATGGCAGGCAGAACGAGAAGCCATGCTCGGAGATTCAGTCCCGGGCGGTCCATTCGACCTCTATGAACTGACGAAGCACTGCCTGGAAATCAACAAGTTGCCGGCGATCAAAATCGACCATGGCACCGAGGATTGGCTCCTCCCGCAAGCCCGAAGCTACGTGGCATTCCTGAAAGAACTCGGCATCCCGCACCAATATGACGAATACCCAGGCGACCACAACTGGGACTACTGGGATACCCACATCCAGGAAGCCCTCCAGTTCCACATCAAAAACCTGACTTGAAAACCAAGCGCACCCGAATCGAACTTCCGACAGGGTGCGCTTGTTTTTTGTCAAGTTTCAAGATAAAACATCAAGGCGAAGTAGGCTTGTTCGGACCGCGTCCAACCGCCAACTGGTAGTAGACGCCCTTCCTCGAAAACACATCAACATGGCTATCAACGAAGAGTACATTGACGTTGCCGGAGTGATCCCAGTCCATGCGATGGCCATCAAACAAGGTGTCGATAGTTCTCCATTGCGAGTGGATGTTGTAACGTCCGTCTGAAGCATAGGCAGTAACCGAAGGCTTCTCGATGAACGTGGTCTTGCAACCAGTTTTCCAGGACTCGTAATCCGTACCACCAACCACAATCTTGGAATTGAACATCATGCTGCAGCTGTTCCAGGTACTCCACTGCCCACCACTACAGGTGAATTCGCTATATCCGCCTGTGTTGTTCATGCAGTAGGCAATATAGTTGTCGGGCGTCTGGTCAGCCGGACAAACATAAGTCTTGGGTTCTTTGCCTACATAGGGGAATAGCAAGACGTGGACAGGCGTGTTATGCTGGTAATTTTCTGCTACTTCCAGCGAAGCGACAGTCGATCCGGTAGGGCACCAGGTGATGTAGTTCTTGCTGTCCGAGCTGTACAAGGCAGACGCAACACCGACTTGCTTGAAGTTGTTCACGCAGGCGATCGACTCAGCTTTCTCACGCGCCTTCGACAAGGCAGGCAGCAGCATCGCCGCCAAGATCGCGATGATCGCAATCACGACCAACAATTCAATCAATGTAAATTTCCTTTTCACTTTTCTTTCCTTTCGTTTTGATTTTGGGAGCTGATTTCAAAGCAAGCCAAGTAGAGTTAGCGATAAACTCCATTTTGCAGAACCACATAGCGGAAGCCGTATGTCCTCGCCATTCCTTCGCTCAGGGCGCCAGCATGGCCATCCGCATAGGAGACGTTGGCCATGTTGTTATGGTGAGCGGAAATCGAGGAGCCTTCAACCAGGTTGGAGGGTTCGAAGGTCCACAGCCCGGCACCCGGCCAAGAGGTATATGAGTTGTTGCGCTTCGTGTCAGCCCAGATGATCAGCTCCGATGGCTTCAGCATGGCGGACTGGCTGTAGTAGTTTCCGTCATGGGGACGAACCGCATACGCCCCATGCTCGGCCTTCTTTTCATTGTACCAGGTACCTCCATTCAAGTCATAGCGGAAAACTCCAATGCAAAACCATTCGTTGGTATTTAACACGGCGATGCAAGGGCAATGGAATATCTTTTTATCCAAATAGCCAAGCTGATCGCAAAGGACACGACGCGGCGGCGTGGCGGGAACATGCGAGAACATGAAGTTGTCGTAGTCATCAGCATACATGATCTGCCCCAGCATCAACTGCTTATGCTGGCTAGTGCAGGTAATCGCACGAGCCTTTTCACGCGCCTTCGACAAGGCAGGCAGCAGCATCGCCGCCAAGATCGCGATGATCGCAATGACAACCAACAACTCAATCAATGTAAATTTCCTTTTCACTTTTCTTTCCTTTTGGTTTTGGGAACTGATTTCAAAGCAAGCCAAGTAGAGTTAGCGATAGACTCCACTCGGCAGAATCACATAGCGGAAGCCGTATGTCCTCGCCATTCCTTCGCTCAGGGTACCCGCATGGCCATCCGCATAGGAGACATTGGCCATGTTATTGTGGTGAATGGAAATGCTGCCGCCTTCAACCAAGCAATCGGGTTCGAAGCACCATTCCCCGGCGCCCGGGCTATGGGGGTAGGAATTGTTGCGCTTCGTGTCGGCCCAGATCATCAGCTCCGACGGCTTCATCATGGCAGACAGGCTGTAGTAGTTTCCGTCATGGTTTGCTGGACGAACCGCAAACGCACCATGCTCATTCTTCTTTGCATTGTACCAGCCTGCCCCACCCATGTCATAGCGGAAGACCCCAATGCAATACCATTCGGTCCAATCGGTTGAAGCGTTACTGTTTAAAGCGATGCAAGGGCAATGGAAAATCTTGCGATCCAAATAGCGAAGTTGATCGCAAAGGACACGACGCGGTGGCGTGGCGGGAATGTGCGAGAACATGAAGTTGTCGTAGTCGTCAGCATACATGATCTGAGCCAACATCAATTGCTTGTGCTGACTGGTGCAGGAAATCGCACGTGCCTTTTCACGCGCCTTCGACAAGGCTGGCAACAGCATCGCCGCCAAGATCGCGATAATCGCGATCACGACCAACAACTCAATCAAGGTAAATGACCTGCGTTTCATGGCTTTCTCCATTTTTTTTTTTGCTATTAATCAAAAATACTTACAATTAATAAAATTATAAGTCAATTTTACCCTTTTCCAAAGGAATTATCAAGGGATAAAGTAGAATTTTGTCAAATCCACATTTCAGGCACACGCCATCACGGTCATGTCACCACTTTTGCGTCCCACTGTCATGTCAAATCAATTCCATGATGATGGAATCATTGAAGAGAAGACCTTGCGTGGTTGGCCTGCAGGTCGTTTTGTCCAGTTCGACCAGGCCTGCATTTTGTAGTTTTTGTAGTTGTTGTCCCCTTAATTGAATCGGGTCGATCCCAGTCAAGTTCCGGAACTCGTCCAGGTTCCAGCCTTCGACGGTACGCAATCCGAATGCAAGGATTTCGGCGGCGCGATCCAATGGGGGAATTCGGTCGATTTCCGAATCTTGTCCATCAATCCATTGCCAGAGATTGGCTGGCTGCGTCCATCTGTCCACGCCATCGAACGAGGTTGCGGCCGGCCCGAGTCCCAGGTATGCCGCCCCATGCCAAATGGAATCGTTGTGCCGGCATCGTCCCTGGGCTGTTGCGAAATTCGAGATTTCGTATCGATGCAATCCACGGGTTGCCAGGGTCGCTTCGATGAGGTTCCAGGCTTCGACAAAGGCATCGTCATCGGCTTCGACTTGCCGTTCGGCGAGCCGGGTTCCCTCCTCCACGGTCAAAGCGTAAGCGGAGATATGGTCTGGTTCGAAGTCGAGCGCACGATTTAGATCTTGCTCCAGCATCTGCAAGGTTTGCGTTGGCAGATTCCAGATGAGATCGAGATTGACGTGGCTGATCCCCGCATCTCGGACCGCTCGGATCTTATGCTCGAGTCCATCGAGCGTACCCCGGCGTCCCAACATCATTCGGCACGATTGGTTGAAGCTTTGGATGCCCAGGCTTGCGCGTGTCACCCCGATTTCGCCCATCATGTCGATCTTGGCTTCCGTCAGGCTTTCCGGATTGCACTCGATGGTCCATTCGCATTGGGGCGACAGGTCGAAGCGCTCTCGAATCCCCTGGAGCAATCGTTGAAAAGCCCGGTCATGCAAGACGGTTGGAGTGCCACCTCCGACAAAGACCGAGTCCAGGGTGCCGCAAGACTTCTCATGCCGGGTCATTTCCGCCAGGACGGAATCCAGATACATGTCCTGAAGCTCGTCATCCCAATCGCATCCTTCCGAATAGAAGGCGCAATAATCGCACTTCCCGTTGCAAAACGGGACATGGACATAGAGTGCGGTCGGGGCGCGACGTTTCAGGGAAAATGCAGTCTGGATTCCCTCCATCTTTCGTTACAGTTGGACGACTTGTCCTGTACGTGCGCTTTGGATTTCCGCCTTGATGACACGAATCGTCTCCCTGGCGGCGGCAGGCGTAACCGTCTCCGGCTTGATTCCTTTGCGGATGCAATCGAAGAAATAGACCTGCTCGTTGAAATAGGGACCGGCCTTCTTGATGTTCAAGCCACTCCTGAGCTCTTCAAGTTCGGCGCCAAGATCCACGGCGATCGGTTCCCCCCCCTTGTACAAGAGAAGCGATGGTTTATTGCGACCATTGAACTCAAGCACGGCATTGTCGAAAAATGCGCGATATGCGGCTGTAAACGGGAATCCCTTGGGCGCATCGGCGCTGCCTTCTGCGCTGACGACGATTTCGTCGCCGTAGAGATAGTTCGTGAAACTATGCACGATTCCGCCTTCGGTCCTGTTGTCGCGTTCGAAACCTCGTGCTTGCACTGCCTTCGGGGTACCGAGCATCCAGATTATCGCATCTGTATCATGGATATGGCGGTCAAAGATCTGCATGCCGCCTCGCTCTTCGTCAAGGAACCAACCTTCCCAGCCGACCGAGACGCCCCCGACACGGGTCATCGAGAGTGCCCTGAGCTTGCCGAACTCGCCGCTGTCAATGCATTTTTTGAGATAGACGTATTCGTCCCAAAACCTGAGGACTTGTCCGATCATCAGGTTCTTGCCTGCTTTTTCGGAAGCCTTCAGCATGTCGGTGCAGCCATCCACATTGATCGACATTGGTTTTTCGCAGAACACATGGCATCCTGCCTCGAGTGCCTTGATGGTCATTGGAGCGTGCAAATAGGTTGGACCGCAGACGAAAATCACATCGAACCCGCCTGCTTTGATCATCTCGAAGCCATCTTCGTACGTCTTGACTCCCAGGTCGCGTTCAGCCCATTGACGCAATTCAGCCTGAACATCGGCGACTGCGAGCAGCTTCACATCATCATGCTTGGACATCAGGGAAGCGTGCGTGCGCCCCATCCCGCCAAAACCTATCAAACCTACCTTCATCATTTGCCTGTCCTCGTTTATCTTTTTTGTCCTGGTATGATTTTCTTCCAGTGGCGAAGCCATTCCCGCCTCGCCACTGGAGCTGATATTATTACTGAACCAATACGGTCATCTTGATCTTGGAGTAGTTCTTAGAGCTACCGGTGAACGTCCAGTCGGGATGCTCCGAAGTCGAGTTTCCAATTCCGAAATCCGGCGCTGGCGAGCGGAAGTTATTGAATGCGAAGAGGGTTTGGCGTGCGTCGAAAAGGTGGACTTGCATCGATCCATAGCCACTCTTGGGTTCGCCATCCGAGACATCGTCGCCAAAGTCGTACTTGTTTCCTGCGGCGCCCGGGACACCCCATTTGTTGCCTGTCCCGTAGTTGTTGGGCCAGAATTCGATATTGCCTTCCTTGTGTTCGCCGCACTTGATTCCGGGAACATTGGAGATGACGACCAGGTTGAAGACACGCTTGGCGAGGATCGCATGAAGAGGAAGGCCGAAGTCCTTCACATTGTCGCTGAAGGCATCCATGGATACCGCGATCCACTTGTCGTCGCCGTCAACCGTCTTGGATTCGACGAAATACGTCACACGTTTCGCAGTCGTGATATCGGCAGACTTGTCAACGATGTACTTGGCGGCATCGCCCGCCAAAGGAACGCGCAAGTCGATCTCATACAAGGCCTGTGCATCTTTCGCCAAGTATTCCTTGACTTCATCGACGGTCGTCTCATGGCCAAACCGGAATGCGCCCAAGGGGAAGCCGGCTTCGTTGAACAGATTGCCTTCGTTCAACTGATGCCAGTGATAACGGACGGATTTCGCCTTTTCGACACCATCAGCCGTAACGATCAACTTGGCGCCTTCAATCTTGACTTTCGCCTCGCGATGAACACCGTCGATGCCCGCCAAGGTGAAATTCTTCACCGCTTCATCATTGGTGGTCTTCCAGCCTTCGGCGTTCTTGAAGGTAAGGATAGCTTGCCCACCGACGAATTCGCAAGAGGCAAGGGCCGGCGAATCGGCCTTGATGTCCTTGCCGTAGTCGCGCTTAAGCGCCAAGGCGGCAAGTCTCTTTCCGACAGTTTGCTTGTCGTGGGGATGGATGTCTCCCAGATCGCCGACATCATTGATGACCGCCATTCCGACTTCAGGTCCATTGGCGTCTGCGAAAGCCTGTTGCGCTTCCATCAGGCGCGGGAGCCGTTCGGGATCGCCGCCGTAGTTGTACGGTGCGAGCTGGACGAAATAGAACTTGAGGTCGGGATTCTGGAAGACTTCTTTCCAGCCATTGAACAGCGCCTGCATTTTGTGGCGATAGAGCATGCCATCGCCAAGGTTTGAGCATCCCTGGTACCAGATTGCTCCGCGAAACGCAAAGGGGACGAAGGGATACAGCATCTTGTTGTACAGAACGGTAGATTGCTGATGGCTGTTTGACCAGACGAGTTCACCCGGAAAATCCGGAGCTTTAGGGAGTTCCTCTCCAGCGTCTTTCGCGGCCTGGAATTTTTCGAGCCATTCCTTGTAGGTTTGGATCGTCTTGTCGGCGACTTCGCTGTACGTTTTCGTGCCTGGCAGCTTTGCATTGACTTCGTGTGCGATATTTGCCACTTCAGGAACGGAGTCAAAGCCACACGGAGGCGTCCAGGGTTCGATGCGCGTTCCGCCCCAGTGCGACGTAACCAAGCCGATCGGAATCTTCAGTTCCCGTTGCAATTCCTGCCCGAAGAAGAAAGCGCATGCCGAAAGCGAGAGTCCGTTTTCCGTGTCGAGCGCTTCCCACTTCATCGGGAAATCCGTCCTGGGGAATTTGGACCATCCGTAGGGGACCATCTTCGTGAAACGGATCAGGGGGTTGGCGCCTTCCGCCACGAACTTGTCGCCATCAGTGTTTCTCCAGCGTGCATTTCCGGTCCACATCGGCATTTCCATATTGGACTGTCCGCTGCACAGCCACACTTCGCCAACCAGGACGTTCTTGACGGTTATCGTTTCCGCAGCGCCTTTGATTACCAATTCCGCTCCTTCGGCATTGGCAGTCAACGGGGACAACCTGGTCATCCACTTGCCGGAATCATCCGCAACGGCCTTCACAGTCTGGCCGGCAAACGTAACCTCGACCAACTCGCCGGCATCCGCAGTGCCCCACACGGGAACCGACATCTCGCGCTGCAAGACCATGTTGTCAACAAAGATGGGCGCAGGCACCAACTTCGCCAACAATGGCAGCGACAGCAACAGCAATCCAATCAACAAACTACGATTCGCTTGCATTTTTCACTCCTGGGTTAAAAACTAAGTAAATCTTATTTCAATCTCAAGAATACGACTTCCAACGGCTCCAACGTAATCTTCAACTTGTTCCCCTCAATCACAGGCTTCGCTTCGCCAAGATCCGTGCCAACGCAACGGAGCGACGCGACAGGCGCCTCGTAGGCGGCATCGCAGGCTTTCTTTTCCGAACTGTTGACCAGCAGCAGCCACGTTTCGCCGTCCTTGCAGAAACTCCTCCAGGCGACATCGGCATTGCCGGAAACCTCCTTGAGTTCGAGGGGCTTTTCAATGGACAAAAGAACCTGGTCCAATCTGCCGATGTCAGCGGCCATCCTCTTGACCTCAGCCCAGCGGACATCGAAGGGATCGACGCGCAATGCCACGCCGCCCTGGCCCTTCAACTTGTTCATCCTGTGCAAGTCAAACCACGAGTAGAAGATCAACCCATTGGCGCCTCCGGCAATGCACATCCAGGCCATCGACTTCATCTCCTGGAAGGTTGGAGCGCGGCAACCAAGGACCTCGGCATCCGACCTGCCGTATCCTCCCCAATAGGACGCCCAATTGAAAACCTGGGGCACCATCCAGTTCGCATGGCACTCGAAGCCGCCTTGCGTAGTCCGAACAGCCCAATCATAGGCCATCGACGGCGATTTCGTCGGAATCGGATACGGATCCGTGCCGATGACGTCAAAGGTGGGAAGGTAGTCCGTGATTTCGTTGATCTGGTACAGGACAACCCAGGCGGGACGGCCGGGATCGATTTCCTCTACCAGGCCGCGCTTCGCGGTCAGCTCCTCCAACCTGGTTATGGGCAGTTCGTCGTTGATATACCATGCGATGATGCCTGGGTGGTCCATCACAGCTTCCATCTTTTCCCGCGTCTGCTTGGCAGCCTCTTCCCAATTGGGAATCTTCGACCACTGCATGTTAGGATAGATGTCCTTGACACTGTAAATCACCTTGATTCCGTTCTTGTAGGCGTAATCGAGCTTCTCGCGGTTAACCATCGTATACGGCATCAGGCAGTTGAAGGCGCTGTCCTTGTAAATGTCGATTTCGTTAGGCTTCACATCGCCGAAATACATTCCCAGCGGGAAGAAGGGCTTGCCGTCCAGGATCAGGCGGCGATGGGAGTCGATGTAGGATTTCCGCTGGGGGATCGCATCGACCCTCTTGAACTTCAGGGTACGGACTTCCGTTTCGCCATTATGCGGGTTCTTCAGGGACAAGCTGAGGAGGTAATTGCCGGTCTTCAGATCCTTGGTTGGAACATCGAAGGCAAGCTTGGTCGCCTCTATTGCCGATGCGGTGAACGTACCGAATTCCTTTCCCGCTTCATCGGTCAGCTTCAGGCTTACCCCTGACTGCCTGATTTTATCGAGGTTTTCCTTGCTGACCGAGAGTCCCGCGAAGACTTTCAAGGGGGTTCCGGCGGTGATGTTCCTGTAGTGGTCGGAGGTCATTTGACGAAGCATCGGCGGGGTAAATTTCCTGAGCACGACATCGTCGAACCAGGCGACGCCTGCACTTCCCTTCCTGCAATAGACGGTAATGCTAAAGCTGACCGCCTTCTCCGGGCGATTCCTCACGAAACCGCGGACCAGCTTCCACTCTCCGTTCGTTTCCTGCGCACCTCCCGGATAGACTCCGCCCGCATAGTTTCCGTCCTTGTCCGAGTATTCCACGCAGACTGTGGGACCATCACCCTTCATTCCCATGGTCTTTACCCACACGCTGAACTCATAGAAGCTGTCCTTCTCCAATTCGATCTTCTGGCTCAAGAGCACGTAGTTGTCCTTGTCATGGTTCTCGAACTTCAAGCTGTACTTGCCGGTTTTGGCGTATTCCGAGGACTGGGTATAGACTGGTCTTTTGTCACTCCATCCCACCAGGCGCCCCTGGTCGTCAACCTCTTCGAAACCTGGATTGACCAGCAAATTGTCCTGTGCGATCAAGGCTGACGCCATGCATAAAGCCATCATAACGAACTTTCTCATTTTGCACCTTCCTTTTGGTTTTCGCGTTTAACAAAAAAAACAATGCAACCTAATCGTCAATCATATCCATCACCAGGCGCCCTGCCTTGGGCAGCGCCTCCCGAATGGTCACGTTCAGGATTTCCCCGACTCGAACGCTATCGCGCGTGTAAACAACTCCACGCTCGTAGAGTCCAAGGACCTCGGCCAGCACCAGGCTGCCTTCCTGACGAACAACCATCGCCTCGAACTCCTGCCCAATGCAATTCCGCGCAATGTATTCCAACATCCAGTACTTGTTCGCCTCGCGCTCCAAGCTCCTGTTCTGACCGCTGGTCCGATCAACTTTGTCAAGGACAGAAAACAATTCCTCCTGCTTGTAAGGCAATGGACGACTCGCAAAATGCGCGGACAATTGACGCTGAATCACCAAGTCGGCATAGCGGCGCAATGGCGAACTGACCTGGGTATAAAGGTCAAGTCCCAAGCCGAAGTGAGGCGCAGGATAAGTGGACAAGTGAGTGCGACGCATCCGCCGAACCATCTGGTCGAACAAGCAGGGATTGTAACGCTTCAACGTACGAACGGGTTCCGATGGATCCTCCTGGGCGCGGTAGATCACGGGAATGTCGTTCATCAAGGCGTACTTGGCAGCCAAATGATTCGCCAAAATCATGTATTCGCCAACCAATTGGTGGCTCGGCGTCTCCTGGTCAACGTGCTCGACAGTGATCTTGCCGCCAGATACGCGAACACGCATCTCGGGACGGTTCAACGACACGCCGCCGCATTCCTCGCGGTACTCGTGCAATTTCTTGGCGACAAACAACAGGTCGCGCAAGGATTCCGATACATCGCAAGTCCCCGAAGACAACTTCTGGTTCGCATCGTCGTAGGTCAACCGATGGGCGACCTTGACCTTCGCAGACGCGAAACTCCAATCCAACAACTCGCCAGCACCGTTGAATACGACACGGAAACTCAGGGAAGGACGGACACGACCAGCAACCAAACTCGCCAAATCATGGCTCAGGCGGGCGGGAAACATCGGCACGGTCGTCGTCGGCAAGTACATGGACAATGGGCGCTCCTCAGCCGCCAAGTCAATCGAATCGTCCTTTTGCACGAAGAACGCAGGATCGGCGATATGGATTCCGACGATCAGGTTGTCGCCTTCCCTCTGGCAGGACAGGGCATCGTCGATCTCCATCGTCTCTTCGTCGTCAATGCTGAAGACCAGCAGGTTTGTGAGATCGAGCCTGGGGTCGTCCGCCGGGAATTCCTCCAGTGCGTCCGCGGCATCGAGGACAGACTTCGAGAATCCCGCGTGGATTCCATTGACAAGCAGGAATTCATCCGAACCTTCTGGTAGTCGCCCGGTATTCTTAAGCAATCTTACTCCGACTTCACGTGCGGATTGCTTTTCGTGAGCCCTGCCAAGAATATTGACCGCCTCGTTATTGACCCCGTTTAGCAAATAATCAATGGTTTGCGCGACGAAGGTTTCCTGTTCTTGCGGGACTTCCACGTACGGATCGCCGATTTTGTACTCCAGGACTTTTGCCACCCACAAGCCGGTGCGTTCCCGGAGCGCCGCCTTTTCCGCGCGCGCCTGCCTAAGCGCCAGGATTTCCGCGGCTTCTTCACGGCTATTGGCAGCAAATCCGTTCTGGACACGCTTGAAATGAACCGTATCCAAGAGCATTTTCCGACCGAGGGCCGATATGTGGACCGGATCGGAATCCCCGAAATACGCCTGGCTGATATCCGCCATCGAAGGTTCGCCGCCCTGCTCAAGCAAATCATCCCAAAGAAGCTCGAGATCTATCTCAAGCATCGCCTCCTGAATCGAAGACTGAACCGAGGCCAAGGAAGACAACACATCCCCCTGGGACAACCCATGAACAACCAAAACCTGGCGATGAGCCACCCGCTCGGTCTTCGTAGCACCCTGAACCTGAAAACGCTCGGAACCCGGCTTCGTCACAACGCCAAGGCATAACTCGTTGTTGCCTGAGAAAAAATCAACTATTGTCTGAAGTAAATAATCCATTCGTACCTAAATTAACTCTATGACACGATAACCATGCGCCATGGCTTATATCCAAATCAAATAAGGCGACCGACTTCACGCCAATCGCCTCATCTCGATTTCACGCGACTAAAAGTCTTGTTGTTTAATATATAGTAGTTTTATTGCATTGTCCCAATTCCATCAAGCTTTTTCTCGAACCTGCCTCAAACTACTTTAGATCAGGAACCAGAGGACTACGCCAACAAGGATCAATGACAAGAGGAAGACAGCACATCCCTTTTTCCTTGTCTTCTCGATGGTCTGCTTGCCCATCGCCATCCCCTTGCAACGCGACGTCCTCGCAAGTATTTTCTTCGTCTTCTCCTCGACAATCGCCTTGTCGATAGGCTTGGGCGTCGATGCCATCAACTTGGACAACACCTGACGGCTGGCGTCAGCATTGACCTCGCCAAGGATTTTAGTCAAGGCGACCAGCAATTCTCCGGGGGTCTGGAAGCGCTTGCCCGCTTCCTTCGCCATCATTTTCATCGTCAAGGCGGCGACTTTCGGGGTCACCTTGGGATTAAGCTCCCTGGGATCCGGCACAGGTGTTTCCATGATGCACTTGAGGGTCATCGTCGCCGTCGTTGCGTCATAGGGACGTTCTCCGGTCAGCATTTCGTAGAGCGTGACGCCCAGGCTGTAGATGTCACTTCGGGCATCGACGTTTTTGCTGGAAGCGATTTGTTCAGGAGGGAGGTATGCTGGTGTTCCCATCACGTGATTTTGCATTGTCAATCCCTGGTCATTCGCCTGGTTTTTAGCAATTCCCAAGTCTGCCAGCTTCACATCGCCCTTGAGTGTGAACATGATGTTGTCCGGCTTGATGTCGCGATGGACGATTTGCCGTTTTGAGATGGCATCGAGCGCTTGCGCCACATGGTAGACAATGAGGCAGGCTTCCTTTTCGGGAACCAGGACATGGGATTCCAGATGACCCCGAAGGCTCTTGCCGTCAATGAAGTCCATCACCAAGTAGCTGCGCCCCTTTTCGGCTTCGATCTCGACTTCGTGAACACGTACGATATGGGGTTCGGACAAGGTCATGGCCAACTGGGCTTCCTGAAGGAAACGCTTTTGAACGACCTCGTCCGCATTCTCAAGCGCCATCACCTTGATGGCGACCAATTCGCCGCTTTCCGAGTTTTTGGCCAGATAGATGTTGCTCATCCCGCCTTTGCCGATCTCCCTTTCGATCACGTATTTTCCCAGGTGATCCCCCTTGAGCAACTGCGACTCGAATATGGTTGCCCTGGGCTGCGCCTGGGACGGCTCGTCCATCACCATCGTGGAACCGCCTTCGACCAGCGGAGTGATTTTGGGAATGGCAAGCTTCAGCTTCTCGCCACTTGATCTCTTGCCAGGATAGGCATCGACAACTTCCCTGCCAGTAAGCCCCTTCTTGACAACTAAACGAAGTTGCCAATCGCCGCATGCCAGCTTGCTGTCGCCTTTCAAGTAACCTCGCCCAACCAATGCCCCGCCATCAAGCTCAACTCCCTCAAGGCCAACGGGTTCCACAACAACACCCTGCTCGTCAAGCTTGACCAATACCCCAGGCGAAGGACCATCAACCCCAAAACCCTGGTCGGGCGCATATGAAATCAATACATCCTCGCCTGCGTCAAGATTCTTGACAACTTCATTGTCACCATTGAACTTAAACTTCATTGTCCTTCTTCTCTTATCACATTGCCTTCTTGGAGATTGTTGTTGACCTGATGTACAATATCCTGAAGGGATAAATTCTTACTGTTAATCATCTGGAGGCCGTTGGATTGGCAAAAATCTATGATTGCATTGTTGTTCTGAGCCGTCTTCGAAAAATCCGAATTCGTCTTGTCAAGCAGGAAGACAAAGCGGACACCAGAACTCTGAAGCATGCTCGCCTCCTCCATGATGCGATTCAAAAACGCATTCTTTGACATCCGCTGGTCGGCGGATGCCTGCGAATGTTTCAAGATAACAAGAGCCGGCTTGCTGGCGATAATCTTCTTTAGCCGCTCCTTGAAGTCTGACCCATCGCCCGAAGGCTGGTACGATGTCGTCTTGGAAGTATGCTTGGCTATCGCGTCCCTCAACGTCATCACCCCCTCATCAGAACCCGTAAGCAAGACAATCGCACCTACTTGCAAAGGATCCGACTTGATCTCGGGCTGGGACTCTTCTTCTTTTTGGACAGCGGCCACTGCGGGTTCGACGAGCTTCTGAGTGGCCGCAACAGCAGGCTCGATGACTTTCGGCACGGGCTTCGCAACCTCTTGCGGGACAATGGGCTTAGGCTCAGGAACAGGAGGCAGCTGCGTGGTTTTCTCCACAGGTTGAGCTGCTGGCTTCGAAACAGGCGCTACCGCTGACTGGGATTCGGGCTTTGTCACAGGCTGGGCTTGAGTTGCGACGTTTGCCGCCTGCTGAACATTAGGCGGCGTGATGACCTGGCTTGCAGGCTCGGGCTGAACCTGGCTGCCCTGGGTTGATTCAACAACCTGCTCCTCCTGCACAGTAGCCTCCCCAGCTGGAGCGGGAGCCTTCGCAGGCTTGATAACCAGAATGGCAACAAAAGCGATAATCGCAAGTAACGCAACACCGCCAACAACCAGCTTCATCACCCCTGACTTCGAACCGGAATCTTCCGCCACAGGCTTCTTGTAAATCTCCTGAAGAGCACGAACCCGCTGGAGCAACTCCTCCGGAGTCGCGATTCGTTGCTCGACATTTTTCTTCGTCATATCCCGAACCAGGCTTGCCACATCAACTGGAATGTCGGGATTGTCCAGCCTGACATTCTTGATTTCATCTTGGCTGGTCACCTGCGTAAGGACTTCCATCAAGGTGCCTCCCCTGTACGGCTTTCGCCCAGCCAGCATTTCATAGAAGACTATTCCGAGACTGTAGATGTCCGCCCGGCAGTCCACCTTGCTTGAATCGAGCGCCTGTTCCGGCGCCATGTAGGCGGGTGTGCCAAACACAGACGCCTCCACGGTCAACATCGTATCCTGCTCCGCGTTGGACTTGGCGATTCCCAGATCCGCGATTTTTACGTTCCCGCTTGAATCGAACATGATATTGTCGGGCTTGATATCACGATGAACCATCTTGTGGACGTTCGCCGTGATCAATGCGTCCGCGCATTGCCCCAGGATTTCCAGGGCCCGAGGAATCGTGATGGTACCTTCCGTGGAAATCAACTTGGACAAGGTGCCGCCGGAGACATACTCCATGATCAGGTAGTAGACGCCAGCCTCGGAATTGTAACCGGCATCATAGACCGCGACCAAATTGTGATGGTTGATCTTCGAAGCCAATTTCGCCTCGCGAACAAACCGGTCAACAAACTTCTGGTTTTTCTGCGCTACGCTTGGAAACAGAATCTTAACCGCAAATGGAGTCTCAAGAACATTATGCTGAGCCAAGTAGACCGCCCCAAATCCGCCTTGACCAAGCTTCTTCTTGATCGTGTACTTCTCAAATGTATCGCCAGGCTCAAAAGTTATCTCTTGATTTTCCATGTTGGAATCCGATTCCAAAAGCTATCACGGAAGAACTGAATGCCTACTCTTTATTCAGCTGGAGACCAATACATTAGATTACACCGCACTTAATGTTTATTCAAGAAAACAGAGAAAATACTTCACTGGACCATAGCAAATTGTTTGCAATATCCCTCTCGTCCGACCTGTCCTGAATGATGAATGATGAATGATGAATGATGAATGATGAATGATGAATGATGAATGATGAATGAATTGTCAGACCCCGTCAGACCCTGTCAGACCCTGTCAGACCTGTCCGACCCGTCCGACTGGAGTCACTCACTGCTCGTCAAGAAAAAATGCAACTATGGCCGATTACTTTTTCTCAAGGAAAAAATACGCGAGATTGAGTGAGATTCCCTTGGCGTTAACCATCTTAAGCGTGTTCTTTCCAGCATTGAGTGGAAGCGTTGCACTCCTGGCGACTGACCATTGCTCTTCCTCTAGTCCAAAGCCGCCGGTCGAGGCAAATATGATTTCGCCAATACTCTTGCCATTGACTTCGAGAGTTCTTGCCGAATTGTCTTTGGCGGCATAGACCCAGGCGATGGCATAGTTTCCAGTAGCTGGCACGACAATTTCCCAGGTCAATGCGTGCCCTTCCTTGTCCCAACCCGCAACGCATCCGTCCACCGCAATCGGACGACCATCGGCAACAAAGACCTCGCCGCCAGATTGGGATACAAAGGACTTCGCAGGAAGAAGACGATCCGCAGGAAGAATCGGCAACACCTTAAGCGGCGTCACATAGAACCTGCCAGACAAGGCAGAACCATCGTCACGAGACAAGGTCGCGGGGATGTGAACCGCCTGGGAAACCGAGCCGTAAAGCGAGATGTCGACAACCTTTACCTCGCCGGGCTTCAAGTCAACCGAAAACTCGGCAGGCTCGAAGGACAAGCCCGGAGCCTCGGACGACTTGCCAATCGTCACGGTTCCCTTCAACGGCGCGTGACGGGATGCCGACATCGCGACCTGGCAATGGCGGGCAGACTTCATCGTCAGGCTGAAGTTGTCTGACTCGATTGATGGCAGATACGGCAAATCCGGGACATGGTAGTAGCCCTGGGAACCATTGAGCGCACTGGTCCTGTACGAATGTTCCTGCATCAAGGCCACACGTCTATCCATCGCAGGATGCGGAGTCGAATACACGCGGACTTCGCCAGGAAGCCATGTGACGATTTCCTCGCGCCAATCACCGTACAGGTCGCAAACAGCAATGACACGCCCCTCGATCGTTCCATCCAATGCGCGTCCGAAATAGTCCTTGACATTCCTGCCAGCAACCGCTTCCTTTTCAAGGTCGGCATCCCAATAGACGCTCCTTGAGTTGCTGATGTTTTTCGTGTCGATAACCTCCCCCTTGCAGGAGAAAATCTTCCGCCAGAATTCCTTCCGACCATGCATTTCGACTGCGAGGAGTTCGGTGCCGGGGCGAGTCGGGTCGAAATCAGCGCATGTTCCGGCTCCGACGTGGGTGGTCGGCTCCCCCCAACCCCAAAGCACCTTGCCGGTCCTTGCATCGACGACGCAGATGCCGTTCTTCGGTTGCGGAGTCTCGATGCAGTAGGCGATTTCCATGCCGGGGTTGTCCGGATCGTGGTCGGAAAGGTGCATCACGTCGGGATGCCCGAGTCCCGTTGTCCACAGGACGGTTCCGTTGTCGTCAAGCGCCATGGATCCCAGCAGGATTTCGTCCTTCCCGTCTCCGTCCAGGTCGGCGACAATCGTCGAGTGCGCCCCTTGTCCCTGATATTCTTTCGGGAGTCCGACATTGTCGAACATCCAAACGTTTTCGAGCTTCCCGTTATTGAGTTGCCAGGCTTCCGCCTTCATCAGGCTATAGGTTCCCCTTAGTGCGATCAGGCATGGGGTCTTGCCATCAAGGTATGCCATTGAGAGTTGGTTTCGCGACACCAGGTTGTAGTTGGCAAACCCCTCTCTGGAAGGCCAAGGCGCGCGGGCGATCTCCTTGGCCGTCATCCCGTCCAGGACCACCAGGAATTCATCGCCGGAGATCACGTGCCCTTCAGGCGTCCTGGGATCGCCGTCGGCATACTTCATCGCAATTTCCGCCTTCCCGTCGCCATCAAAATCATAGACGACGAACGGGGAGTACCAGACTCCCGTTTCGTTTCCCCAGCCCATCGACTTGGTCCAGAGATGGGTACCATCCGACTTGAATGCCTCCAGGTGGTAGGGGGTCTTGCTGGGATACCAGTACGCATCCCAGGGATCGATGTTCGTGCCGGGAGTCTTGAAAACGAAGTCGTACTCCCCATCGCCATCCAAGTCGCCGATCCCGACGTGGTTGAAGGTTGACATCTCCGGATCCTTGAATTTGAAGGACTTGTAGCCTGCTTCCCAGACCTTGCCCGTGCCCGACTTGCCGGATTGCCCTGCCGACGGCCTGACCGTGTATGTGTCGCCCGCCTTGCCATTGGGGTCGAACCAGTCGCAGGTGGCCGCTATCGGCGCCGAATTGAGTTTCTCCTCTCCCTTGAAAACATCGAAGGAGGCATTTGGGGGATCTTCCCGCAGGAGCCGCCAGGTGACCAGAACTCCCTCGCCCGAGGGTATCGGCGTGACGGATCTGCCCAGCGGCTCGATCACGCGTGTTTTTGCGGCGCCGTCAAACGGGGTCGAACGACCACGTACCTTTGGTGGAGCAAGAAGCACGTATTCCACATAGGCGGGACCATCATTCCCCCTGTACGGGCGAAGCCATACGTCAACCGATTTGCCCTTGACGTCATTGGCGACGGTTGCCAGGTAACGAACCTTGGAAAACTTTTCCCCGTCCATGGAAATTTCCACGTTCCTGCGGCATTGCAGCGCAACCTGGTACGCAGCATCATCAGGAACATCGATCGTCAGCTTGCCGGTTCCCTGTCCGTCCTTGATGCTCTCGAAGCCGCGAACCTGGTCGATCGGAATCCTGGTTCCTACTTCCTTGAAGGGGAAGTTGACCTTTGGGTTCGGGGTTGTGCCCATCTTCTTTTCATCGGCGGAAGGCGAGACGGTAAAGCAGTCGATGTAGGAATTTCCGCATTCCGAGGGGTCTTCGTCATGGGCAAAGCAATTGGAGACGACGACATCGATGAACCCGTCTTTTGCCTTGACATCCTTGTAGTTTGCCGACCAGGTGACCCTGTCGAAGGTCTTACCGCCGTCCAGCGAGACTCCGATTGTCCTCGCCGCCTTGACATGGAGCGTGTTTACCGGGTCTTTTGCGGGAATCCTGAACTCGATTGGGAAAGCCTCCGGACTCATCGGATCGAGATCCTTGGTGACGACCGCTCCGCGGACGACATTTCCGCCGCCGGACCAGGAACGGTTCACGTCCGTCTCCCAGAAATCCCAGCCTCGGTAATTGGCAGGACGCGGACCGCGAAGGAGCTTCTTCTGGTCAACCACGACGGCTTCCGCCTCATAGACAACTTGCGCAAGGCAAACAACGCAACCCAGCAATGCCAAAACCAACAGGATTCTCTTCATCTTTCACATCTCCTTGATTGGATTATCCTAAAAAAAGCAGTTGACACCTTATGATTGTAGTGCCTTTACAAGGCACGGTCTCCGGTGGTTTTCCCGCCCCAGGCTAAAAGCCTGGGGTTAAGCATCGTTAAGCGCTTGCAGCGCAATGCATTATGCAAATCCTTACGGCAAGTCCGAACTATCGTCCGTCCCTAGCCCATGTCTCGCCCGTGTGGATTGCGGACGGCTGGTCCTCGCCAAAGACTTTGCGCCGTAGGCGCCTCACCATGCTTAACCCCGGGCTTCAGCCCGGGGACAGGATGCCCCCCATGCCGGGCGCCTTGTAAAGGCGCTACAGAAGACTGACGCACTTCAACTCACCAGCATCGTAAAATGAATAAACTTTCTAACTACTTGATAATCAGTCAATTGAGAATCAAGTCCAGCTTCAACTTCTTTTTTTGGGATTATTAGAACAGGCTTTCGCAAAATTCCCTTTCGGTGCAGTTATCGATTCTTGCCTCGGCGAGGAATTCGTCTCCGGCCTGGTTTCCCCAGGAATAGGTCACATAGAGACCATCCTTCCACTCACAGAAGTCCATGTCCGAGTTGTTGATGTTCTTTGCGCCGAGGATGTATGTTCGTTCGTCCTCCGTAAAGTCGCCCTTGATGACCCTGTCGTCACCGTCAGCTTCCAAAATCGGGAACTTTGGGGTCAGCGTCCAATTGACCAGGTCTTTTGATCGTGCCGCCGACTGGCGGAAACCCTCGGAATATGTACCATGCAAATAGAAGAAATAGGTCCAGTCCCCAAAGCGTCGAATCGCGGGACCGCCCGTGTAAAACTCCTTTCCGAACACGGCTCCCGGCACCGGCTCCCACTCGCCCATATCCTTTGAACGGGCGAAAAACATGGTAAAGGGCACGCCAACCAAGTCTTTTGGCGCACCGAGTTCGTAGGTCAACAGGAAGCCGTCCCCTTCCCTGCATATCGATGTGTTGTAGCCCTGCCAACCTTCGCCCTCCAGAATCACGCGGGGCGACGTCCAGTTGACAAGGTCAGTCGATTCCAACTGGTAAAACCTGGGCATTCCCCAGTGCTCGACCGCCGTGACGACCATTCGGCCTTCCCATGAAAACGCATTGCCCATATGAAGGCCAAAGCCGAAAGGAGCGCTCAACTCGCCGCTTTCAACGTCAACAAAGCGAAAATACGAATCTCCCGTATGATTGAAACGATAGTGGCGACCATCTCGCATGTGGCGGATGTACTCGAAACGAAGAAGACGACCATTGAACACGACCGGATTCGCTTCGACGATGAACAAGTCTATCGTACCTTGCTTGCGTATGCAATACTTCATTGGAAAACTCCATTTCAGGGTCAATTACGCTCGGAAAATAAAACAATATCCCGCTCAAGGGCAATTGTCAACTTGCAGATTGCCAACAATTAAAGAACTGATGACTTGAAAACCCCAAGTGAACAAGCCACATTTACCCAAATGCAATTTTTTGAACCTCCTTCCAAACAAGCAACCAAGAGGAAACAACACCATGAGCAAACACATTCTGATCAAAAAGGGAACCGTGCACGACGCCGTCTCACCCAAGCCAAAAGTCCTAGACATCCTCATCACAAACGGCAAGATCGCAAAAATCGGAAAATCCCTCAAGGCACCCAAAAGCGCGAAGATCATCGACGCCACTGGCCTCCAGATCTGGCCTGGTCTTGTCGAGGCACATAGCCACATCGGAATGGAGAACAGCGGAACGCTGGAAAGCGGCGACTACAACGAGCGCAACGACGCCATCGTGCCGCAACTCGAGGCGATCGATGGTGTCAACCCATTCTGCGAAGAACTTGTTGTGGCGAGAAACGCGGGAGTCACCTGCGTCGCCACGGGACCTGGCTCGGCAAATGTGATTGGAGGAACATTCGTGGCAATCAAAACCTTTGGTCGCAGGATCGAAGACATGGTGATCAAACGCAAGGTGGCCATGAAGTGCGCCTTTGGCGAAAATCCCAAGCGTTGCTACGCGAGCAAGTCCGTCTCCAGCAGAATGACCACAGCTGCCAAGCTCCGTGAAATGCTTTTCAAGGCAAAGGAATATCTCGCCAAGAAGGAAGCTGCAGGCGATGACCCGGAAAAGCTGCCCGCCTTTGACTTCAAGCTCGAGGCGCTGATCCCAGTCATCACAAGGGAAATACCGCTCAAGGCACACGCACACCGGGCAGATGATATCTTCACGGCAATCAGAATCGCACATGAATTCGACCTCAAGCTCACCCTTGAACATTGCACGGATGGCTCGCTGATCTCGGATATCCTGGCAAAAGAAGGCTTCCCCGTCGCCATCGGTCCGACGTTCAGCTCCATCTCGAAACCCGAACTCAGGAACAAGTCCTTCACCACGCCTACCGATCTGGTCGCCGCAGGATGCAAGGTATCGATCATCACGGATAACGGCGTCATTCCCCAGCAGCACCTGGCGATGATGGCGGGAATGGCAATCAGGTCGGGACTGGATCCCTTCGAGGCGCTCAAGGCAGTCACCATCAATCCGGCAAGGCATATCGGATGCGAGGAACGGGTCGGCTCAATTGAACCGGGCAAGGACGCGGACCTCGTCATCACCGAAGGCAACCTGTTCTCGCTTGAATCCAAAATCCTCAAGGTCCTCATTGAAGGCAATACCGTCTTCGAAGCGCCTTAGGAGCAAAATCACTAAAACGAAATCGTGCTCAAAGGACAAGCAATATGCCCTTTGAGCACGTCATTCCAATCTAATTAGCGAATGTCATAGGTAAATTCGCGTTTTGTGCCATCGTATCCCAGATGCAGGTCCTTGCCTTCGGAAAGCTCGCCCGAAACCACAAGTCGCGATACCGGGTTTTCAAGCCTTTTGGTGATCGTTCGCTTCAACGGACGGGCACCATAGACGGGATCGTAGCCCTCTTCAACCAGGGCGTTCTTTGCCTCGTCGCTTGCCTTGAACCCGATCCGCTGGTCGGCAAGACGAGATGCAAACTCTTCCAGCTGGATATTGACGATGGCCAGCATGTGGGTCTTGTCCAATCGATGGAACACGACGATGTCGTCAACGCGATTCAGGAACTCGGGCCTGAACAAGCCGCGCAACTGACCCATGACCTTGTCGTTGATTTCAGTTTCGTCGAGATCTTCGCTCTCGGCAATCAACTTTCCACCGACGTTTGAGGTCATGATCACCACGGTGTTCTTGAAATCGACGACTCTGCCCTGGGAATCGGTCAGGCGTCCGTCGTCCAGCACCTGGAGCAAGATATTGAACACATCGGGGTGTGCCTTCTCGATTTCATCCAGCAGGAGCACGCAATAGGGACGCCTGCGCACCGCCTCGGTCAGCTGCCCGCCTTCGTCGTACCCAACGTACCCGGGAGGCGCACCGACCAAGCGGGACACGGAGTACTTCTCCATGTATTCGGACATGTCAATGCGGACCATCGCACGCTCGTCGTCAAACAACTCCCGCGCCAATGTCTTTGCCAATTCGGTTTTTCCGACACCGGTCGGACCGAGGAAGATGAACGATCCGATCGGTCGCTTGGGATCCTTCAATCCTGCCCTGGCACGCACGATTGCTTCCGAGACTGCGTCAACCGCCTGATCTTGCCCGATCACTCGCTTGTGGAGCAAGTCACCCAGTCCAAGCAGCTTTTCACGCTCGCCCTGCATCAATCTGCTGATCGGGATGTTCGTCCATCGGCTGATCACTTCGGCGACATCCTCCTCAAGGACTTCCTCCTTCAGGAGGCGCTCCTCACCGGATGCCTGGAGGGTCTTTTCAGCCTCTTGAAGCTGCGCCTCCAAGCCTGGGATGATGCCGTTGGTCAACTCGGCCGCCTTGCCCATGTCGTAGTTTCGACGCGCCTTTTCCAGGTTTACCTTGGCGAGTTCCAAGGCTTCCCTGATTTCGCTGACCTTCTTGATCGCTTCCTTTTCCTGCTGCCAACGAACCTCAAGCTCCTGGACACGTTTCTTGACCTCGGCCAATTCGCTTTCCAGCTTCTCGGAACGCTCGCGCGACGCAGTGTCGTTTTCCTTCTTCAAGCCGACAAGCTCGATTTCAATTTGCATCTGGCGCCGAATCGCCTCGTCAAGCTCGACGGGGCGGCTGTCGATCTCGGTACGCAAGGCGGCTGCCGCCTCGTCGATCAGGTCAATCGCCTTATCCGGCAAGAATCGATCGCTGATGTACCTGTCCGAAAGCACAGCCGCCGCAACAAGCGCCGCATCGCGAATGCTCACCCCATGGTGGATCTCGTAGCGCTCGCGCAAGCCACGCAAAATCGAAATCGTATCCTCCACGCTTGGCGGTTCGACCATCACCTTCTGGAATCGTCGTTCCAGCGCGGCATCCTTCTCGATGTACTTCCTGTATTCGTCAAGGGTGGTCGCCCCGATGCAATGCAACTCGCCTCGTGCCAGCATCGGCTTCAGCAGGTTCCCGGCATCCATCGATCCCTCGCTTGCCCCTGCGCCAACGACCGTATGCAACTCGTCGATGAACAGGATTATCTCACCGTCCGAGCTGGTCACTTCCTTCAAGACCGCCTTCAGGCGCTCCTCGAATTCGCCGCGGTACTTCGCACCGGCAATCAAGGCGCCCAAGTCCAAGGCGATCAACCGGCGGTTCTTCAAGCCCTCGGGAACGTCGCCCTGGGTAATCCGCAAGGCAAGGCCTTCGGCAATCGCCGTCTTTCCTACGCCCGGCTCGCCAATCAGAACCGGATTGTTCTTCGTCCTTCGAGACAGGATCTGGATGACCCGCCTGATCTCGTCGTCACGACCGATTACGGGATCGAGCTTGTCCTGCTGGGCCAGCGCCGTCAAGTCCTTCCCGTACTTGGCCAGCGCCTCGAACGTCGCTTCCGGATTGGCGCTGGTCACCCGCTGGTTCCCGCGGACTTCCTTCAAGACCGGCAATAGGCTCGATGCAGTAACACCATGGCGGGACAGCAATTTCGACACCCCTCGACCACGCTCGCACAAACCGTGAAGCAAATGCTCGACGCTGATGTACTCGTCCTTCAATTGGCCGGAAAACGATTCCGCCTCCTCCAAAATCCCAATCCCTTCCTGACCAAGATAGACCTGCCCGGAACCACTTCCGGTTACCGATGGAATCGATCGCAATTCACGATCGATCTCGCTTGACAAGGCACGGACATCAACCTTGAGATGAGTCATGATCGAGTTGATTACCCCGTCCCCGTCAGCTAGCAGTCCCTTCAAAAGATGATAGCCGGTCAATTCCTGATGATTCTTTTCGCCAGCCGTGCGCTGTGCAAATTGCAAGGCCTCGCGACTCTTTTCCGTAAACTTGTCATAGTTCATTCGTGTACCCTCCTGGTTTGTTCAAAAATGTTTGGACCAATCGAATAATGACTGATCGTGTTTTTTCATATTATAACCATGTTAAGCATAAATCATGCCAAAATCGATAGCCACGGCACAACCACCTTGATGGGACAACTTGTCACACGTTGCCACTTTATGTCACCCTTCTTCGCACAAAAAACCACCGCCCCCTCCGCTTCAATCACCTTTTTCCAGTTGCATATTTTGGGAGGCATCTCACATGGCATTTAACCACGAAACCTGCGATTTTCTTGCTTTTTGACCGGGATTTTTTCCACAAGGCGCAAGCGGTATTTTCCCTAGGAGAAAAAACTCTGTTTTTTGTTTACAAATCGATGAACAGTATTATATTAGGTTTTTTGATTTTGATTGCGGTTCTCGTTTCTTGATTGGCTACAATCGACAGGTCATCGCTTGAACCTGAATCAGTTCGCAAGTTCAATAAGGAGTATTCCCACATGACGAAAATCACTTTCATGGGCGCAGGAAGCACGGTCTTCGCCAAAAACATACTTGGCGATTCAATGTTGACGGATTGTCTGAAGGACTGCACGATCGCGCTCTACGACATCAATGCGGAGCGCCTTCACGAATCACACATGATGCTCGAGAACCTGAACAATAACATCAACGGCAATCGGGCCAAGATTACGACTCACCTGAACGTGAAGCAGCGTCGCGCCGCGTTGAAGGACGCTGATTTCGTAATCAATGCGATTCAGGTTGGAGGCTACGAGCCTTCGACGGTTGCCGACTTCGAGATTCCGAAGAAGTATGGCTTGCGCCAGACGATTGGCGACACGTTGGGCATCGGTGGAATCTTCCGCGCCCTCCGCACGATCCCGGTGATGGAAGGCTTCGCCAACGACATGAAGGCGGTTTGCCCGGATGCATGGTTTTTGAACTACACGAACCCGATGTCGGTTCTGACCGGCTTCTTGATTCGCAAGTGCGGCATCAAGACTGTCGGCCTTTGCCATTCGGTTCAGGTTTGCGTCGAGCATCTTCTCCGTTCCTTGCATCTTTGGGACAAGTACAATCCCGTGACCTGGAAGATCGCCGGCATCAACCACATGGCCTGGTTGCTGGAAATCTCCAAGGGCGGAAAGTCAATCTATCCTGAAGTCCGCAAGGCGGCGGAACGAATCAACAGGGCGGCGCGGAAAAAGGATGCCGAGAAGCATGGCGACATGGTTCGCTTCGAGATGATGAAGCACTTCGGCTACTACAATACCGAGTCCTCTGAGCACACCGCCGAATACCATCCCTACTTCATCAAGAGGCAATACCCCGAATTGATCGAGGAATTCAATATCCCGCTGGATGAATACCCCAGGCGCTGCCAAAACCAAATCTCGGGATGGCTCCGCCAAAGGGAAGACATCGTCAACAACAAGAAGCTGACCCATACCAGGACCCGCGAGTACGGATCCTACATCATGGAGTCGATCTTGACGGACAAGCCGATCGAAATCGGCGGCAATGTGATCAACAACGGGCTTATCTCCAACCTGCCTCCTGATGCCTGCGTGGAAGTCCCATGCCTGGTCAACAGGAACGGCGTGCAAGGATGCGCAGTCGGGGAACTCCCCCCGCAATGCGCCGCATTGAACATGACCCACATCAATGTCCATAACCTGACCATCGAAGCCGCAATGGCCAAGTCGCGCACGCTGGTCTATCAGGCCGCAATGCTCGACCCGCACACCAGGTCCGAACTCTCGCTCGATGAAATCAGGTCAATGTGCGATGAACTCTTCGAAGCACACGTGAAAGACGGAATGATGCCCGAATACAAGTAAGCGCGATTCGGCGCAGCCGACATTCCATTCACTTCAAAGCCGTTGATGCAATGCAACATTGTCTCAACGGCTTTTCATTCCAATCAACGATCCTCCATACTATGAATACACCTTCGAATACCAGGTTCCTGGTCGGCATCGACCTGGGCACCACCAATTGCTCCGCATGCTACATCGACCTGTCCCAGCAAGACCGCACCCTGCGAGACTTGCCTATATTGCAACTGGTGGCATCAGGCGAAACGGCATCCGAAAATCTCCTCCCCTCCTTTTGCTATCTGCCCGGCGAACACGAACTGCCGGCGGGCGCAATCTCGCTCCCATGGGAGCCCGCCCCCAAACTCGCAGTGGGACGTTTCGCCAGGGAACAGGGAAGCAGGCTCCCGGACCGCCTGGTCGCTTCAGCAAAATCCTGGCTCGCGCATGCAGGAGTCAACAGGACAAGCCCAATCCTGCCTTGGGGAAGCGAACTCGGAGACCAAATGCTGTCCCCCGTAACTGCAGCCGCAAACTACCTCAGGCACATCAAAAACGCATGGAATGCAACATTCGGAAAGCAAAAGGACATCGAAGGAACACCATGCCTGCTGGAAAATCAAAACCCGATCCTCACCGTGCCAGCTTCCTTTGACGAAACAGCCCGTGAGCTGACAGTCCAGGCGGCACGGGACGCCGGATTGACACGCCTGACACTGATCGAAGAACCGCTCGCCGCATTCTACGCATGGCTGGCACAAAACGAATCCAATTGGAAAAGCCAGGTTTCAACCGGCGATGTGGTTCTGGTCGTCGATGTCGGCGGCGGAACAACCGACTTGACGATCGTGGAAATCGAATCGGACGACACATTGCGGCGAAAAGCCGTCGGCGAACATCTGCTGCTTGGCGGCGACAACATGGACATGACGCTGGCAAGGCACGCCGAAGCGGCCTGGAACACAAAGCTCCCGCAACGCCAATGGACCCGACTCTGCCAAGAATGCAGGCGAGCCAAGGAAGTCCTCCTTGCCAACGACGCGCCAAACTCGACGACCGTCACGATCACCGGCGAAGGAAGCTCGCTCTTCGCACAACTCAAAACACACGAATTCACCAAGGAACAGGTCCAGGGCATCATCCTGGAGGGATTCTTCCCAAAGCTCCAGCTGTCAACGGGCCCCGTCGAACGCAAGCGCGCACTTCAGGAAATGGGACTCCCCTACTCGGCGGATCCCGCCATCACCAGGCATATCGGCCACTTCCTTGCCTTCGCAGGGCAAACACTCGCCAAACCTCAACCCGTGGCACGACCGACAAAGGTCCTCTTCAACGGAGGAACCCTCCTCCCCGAAATCCTGCGCAAGCGGATCCTGGACGTAATCGCATCCTGGTTCCCTGATTCCCCGGCTCCCACGGAACTCCAGTCGGTGGACTTTTCCCTTGCCGTTTCCCGAGGAGCCGCCTTTTACGGATTGGCCCGCGCTGGAGAGGCGGTCAGGGTCAAGGGCGGCATCGCCAACGCCTACTTTCTCCAGATCGACAGGGCAGGACAGGACAAGCTCCTGTGCGTCATGCCACGCGACACGGAGGAAGGCACGATCTGCAAGCTTGACGAGACCTTTACGCTGCAGGCCAACATTCCCGTCGCCTTCCCCCTGCACGCATCGGCGACACGCCTCGACGACAAGCTGGGAGACCTCCTGGACCACCCCCAGGATACCATCACGCCGCTCCAGCCGCTCCATACATCGCTTAAATTCGGACGCAAGACCGACAGGACCGAACTCAAGGTCAACCTTGCGTCAAGGCTCAACGAGATCGGAACCCTGGAAGTCTGGTGCGAAACCATCGACACGGGCCATCGCTTCCCGTTGACGTTCGACCTCAGGGGATCCAACACCAGCCAAGCCACGGCGCTCCAGCAGGAACAGGTCATCGTTGACGAAGCTAAGGCGACCGCCGCAATGGACCTGGTTAACCAAGCGTTCACCGACCAGCCCGCCCTGCTCGCTTCGATCCTGCCCAAACTGGAGGAAATCCTCGACCTTCCCAGGGCGCAATGGTCGGCACCATTGCTCAGGCGCCTTGCCGACGTTCTTCTCCAGCATCTGGAATTCAGGCAAACCTCGTCCGAGCACGAGGCGCGCTGGCTCAACTTGACGGGATTCGCATTGCGTCCCGGTACGGGGTGCGTCGGCGACGACCTTCGCATCCGCAATGCCTGGAAGCTCTGGAAACCAGGTCCCCTAGCCGCCAAAAACACCAGTGTCCTGCAAAACTGGTTCATCTTCTGGCGACGCCTCGCCGGCGGACTGTCGGCAGGCCAACAGGACCAAATCGCCTCGCCGCTGGTGAAAAGCCTAATTCCCAAGGACGGCAAGATTCGCCTGAAGCGCGGCGACCAATTGGCATACGAGCAATGGAGATGCCTGGCGTCCATGGAGCGAATCTCGCACAAGACGAAACTTAAAATTGTGGATTCGATCCTAAGCACCGACTCCAAGCTGGATCCCGAGCTGTTCTGGGCCTTGGCGCGACTGACCAGCAGAACCCCGATCCATGGCACGATCGACAATGTCATCCCGCAGAACAAGCTCCAGCCAATCTTCGGGAAACTGCTGCACGCCGCCAACCAAGCTGCCTCGCAACAATCGAAGCTCCCATTCCTGGCAATCCTCGCGGCGACCACATGCACAGGCATCCGAACGATCGACCTCCCGGAACCGACACGCCAACAAGCTGCGGATTTCCTCGTGCAGCATAACCTTCCTGAAGATTGGACAACCCCAATCCTTGCAGCCGAAACAGCCGAAGACGGCGCATCCTGGAAAGACCAACTCCGGGGAGATACCCTCCCAATGGGCCTCAAGCTCAATTGACGACGTAAAAATCCGAAAAAAGCGGAAAAAAGCGTTTTCACATATTGGACAATTGCGAATTATCCGTTATAGTAGTTGAATCGTAAAATCACGTGCGGGTGTAGCATAGTGGTAATGCTCCAGCCTTCCAAGCTGGCTATGTGGGTTCGATTCCCATCACCCGCTCCAAGCATTCCAATCCCGTGAAGGACAATTTCCTCCACGGGATTTTTTTGTTCCAATTTGCGTTGCCCGCGTTTGCCTTTCTGCCTCTCAACCTACATATTAGCAGGATGGTTTCCAAGATAGAATAATCAATCTCAAATCACGCAAGACCAACAGGAGAAAGCATGAACAGGAAAATTCTGACAAGCTTGGCATTGCTTCTTTGCCTGACGACAACCTTCGCCCAATCCACGGACAAGACGCCGAGCTTCATCCGCAAGAAGGTCATCGAGTATGGCTGGGATGTCCCATTCGCGGACTATGTCTCCCAGAACATCGCAGAAATGGAAAAACGCCCCTTTGACGGACTGATCTTCAAGCTCCGGTCAATCGGAGTCATCCTCTCCATCAAACCAGCCGATCCAGAAAAGCTCAAGGGAGACTTCGAAGCCTGCAAAGCCATCAAGACATCCAAGTTCACGGACAATTTCATCATCGGATGGGCGGCGTCAGAACAAGATTGGTTCGACGACGCGCACTGGGAAGTAATCTTGCAAAACACAAAAAACATGGCGAAAGCAGCCAAGCTGGCCAACTGCGTAGGAATCTGCTTCGACCATGAGCCCTATGGCTTCAACCCCTGGTCCTATGCAAAGGCAAAGCACAAGGAAACCAAGACATTCCTCGAATACGAGGCGATCGTACGCAAGAGAGGCGCAGAGTTCGCAAAGGCGCTGGAAAGCGAATTCCCAGGCCTCAAGGTCCTGACATTCTTCCAATTGAGCTACTTCTCAACCCTCTGCAAGCCGATGGAACCAGCAAAACGAGCAGAGTTGCTCGCCAATAACGGATATGCATTCCTCCCCGCCTTCCTAAACGGAATGCTCGATGCGGCAACACCAAATTTGACGATTATCGACGGAAACGAAAACGCATACTACTACACAAATCAAAACCAGTACTACGAAGTCTATCATAGAGTCAAGCAATCGGCAGAATACCTGATCGACCCAGCCAATTGGTACAAGTACAAAAACCAAGTCCAGGCAGGACAGGCGCTCTATATCGACTACTACTTCGACTTGGGTTCGAAAAGCAGGAGGCTCAATAAGTTCCTCACGCCCGAAGAACAGGCCCTGTGGTTCGAACATAATATCTATTGGGCAATGAAAACAACGGACGAATACGTCTGGTGCTACAGCGAAAGAATGAACTGGTGGCTGAATAAAAACATCCAGCCAGGATGCGAAGAAGCAATCGTCAAGGCAAGGGAAGCACATGATGCAGCACGCCCCTTCACGAAAGACTTGAAGAGCGCGCTCGACAAAGGAAGGGAACGACAGACCGAAGAACTGGGAGCCAAACTCGTCAAGCCAAAAGCAACAATCCCCAAAATACCGGCAACTATCCAAAAACCTCAAATCGACGGCAAATTCGACGACCAAGCATGGACTGCCGCAATCGAGCTCGGCAACCTAGTCGGAGTAATAAACCAAACGCCGGAAGTCAAGGCGAAAACCACAGTCAAAGCATGCTACGACGACAAGGCGCTCTACCTGGCAGTCACATGCAATGAACCTGAGATGAACAAAATCATCGCGCCTGAACTGAAACGCGACGACGCCAACATCTGGAAGGGCGATTCGTTGGAACTGTTCTTCGCAGCCCCAGAAAAGAAAGTCCCCGTCAGCCATCTGATCGTCAATCCTTCCGGCTCGTACTGGGACGCCCTTCACCTTGAGTCTTCAAACGACCTTGGCTTCAATCCGACCTGGCAGTTCGCCGTCACGAAACAGGGCAATGCCTGGCTCGTCGAGTTTGAGATCCCATGGGCGGCAATGACGGTGACACCCCCGAAACCAGGCAGCGCCATCAGCGTCAATATCTGCCGCCAACGTTCCACAAGCAACGAGTGGTCGTCCTGGTCGCCTCTTGTCAGCGGATTCCTTGAGTTCAACCAGATGGGCACCTTCACGTTCCAAAAGTGAGGGGATGACGATTACGGATTGAGCAATGCGTTGAACTCTTCCTTGCTCACCTGACGCCCGTACGGTGTCTGCTCGAATGCCTCGACATACTTGCAATTCAAGCCGGCAAGCTTGGCGATATTGGCATCGCGTGGCTCGATCCACATCGAATTAAGCCACGCGACCTTGTCAATCTTCGTCACGTCGAAATTCTTGTCGCCCTTGTCCCAGGGAAGCCATTCGTAGAATTGCGACTTGTGGCAATCCAGCATTTTGAGCTTGGTTTCCATCACGTCGTCAATTGGAATCGCGGCATCGATTCGAATGGGCCTTGGATCGACGAAGGAATCGTAGCACACCGCGAAGACGGGATTGACTTCCGGAATCGGTGTATCCGGACAGCACAGGGGCACCTTGACTAGGTATGCGGCGTCCTGGACCAACTGACCGGCCGCACGATGATCCGCATGGTAGTCACAGGTACGATGGGAAATCACGACATCAGGCTGGAATTCGCGGATGATCCGAATCACGCGATGCCGATTCTCAAGCGTCGCCTCGAGTTCGCAATCCGGCGTATCGAGCACTTGGTACTCGTAAATCCCCGCAATTTCCTTTGCCGCCTGCGCTTCCAGGTAGCGACGTGCCGCCAAGTCGCGGCTGCTCATCGAATGATGCCCCTTATCGCCATTGCAGCAAGACACGAATTTGACCAGGTGCCCTGCCTTCGCCAAACGGATCGAGGTTCCCCCGATCTTCAGGTCGCAATCATCTGGATGCGCGCCGAAAAACAAGATTCTACGTGGTTTGCTCATGGTCTATTTGCCTCCTATTTGTCCTTTATGTCATCCCAAGCCACGTATCCCGACGCCGCCAGAAGGACTTTTTGCGTCAAGTAATCGTGTGCATACGAGTACGGATTTTCGATTTCGCCTCGGATCATCTGTGCGAATTCCTGCATTTGTTCAAGATATCTGTCAGTACGTCCAGGGAATTCGATCGTCTGCTGTCCTTTCTTGAAGCCTGGTTTTTCATTGACGAGCCAGAGCTTGACATGGAGCGGCTGGTTGTCGAACCGTTCGATTGGCGTCAATTCGATGCTTCCGTTTGTCCCGTTGATCTTGAGCCTTCGTCCATATCCTCCGTCTTTCGAGCAGGCTCTAAGCACGACTGTCGCATTCTTGTATTGTAGGATCGAGAGGCAATTGTTTTTGATTTCCGGCGCCACGTCCGGCGTATTTTGCAGGAACGGGGTGATTTGTTCCGGCGCTCCCATGAACGCGACGATGTAGTCGATCAGATGGCAGCAGAGATTGAACATGATTCCGCCCTTGAAGGTTCCCAGATAGTCCTGGTAGCTATCGCCGCCATAGTGGTGGTTCATGTCCATTTCGATTTCAAAGATATCTCCGAGCACGCCGTCCTCGACCAGTTTCCTGCAGTGCTGCATCGCGGGGTTTCCTCGGAACATGTACCCCATTTGGAACGGGAGTTGTTTCGCCTCGCAGCCATCCAGAAGTTTCTTGAACAAGGCCAGGTCTTCGCCACCGGGCTTGTCCATGTGCATCGGCAAGCCAACCTCCATGCACTTCAAGGCACGGGGAACCAAATCCGTGTTCGGAGTCTCGACCAATACGCCCTGCAGACCTGGATAGTTCAGCAATTCCTCCTCGCTGATGAAGGTGCATCCTTCGAAGGGCCCCATCCCATTGAAATGAGTCGGTGCTGGATTCGGACGATCATCATAGACTCCAACAACTTCGAATACGTCGGGCATCCGCCGAACCGTCGCGATCTTCCCATTGGCATGCTCGTGCGTTACGCCCAATTGCGCAATCTTGATCCGTTCCATTGTCCTGAATTCCTTTCCTGCTTGAATGTGAATACGTGAAAAGTAACAATCTCTAAAAATACTATGTCTTCCCAACTCAAGCAAGCAACCGCAAACTCTTTTTCAACAGAAAACTAAAATGATATTGCTTTAATTCGAAAATGAAAGGGAAATTATGCATAAAAAACAAAACCGAAAAGATTCCATTTTTTCACACTTTCGTACTCAAAACCCATGTGACATGCATTTTGAATGATGAATGATGAATGACCCGTCCGACCCGTCCGACCCGTCCGACCTGTCCGACTTCTCCCAGAATCATTTTTCCACACTTTCGTACTCAAAACCCATGTGACATGCCCCCTGAATACCAAACCCAACAAAAGCATTTCCCCTCATTCATCATTCACAATTCAGCATTCATAATTTTGCTTGTTGGACTTATTTTGCCTTCGCGTATATATTTTTATTTTCCTTAGGAGTTGTTCAAAAATTAAGGCAACAGTTCCGGAATTGTTTTGAGCTGTTTTTCCCCCGTCCTGAAAGGAGCGTATGCGCATACGCGACTGACAGGACGGGGGAAAGGCGGCCAAAAGAAACCGGAAGTGTAAACTTTATTTTTGAACGGCTCCTTAATCATGCTCCAATCCATCCATTGATTTCCGTACTTTATGAAGAACGTCATACTGCTGTTATTGACCGCGATCATCTGGGGATTTGCCTTTTGTGCCCAAAGCAAAGGGATGGAGCATGTTGGCCCATTCGCGTTCAACTGCCTCCGTTCGTTGATCGGCGCGTTGTTTCTGATTCCCTGCTACCATTTCCTGGACAGGCTCAAGCCGAGCTACCAGTTGGAAGCGGAGCGCAAGCTATCTCGGAAGGTGCTATGGTTGGGTGGAATCTGTTGTGGCGTTGTCTTTAGCGTCGCGTCCTGCGCCCAGCAGATCGGAATCAAGTACACGACGGTTGGCAAGGCGGGATTCATCACCGCAACCTACATCCTGATCGTTCCCCTGCTAGGCTTGTTCATTGGCAAGAAATGCAGCATGTTCATTTGGATTGGCGTAGCCCTTGCGATCGTCGGGCTCTACTTGCTTTGCATCACCGAAAAAATGACGACCCAAAAAGGCGACCTGTACGTCCTGGCTTGCGCCTTCCTGTTCAGCCTCCACATCCTGGTCATCGACTACTTCTCGCCCAAATGCGAGAGCGTCCGTCTCTCCTGCATCCAGTTCTTCGTTGCGGGAATCTTGTGCTCCATCCCGATGCTCGCCGTCGAGGGGCTTCCCTCCTGGTCAAGCGTCCTCGCCGCCAAGCATTCGATCCTCTACGCGGGCATCCTGTCTTCAGGCGTCGCCTATACCCTGCAAATCATCGCCCAAAAGGACTTCAATCCTGCCATAGCATCGTTGATCATGAGCCTGGAATCCACCTTCGCGGCCATTGGAGGCTGGCTTATTCTCAACCAAAAACTCACTTTGCGGGAATTATCAGGGTGCGCCCTGATGTTCGCCGCCATAATCATCGCACAAATACCATCACGTCCACAAGCCAAGCTACAACCCCAGGAGTAAGAAACAATGTCAGACTTCTCAAAGGCAGCCTACTCAATCGACCTCTGGCCTGAAGGATTCATGCCGGGACACGGAGCGCAAGCACCAGAACAGGATACCGATGACCATCGAGGAAATGTCGATCGCCTCACCAATGTCAGCAAGCCGGCGCTCTATGTCTATCCTGCCCAAAATCCGACCAAGAATCCCGCGCCGGCGATGATCGTCTGCCCCGGTGGCGGATACTCGATCCTCGCCTGGAACCTGGAAGGAACGGAAATCGCAGAATTCATCGCGCAAAATGGAATGACCGCGATTATCCTCAAGTACAGATGCCCCAACAACCGAGAAGGAGCTTTCCAGGACGCACAACGGGCAATCAGACTAGCAAGACTCAATGCCGACAAATGGGGCATCGATCCCGCAAAAATCGGAATCATGGGCTTCTCGGCGGGCGGACACTTGACAGTCAGGGCGACATGCAAATATGACGAACAGTCCTACAATCCCATTGACGAAGCCGATTCACGCTCGCCAAAACCAGATTTCGCAGTCCCGGTCTACCCGGCCTACCTCAACAAAGACGAACAGGTCGCGCCAGAACTCCTGCCGTTGGTCAACCTACCGCCAATCCTGGCAATCCATAATGCCGATGACCCGACTTTCGTAAAGGGAACAAGAATCTTCGTCAACGCCTTGGCGGAAGGTGGATTCGACTTCTGCTTCAGGCACTATCAGGACGGAGGACACGGATACGGCTTGCGTTCAGCCAAATCAGTCAAGGACTGGGGACGCGCCATGATCCTCTGGTTCAAGGAGAAACGAATCCTATGATCAACTATACTCGACAGATCGGTGTCAAGCACAATGTGGACGTCTGCGTCGTCGGCTGCGGACCTGCCGGCTTTGCCGCCGCCGTTTCCGCCGCCAGGAACGGGGCTTCCGCCCTGGTCATCGACGCCCTTTCCATGCCTGGCGGCATGAGCACCGCCGCCCTGGTACCCGTCCTGATGCCGGTATCTGACGGGTTCAACTTCCTGGCAGGCGGCATCGGACACGAAATGTACCTGCGCGCCCAGGAATCGGGCGCCATGCGCGGGGGCGCCATCCATGCGGAAAAACTCAAGTACCTCTATGAGGACATGATGGCTGAGGCAGGCGTCGCCATCTCATACAACACCACGCTGATGGATGTCGACCTGGACGGGCAACGCATCAATGCCGCAATCTTCCACGCAAAGTCCGGACTCTTCGCCATACAAGCGAAAATCTTCATTGACTGCTCCGGTGATGGAGACCTGGCGGCATTGGCGGGAGCGCCATTCGAAATCGGGGACGACAACGGGAACACGATGCCCGCAACCCTCTGCTCGCTCTGGGCAGGAGTCGATTGGAACCAATACCGCGAAGGCAAGGCATTTTCGCACAATGACGACAACATGCTCGCCATCCTCAAGCAGGCATACGAGCAAGGTGTCATCAGCATGGACGATTACCACCACACGGGAATGACAAGAACCAACGACCAGCTTGTCACAGGAAACCTCTCGCATGTGTTCGGAATCAATCCGCTGGACGAACTGTCGGTCACAAAAGGACTGATCGACAACAGAAAGCTCCTCCGCGAATACGAGACGATGTACCGCCAATTCATCAAGGGGTTCCAAAATGCATCCCTGGCGACCTCAGGATCGATCCTCGGAATCCGGGAAAGCAGGAGAATCATCGCAGACTACGTCCTCACAGCTCAGGACTACGACAACCGAGCCACCTTCGAAGACGAAATCGGACGATACAACTTCAGCATCGATGTCCATCCGTCGACGCCGGGACGACTAGCCCTCGAAGAACATAAAAAGCACTTCAGGGGAAAAGCATACGGAAAAGGCGAATCCTACGGAATCCCCTACAGAATACTTTGCCCAAAGAACACCGACAACCTCCTCGTCGCAGGACGATGCGTCAGCACAGATCGCAACATGATGGCATCACTCAGAGTCATACCCGGTTGCTGGATCACGGGAATGGCCGCTGGGACAGCAGCCGCAATCTCAGTCAAAAACAAGCAAAAGCCAAATCAGATCGACGTCAAGGCACTCCAGAAAAACCTCCATGCCAACGGCGCATTCCTTCCCAACTTCAAACCCTGAACATCAACGAGGAATCGACAATGAAACACCTGCTACCGCTCTTGATGCTTCCCATCCTCGCCTCCGCCCAACCAGCCTCGCTCCAAGTGGCAAACCTAACCTTCAAACTAGATTCGGAGGCAACGGCTACCCTGCAACTGGGCAACAACGTAATTCGCATCACGCAACTCTGGCAGGTCAACTTCATCGACCATCCACCAGTCAACGCAACGACGTTCACCAAGGAGCCATGGAATGGAACGATCACCGTCAAGCAAGAACCCAATGCGATCGTCATCCAAGGACGCTCAAACGACCTGGACCTGGACATCATCGCATCAAAGGCAGGTGGCGCGCTGGACTTCAAGGTCAACATACTAAAAACACAAGTCCAAATCAATCACGTTTATCTCCCCCACGCTACCGAATTCCCCATCGAAGGCATGGACAAGGTCGTCTTCCCACATCGGGGAAGCGAAAGCATGGGACTCGCATTCCTGCCTGAGTTCTTCGGAAAACATGCTGACGGAAATACAAAGTGGAATCAGGTGATGAGCGGTGACAAAGGATACATCAGCCTCTTCGGAGCACCATTGCGATCTCTCGAGGACCATACCCCGATCCTACCGCTAAGAGTGACAGAAGAAGGCAAGAAATGGTATACCGAAGGCTTGATCAATGACGTTGAACGGATTTCCTATCGCGTCAACAGGCCTCCTGCTGAAGGACAAGCAGAACTCTCGCTTGTGGAAAACGACAGCGGTTCAATGCTTGCAGGCACACGCTTCGGAGGCAAGGGCTGGCTCTTCAGATTCACCGGAAACGGAAACGATACCTACAACGACAACGGCCGCCATGTCATGAGATACCTCTTCAATGCGACGATGAACGCCATCCTGCAGCGCGAACCCGAACTGATTACCAAGAAACGCATCGCGCTTGCATCCCTCAAGAACGGCCCCCTGCATGGCGGTTGGACCCCTACGCCAGTCGCAGACTGGGAAAACTACTTCCCCACTGCTTCGTTCATCCGCGAGGCAGAAGCGGAATTCGTGAAACTCGAATCCCCCGAAGCAATCAGAAGCGCACTGCAAGACCCAAATGTGGGACTTATCCTCAACCCATACGGGGAAATCTATCCTGGCGGCGATCCGAGCAAGCTCCTTGACGACCTGAAGCTGCTCAAGGCTTTCGTCCAACGCGGCGGCATCTGGTGGGAAACAGGAGGCTTCCCGTTCTTTTACGTCCTAATACCTCAACCCTACGAGAGCTTCTCCGCATCATATCCCAGCGCCGTGGCGGATTTCGTCCACTTCGCCTACGGTCCATCGGGTCTTGCCATATTCGGCGTCCAGCCCCTGATGCGCAAGCCATGGGACATGGAACGCATCGTCAATCCTACTTCCCTCGACATCGCAGGCCTGGGGCACGCCGCCAACTTCACCCACGGCTGGATGACAGCAATCAATCCGGGAAGCGCCTGGAACTCGCCGCCACTCAGATGGCAAGGCAACCTAAGCACGCCCAAAGCCGCCCTGGAGGAAGTCGCACGCGTCCAGGAAATCAAGGGTTCCCTGGAAGACAAGGTGACCAAGCCAGGCATCCTGGACAAGCTCAAGGGCGCAGTTCTGGTGAGAACCGGCATCTCAACCGCAGAAATGCAAATCGAAGCGCTGAAGCACCTGCCCAAGGGATCCATCGTCCACTACACCGAATACCTGAAAGGCGGGTTTGACAAGCAGTACCCGGATCACCTCCCCGTCAATCCCCGCTTCGGTTCAGACGATGATCTCGCCGCATTCATCAAGGCTTGCCAGAATTCCGGACATCTGGCGATGCCATACACCAATACGTCCTGGTGGTGCACAGATCCCAAGGGACCAACCTTCGAACAAGCCGGCGAAGCCCCGCTCGCAAAGAATCGCAACGGAAGCCCCAGGAAAGAACGGTACGGAACCAACGAAGGGTACTCGATCTGCTTCTACCACCCAGCCGTACAAAACGCGCATCGAAATGTCAGAAAAGACATGTCTGAAAAGTACCCCAATGACATCGTCCTCCAGGATCAAGTCGGCTCAAGAAGCTGGCTCTGGAACTTCAATCCGCTGGAACCCAACTTCGCCTGCGGCAACGACGGCATGCTCTCCCTCTCAATGGAAGACGCACAGAACGTGCCGATCGCAACGGAAGACGGATATGACAGAGTGCTCAACTTCGAAACGATGATCTGCGGGGCTGCATGGGGCATGATCCCGGCAAAGGCACAACACGAAACTCGGCACGCCAAGTACAGATTCCCACAAGGAGAATGGGAATTCTTCCCGATCCTCTCCTACCTTGGACACGACCAGTGCATCTTCACCACCCACGACCTGGGGCATTTCATCAGCACCCCTGACCAACTCGCAGCAGCACTGGCCTTTGGTTACGCAATGTCCTATCGCTGGCATCAGAACTCACACCAAAACCCGCCGCAAGTCCATTGGCTCAATTGGCTTGACGCACTCCAGAAAACCATCTGCGCACAATACGCAGGAAAGAAACTCCTGGATTTCACCTATCCGCAAACAGGTTCCGAGCACCCGAAACCCCATGAACTCATCTATACGCAATTCCAAGGCAATGTGACCATCGTCGCAAATACAGGCGAAACAAACGTCCCGCTCAAAAACCTGCTCGCAAATACGGCTTTCACCAAGGAAGAACGAGACTGGCTAGATACAATCACGCTGCCGCCTTTCGGATTCTATGCCTCGGCTCCTAACGCAAGAGCGGCACGGATTTTCGACAAGGAAGGAACGCCAGTTTCAATCGTAGTCCAATTGAAAAACAAAAACATCGATGGAGTCGTGCTCGCACCCAGCGCGACAACACTGCAAATCCTAGTCCCCGACAGCTGGAAATCAGCGCAAGTCAACCTCTTGGATTCCAAGTACACAGTCAAAGCCGCATTCAAAGGAAACCTCTTGGAAATCACACTCCCAAAATACCAGGACGACTACGAGGAAATGCCGGCCGATTACGCGACCAAGGCGCCAAAGACCATCAAGGCAACCAAGCCAGTTGTAGCAATCGTCTCGCCAAAGGACTTGAAGCATCCCCATCTCCCCGCCGAAATCGACCTTTGGGAAAAGCACCTGAAGCGCTTCCTGGGTGAAGAAGGCGTCGATGTGGCCAGGATTTCCGACCTTGGCGAGCTGGTACGCCTCCTCAGCCTCCCGCCATCGCCGGAACGCCCCTTTGCAATCGTTAGCCCAGCAGGCGAAACCGTCTTAGGTCTCCCTGAAATCAAGCCGCTGGACTTCATCCAGATGATCAAAAACTACGTCAACACAGGTGGCATCTGGTGGGGCACAGGTGGACATCCATTCTACTATTACCTCGCCGTCAGACCCGATGGTTCAACCATTTTCACACACCTGGGGGGTTCGGGAGCCTCAATCTTCGGCATCACATGCCCAGGCGGACCTGTCGACCAGCCGGAAAGACCATTGACGCTGACAGCAGAAGGCAAGCGATGGTTCTCAAAGCAGCGCGCCGAAAGACTCAAGTACGCAACCGCAAATGCGCAACGGCCTTTCCTGACCCCGCCCGAAACTCTCGCGCTTGTCAAGGGCGGCAAGGATAACTACGTGGCGCCAATCCGGGCAGATGGATGGGGATTCCTCTTCAATCTCGGAGGATTCAGCGTCGAAAAGGAAGTCGCCTCGGACATCATCGCGGGAACGATCATCTACCTCTGGAACAACCCCTGGCCACAACCCCCATCGCCCCAACGGCAAGTCGCCTGGAAACTCCAGTAATCCTTGAAGTTTTCACTTTTTACATTAGTTTATAGTTAGTTTATGGTTGTGAAAACTTTTTTCCAAGAACTTCTTGTTTTTCTGGAAAAACCCAAATCACATCCCTATTAGTTAAGTGAAGGACGCGAGAAGAGGCGTTAGATAAAAATACAGGCAAGCAAATCAATTAAACATTATGGAGGTTACAATGAAAAACACAGGCAAAAAGATTCTAGGTCTCGTCATCGTCGGTGTATTGTTCACGGGCTTGGCCGCCCAGGCTCACCGCCCCCACTATTACAGGCAACGCGGGCACAGCGGATTGTACACGGTTCTCGATGTCTTGAACACCGTCGCCAATGTCGCTGATGCTTTGACCCCTGACACGACGACAGTGGTCGTCCAGCAGCCCGCCACCACAACGGTGGTGACTCCCGCCCCCATAGTGACTCAGCCAGCACCAGTTATCGTTCAGCAGCCCGCTCCGGTTGTTGTCCAGCAGCCCGCTCCGGTTGTCGTTCAGCAGCCCGCTCCTGTGGTTGTGACTCAGCCTGCACCGGTCGTCGTTGCCCCCGCACCAGTCGTCGTTCCGGTTCGTCCTGTCACCTGGTGGTACGGAGTCGGATACCACGGCTGGAGATCGCCGCGCTACCACCATCACCACCATCATCATGGGCCTCCTCGCGGAGGCAGACGATAAAATCATAACAAAAGCCTAAGCAATCGGGCGGCAGTTCCAACATGCAGGAATTGCCGCCCGACTTGTTTTTTCCGGATTATAGTTTGTTCGATTATCCGGCATTTACACGCGACTGACAGAACAGGAGAAAGGCGGCCAAAAGAAACCGGAAATGGCAACTTAATTTTTTAACGGCTCCTTACATTCCCGAGGGCCAATATCCCGGGCATTCCGGTTCCTGGTCGGTCGTGTAGATGACGCCTTCATCAGAGACGAGTTGCCTGATGATATCGTCCTCTTCTTGTGTCCTGTCTGGCTTGATGGTTACGGGCTTTGTCGGGTTTGGGCTAAAGCGCGCCAGATATCCCCTATTGGTGAGTTGGACATAGGTATTTCGCGACATTTTCGGCAAGTGTTGCTCTTCACGGACGCCGCAATGGACGAGCATGGTCCGGCTTCTGTCAAAGATATTGCCTTCCATGACGAAACCATCGCTGATATTGCGATGGTCCCAACCTTTGATGTGGGCTGCGCGTCCTGGAAAACTTCCCCAACCGTAGCCGCTGAAGCGCAGGATGTTGTTGACGTACTTGACATTGCGCATGACCTGCTGTTCGCTGTTGGTCTGATCCAGGAAGTACTCGATGCTATAGATGCAGTACTCGATAAGGTTATCGGAGAAAAGCACGTTTTCGTGGACGATTGGCGAGCCGGCGCTCCCCTTGTACTGGTGCGTTGCGCCCGCATCGTAGATTTGGTAAATGTAGTTGCTTGTCACCGTAAAATCCTTGCATCCTGAGTAGATTTCGATTCCATTGCCGAAACGCACAGGGTCGCCGTTGGGCTTGTAGTACTGAAGGCAACCGCCACCCCAGCTGACCTCGCAGTTGCGTACCGTCAAACCTGTCAAATGCCCACTTCCGATCGAATGCGTGCCGCAATGCGTGAAATGGATGTTGTCAACCGTCATCCGAGGTGCCCTGGGACTGAACGTGTTGCCGCGAGAGAAGAATTCCAGATACTCGAAGACTGCCCCGGGATTCCCCTTGTCGCAACGCAAGTAGAGTGGTCCGACTGCTTCGTTGGAGTGGATGACAGGCTTGCCGTCTTTAAGCAACTTGTCGACCTTGCAGAAGAACATCAGATCCTGCGTCAAGTCGGTCTTGACATCGAAGGGCCGTTCCGGCTGATCCTTGACCCTGACCTTGAATCCGTCGCTGTAGGCAGGGACGACCTTGATGCCCGCAGTGGCGCCGAAATCGAAGAGGATTCCGCCGCAATCGACCAGCTCTCGATGGAAGACGTAGATGTTGGTCGTACCTGGGACCAGCGCCCACTTGCTGCGACCTGCTCCGCTTTCAGGCGACCCCGAGATAATTGGCTTGGGTCCTATTCCCCAAGCCGAATAGGTGACGTCAGCTGTCGTGGCGGCAATGGCTCCGCGCCAAAGGTCGCCGCGCTTGAACAGCACGGCGTCCCCGGGCTTCAACGGCAGCTTGTTGACTGCCGCCAGAGATTGGATTGGCTTTTCTGGCGAACGTCCGTCATTGCCGTCAGAACCATCATTGGCGACATGGTAAACGGTGCCGGTTGTTGGATACAGGGACTTTGCGTTTCGGATGGCTTCCCTCCGTTGGTCTGCCATTTTATCCAGCGACTCCAGGAACTGCGGAGTGGCTGGCTTGAAGGTGACCGCATCCTGGGCATTGGAACCAGCAGCCAGAAGAAGACCGGTGAGAGACAAAAGAAAAGGCTTGGGATTCATAGGCTTGAGTCCTTGTTGAGGTGATAGTGCAATGGCGACCCATTTCAGGGCTGACCGAAACCGTCAAAAGATAGGCTGTCCATGCTGAAATGCAAACCGATACCTGCAGCCCATCACGAAAAATCCCTCGCCTTTTCGCTACTGCGGACAGGTCATCATTCAGCATTCATCTTGTCCCATTTTTTCACACTTTCGTACTCAAATACCATGTGACATGCATTTTGAATTATGAATGATGAATGATCTGTCCGACCCGACCGACCCGACCGACCCGACCGACCCGACCGACCCGTCCGACCCGTCCGGCCCGTCCGACCTGTCCGACCCGTCCGACCCGTCCGACCCGTCCGACCGTCCGACTTCTCCCAGACTCATTTTTTCACACTTTCGTACTCAAAAACCATGTGACATGCCCCCTGAGTTCGGTTTTTGAGATTATGGGACTGGGACATGGGACTGGGACTATGGGACGTTGACGACGGGTTTTGTGGCTCTTAAGCTTCTGGGACTTGATTTTTACACCCAAAAACCAAAACCCTCATTCACCATTCAGCATGAGGTGCTTGTTGATCGAGTGGCTTTCCAGCTTGCCCGCCATGGCATCGAGGATGACCTGGATCGATGCCTCAAAGAAGTTCCTCTGGAAATCCGCTGACATTGCGGCGGAATGCGGGGTTAGAACTAGGTTCGGCACATCGAAGATCGGGCCTCCCTTGACTGGCGGTTCTGGATCGGTCACGTCCAGCGCGGCTCCGCCGATCGTGCCGTTGCGCAAGGCTTCAAGAAGAGCCGGCTCGTCAACGACAGGTCCACGCGTGGTATTGACGAGAATCGCATTCGGCTTCATCAGGGCAAGCTCCCGTTTTCCGATCAGGTGTCGGGTCTGGTCTGTCAGGGGGCAATGCAAGGAAACAAAGTCGGCTTGGCTTAACAAGGAATCCAGTTCTGCGGGGGTGACTCCCATCGCCTTCATACCATCTGGAGATGCAAATGGATCGTAGCAAAGGACCTTGAGCTTGAAGCCCGCAAGGAGTTCGACCACGCGTCGGGCAATTCTGCCGAATCCGACCAATCCGAGCGTACGTCCCGTGGCATGCCAATTGAAGCGTGGTCGGCTTGTGGTTTCGCCTCTCATGAACCGATCCGAGGCGGTCACTTGCCTGGCGGTGTCGAGGAGCAAGGCGACCGCGTGTTCAGCGACGGATTCCGAGATGGATTCCGGGCAGTTGCACATGTGTATGCCCAGTTGGGCCGCTTCCTCGATCGGATAGCCGTCCATCCCGCTTCCGCTTCGGAAAATCGCCTTGCACTTGCTGAGTTTCGGCAGGACTTCAGGCGTCAGCACGAGATTCTGGGCCCTTGTCCAGATGAAATCGGCATCTTTAGCGATTTCCAGCAGTTGATCTTCCGTCGTGCACCGCTTGTATCTGACCTCGAGTCCCGGGACGGCATCAAGCCGTTCAGTGACCCACTTGGGGAGTGAGTCACGTTCGTCCGCAATCATTGCCACCACGAATTGTGCCGTCATGCCGTACGTCTCCTGTTCAGATTTGTCCGAAAGTTTCCCGGGATTTCCTGAGTGCAGCCCGCCCTCCTCCAGCGATGCCTCCAAAATCTCCGAACATCGCAATCCATTGCATGCCTCGATCCCGTGCCTTTTGGTTCGGTGCCGCCGCCGTGCCCAAGGTAATCCCCTTGGCCCGAGTCTTGGCGCAAATCTCGTCAATCACTGCAGAGACTTCCGGATCGTCAACCTGGTTGAGCTTCCCCATCGAGCCTGACAAGTCGGTGGGACCGACGCAAATACTGTCGATTCCCGGCACTTCCAGGATTTCATCCAGGTTTCGAACGGCTTCGATATGTTCGATTTGTATGATGACCATCGGGTCGTGGAATGAGTTTTCCAGGTAATCCGCGAATGGGATTGCCCCGTATCTGTTACCTCTTCTGATGCCGCATCCCCGGTTTCCAACGGGTGGATACTTGCATGCCGCAACCGCATATCGTGCTTGCTCGGCGGTGCAGACCATTGGAATGATCACGCCTGCTGGCGCCAGATCCAGGATTGGCTTGATGATTCCGTGTTCGTTCCAGGGCACTCGCACCAAGGGTGCGCAATCGGTTCCCCTGCAGGCCATGATGTGGTCCTTTATGGTCTCAATCCCCAAGGGGCCGTGTTCGGAGTCAATCCAGACAAAGTCAAAACCAACATCGCCTGCGATCTCGCAAACAACTGAATCGGAGAGGGAAACGACCATCCCGAAACAGGTTTCACCCCTAGCCATTTTCGCCCGGAACTTTTCTAGATTGTTTATGCTATCCATTGCGCCTCACTTTTCATTCGGTGTCACTTGACCATGGCATTGCTCATCAGGCAATGCCAACTAAAAAAATTACTTGCCAATAGCTGGATTTCAAGTTCACGAATGAAATGAATTTGTGCTTGAATCTCGAAGTGCGTCTCGCAATAATAAAGGTTTGTCACCAATCAAGCGGCCAAAAACCGCGCAGCCCATAAAACTGGAACACTTCGTCTTTCAAAAAACATTCGTGTATATTTCGTGTTCATTCGTGGTTCCTAACGAATCTTCCCAGTCAACGGCATCTGCATCGACTTGCTTCCCAATGGAACCGTCAGCCCACTCCCTCCAGCTTTCTCTCGCGCACCGTACCTTTGGGATGGGGGTCCCCCCACGGTTGGGTGGGCTAAAGCCTTATTTGCACTCGAAAAATTTCGCGGTTTTTCGGGAAAAATCAACAAAATCGGGTACATTTTCATTAAGAATCATCAACTATCATTAATCGGGCTTGATTCTTTGGTAAAGGAGATGACTTTTTCATTTAGTCACATAGAATATCCTACCTAGTTAAGCACAAAATCAAAATATAACCAAAATATCATTTTCCATATTGATTCTCTATGCAATGACAGGTTGCAATCCCATATTCACCTCAATCCTGATACAAGCTATGAAAAATCAACTCTTTACAATCCTCGCTCTTATTTCCATAACCTTGTTTGCACAATGGAGGCTGGACCAACTGCGTCCGGAAGTCCTGGAGTATTACAACGATCGGGGCAATTGGGGAGGCGTCAACGGACTCGACATGCTACCGATCGGGAACGAATCAGTTGTCGCCAAAAAGCTCATCCCCCTGGACGGCATTCCGCAGGAACTCTTAAAATCCGCCAGCTCCGCTTCGCTGATGGTTCATATCGGCATCTTGGACTACAGCATCGAAAATCGGGCAAACCCACAGCCCAACGGACTCAACGAACAATTCGAAATCGCAGTCAACGACCATGTCCTTACCTTCTCGACAGCAGACACAAGGTTTCCGGCTCGAGCCAAGGGAATCCACAAGATCAATACCTGGGTCGAAATCCCAATCCCAACAGACTTGGTCAAAGCCGATTCCCTCACCGTTCAAATCACCAAACTCAAGACCGACAACCCTGACGACTATATCTACCCAAGCGTCGACAGAACCGTCGCCAACACCCACAGCCATGTTTCCCGGGACGGCGGAAACAGCTGGACGCAGGATTGGAATCGCCGCTACGGCAACGAGCACTGCGGCGAATTCCTCATTCGTCTCAGACTTGCCACCTTCAAGGAACAAGGACTGGCACGCTGGACTCCCGCCAGCAACACGTTTCACGATCCCGAACGGATCCTGGCTTACTGTGGTCGCGAACAAGACGAAAACCGCATCGAGCTGCGCAATGGACGCTGGAACGACGCATTCCCCCTCACCCTAGTCCTCGAAACACAAAACCCACAAAAACTTGAAGTCCAAGTGCTCGACTCCTCCGGCAAACCGATTGACGTCAAACCCGAAACATCCAGCAACAACGCCCTCGCCTTCCAATTCCAACCAGGGCAAGCACCCTCGGTCATCATCGCCAAGGGCGCAACCCTGGACAATGTCAACGCCGAATTCGTACAGGTCTCCGAACCAGTCCCGAAGGATGTCACCTTCAACCCCGTCGTCATCGCCCAACCCAAGGGCAAGCGTCGCCAGGATGCCACCCCAATCGTCGCCTTCACACCCGACGAAGCAACCCTGCAAAACCAGGCAATCAAAGCCGTATTCCAACTCAAGCCTGTACTCAAACTGACGCAACTCCATTGCGCCGAAATCGATCGGGACGTCATCGCAGACAAAGACGCATCGAAACTCTTCAGGCTCAAATTCGACGACGGCGATATCTTCGAGCCGCAAAACGGAGTCCTGCGCTCGGCAACACCAATCGCCAACGGCTTCGAGGCAGTCATCAGGCATCCAAAACGACAAGTCCAATGCGTCTTCAGGGCAACCCTGGACGACGACGAACTGCGCCTTGCGCTGGATGTCATCAACCTCGGCGCCAAAACCGAAACCTTCGCACTCGCCTTTCCGCACCTGGCAGGACTACAACTCTCCACAGATCCGGCAGATGACGGATACGTCTTCCCATACGGAGGCGGCATCGTCGCCGCAGTCAACTGCCACTTGAGGACTGCTTACGGTGACAACGACGCCTGGTGGCAAATGGTCGATCTCTTCTCATGCACCCAAGGTGGAGGCCTGTACCTACGCTCTGACGACCCCAAGGCGATCTACAAGACCTTCAACCTCAGAAAGGGGATCCGCCAGAACCCTCAATTCGTCAAAACCAGGCACTATCTGCACCCAGGACGAGCCGAACCCGCAACACAATGGCGTGACTCGCTGGATCCCAATGACGGCATCGCTGTCGCAATCGACTATGTCCAACGAACACGCACCCCCGGTGGCTCGTTCTCGCCACCGGACGCGATCCTAGGCACCCATGGCGGCTCATGGCACAATGCGATGAAACGATACTTCAATTGGGCTAAAAACGCTTGGGGAACACGGCCGTTCCCCTCTAAACTCACAGAAGGCTGGAACTTCCGAGCTGGAGTCGGAGTCGAGAAAAACCAACTCTTCCTCCAAAAGGAAAAACGCTACAGAACCGAGATATTCGGAAAAGAAAACCGTACCCGACCAGGCGACATTTGGGAAATCTATGGCTGGTGGAACCACGGAGAAACCGCACCCTGGAACGTCCCCTTTGAAAACGACAATCCAAACCGTAAAAAATGGGTTGACGAATGGTTCGATGAAACCGCCAACAAGCAAATCAGAACGTTCTGCCTAGGAGACTTCGATGGATACAACCCAAAATGGGGAGGACTCAAGGCGTTCAGAGATTTCATCGAATTCGGAAAAAACAAGGGACACGCAGTCATCCTCTATACAGACTTCGTCATCATCGATCCTTCGACAAAAGCCTCCAAAAAACTCGTGCCCGACTACGCCGTCATCAACCACAGGTACAAGCTCCCGCCCAAACATGCAACTAGCGGAAACACAATCCCTGCATCACCACCGGGAATCATCACAAACTACAGCACGCACTATCAACTCTGCATTGACAACGAAACCATGGCCGAACATATCGCCGAAAATATCCACAGAATCATTCGCGAAACAGATGCCGACGGCGTACGCCTTGACGAATTCGGCGCCCGCGGATTCTTCTGCCACAACCCAAGGCATAACCACCTGTTCGCCGAACAGGGACACACGGAATGGATGCAGGCAACGGCACACATCGCAAAGAAAGTCCATGAACGAATCGACACAATTGCACCAGGGAAACTCCTGCTGGCGGAATTCCCAGGATTCGACAAGCTCGCAGCAACACTTGAAGCGGCGCTCTGCTATGACCTCAAGAATCGACAGGGTCCGCTCCGCCCTGCACCCGTCAACCTGCTCAGATTCTATATGCCATCATGCAAAATCTTTGAAATCGACGATAGGGCATCAGAACAAAACAGGATCAACTGGAAACTCTGCTTCTGGAACGCGGTCGGAATCTATAATTCGGGAGTCTATCCCGATGAAATCCGCAACATCCTCCTGGAGCACAACGATGCCTTTGCACTCGGGTTCGCCGAACCACTCGTCCCAACAGGAATACCGGGAATCTATGCCAATAAGTTCACCGCCAAGGGCAAGACGATCTGGACCCTGCTCAACGCCAGCGGACATACGATCAATGGAGAAATCCTCAAGGGCTTGGACGCCAATGCCAAACACATCGAACTGATCGGCAACAAGCCATTTGCTCCGGTCAACGGAGCCTATATCGACCTGCTCCGCAATGGCGACATCAGAGCGATTCTCCAAACCAAGTAGCACATCGCAGATTCCAAACAGAAAACAGGATCGGCAGTTCGCACATGTGCGATTCCACCGATCCTGTCTTGCGTCATCTGCTCAGTCGAGCAGGATCAATCCGTCCTTATTTAGTCAGGACCTTGACTTCGTAGCGTGAGAACTCATAGGTATCCTTGCCGAATCCAGGAAGATCCAGTTCGACCTTTATCGGTTCCTCGGCCGTACTGATGGCGATCAACGTCGTCTTCCCGCCAACTTTCTTGACCCACCATTCAACCTGATCATTGCCAACCACGACAGTTCCCGTCTTAACGGGCGCGTCGGCATTGATGATCGGACGCAAGGAACCGATTTCCTTGACAACCTTGACGACGTTCACCCATGCCTCCGGAACCTGGGCCGCCGTGTAGTATTGGTTGGTGCCACGGGCAAACCACCACCACCAGAGACCATTGGTTTCCTCGGTGATCGACATGAACGCCGTCGAACGCAGGATCGCATAGTCCCGCTCGAATTTCGTGGGATCGGGCTTGACGCCTGTCCTGAGCAGCCGTCCCTGCTTGCCATCGTTGCAATTCACCAGCAAGGTGATCGGGGATTCGTAGTTCAAGTACCGCTTGTGCTGCTCAATCTGTTCCCAGACCTTCTTGGGCGACGCGCTGTATGCCTGCGTCCAGTGGGTGTCCCAAGTGCGACGGTAGTTGATCATCGACTTGTTCCAGGTCGTCATGACGACGGGATGGTACGGGTCAAGCTCGCGAATCAAGTCCGCAAACTCGGTCAGCAACTCAGGAGAAACGTATTGGCCGGGAATCTCAGGCTCATCAAACAGATACCAGCAGAACAATCCCGGATGGTCGCACAAGGTACCGACACGCTTCGCAACATGCTCGAAATTCCCCTGGACAATCCCCATGCCACTGTTATTGCCACGATCAAACCCGATGAATGCGCGCAAACCTTCGGCAGCCCAGCAGTCGTCCAAGTACTGGCGGCAGGCGACATCGTCCTGGCTATCTTCCCAGCGATACGTATGAACTGCGTCAAAGCCTGCACGCCTGACTTCAAGCATATCCTCCTTGAGCACTTCGTAGATTCCAATCGGGAAGATCCGCTTGCCGGCTTCCACATACCATCCGTCCTTGTCAATGACAACCCAATTTTCCGGGCGTGGCACATTGACCAGCCAGAAGTCCTTTTCGCTTTCGTTGCCGCTCACGTCGCGAGCGCGGATTCTCATCGTTGTTAATCCCTTCGGCCAGCCCTTCTCCGCCTTGAAGGTGAACTGGTAGTTCTCGCCGTCCTTGGCGGTGCAGACGCCTTCGTACAGGTGTTTCGTTGCCGGGTTGACCAGCGTAACCATCGGTTCGCGCCGCGAACCCAGTTCGCGAACATCGACGGTGAACGTCTGGTTGCTGTCGGTCACTCGTCTTCCCTTGGTGGTCACTGTCGGCGGCAAGCAGTCCACATCTGCCTTTTTTGTCTGCTTGAAGCTCCATGGTGCCGGGTCGCTTGAACCTGGCGCCGTCACTTTCCAATACCAGGTTCCACGCTGCAGGGGTTCCTCCAGCTGGAAGTAGGTTTCCGAACCCGTCTCATACTTATAGGTCTTGTCCCTTGGGAACTTTTCATCCTGGGACAAATGAACGGTATAGGTCGCCGCGCCACGGACACGCAACCACGTGAAGTATGGGCAATTGTTGTCAAGCGTGACATTGTTGGCGGGGGACATCTTATCGACCGACTGTTCGATCAGCGTCAGCTTGAAGTCGTCAAACCAGACTTTTCCCGATCCTCTGAGTGCCATGTAAATGCAGGCATACCCGGCGTCATCGGGAGCGCGCAACGATTTGCAGATCGCCTTCGTCCAGTCTTTCGTGCCGAACAAATCGCACGCATATTCGCCAGGAGCCATCCACTTCCGATTCTTGTCCGCCCATTCTATGATCAACCCCGCTCCGACGGATGACATTCTACCCGGCGTCGCCTCCACGTTTTCGGTCTTCACAAAGCATTCGGCCTGGTAGAGGGCGCCCCCCGCAATCGGAACCATCCGCGTGACGTAAACGTTCTCCGTCATCGGATCCTTAACTTCAAGGCGAACGGAATTCTTGCCGGACTTTGCGACGTTCGAGTCGAGAAACTGGTTGTCCTTAGGATCCCAATGCTCAAGCCCGCTTTCGAAACCAGCATTCGGCACATTGGCCACCGTATGGCGAATCAACGGCGTCTTATAAATGATGCCGCGTTGGCGAAGTGTCTCTTCGTCAAAGTCGTCCTCGACGGTCCAGCGGTGCTTGTAGCTCAGCTTGCGCTGCTCGGTGATGTTGGTATGCGTGATATAGCGGATTTCGTCACCTCGCGGCTCGCCCATTCGCCTATCCTGCATCGTGAAATTGGGCATGCTCAAATTCTCAAGCCTGTGCCGAATCTCTGGCTGTTCGATCGTAAAGCTCCTGCCTCCATAGGGATTGAACTGCAGATCCTTTTCAATGTTGAAAAAAGCCCTGTCCAAACGTGTGAAAAGAACTCCATCAGCGTTGCGGAAAGCCTCGATGGGAATGTAAAACCCGTACTCGAAAGGACCGGAAGGCTTGATATCAACGTCCAAGGAAATGGTGACGGACTTCTTTTCCACCAGGAACGACATCACAACATTGGCAACATCGCTTTGCTTCGTCAACGTCACCGTGTTGCCATCCTGTTTTCCCGTCATGCCGCCATCCGAAAAACGCATCGACTTGTAACCCGGCGTCCAGCTCCCGTAGGTAATTCTGGACAGCACCGTCTTGCCCTTGTAGGCAACGGTTAACGGACCTCCAGTCGTGATCGTCCAATCACCGATCTTGTAAACCTGGCCGATCATGGCCAACGACAACGACATCAACAAAAATAATAGTTTCTTCATTCGATACCTTCTCGCTTGTTTAAGTTGATACTAAAAGCAAAAGCCAAAAAGCAAACATAGCCCAATCAACCATGAAAATCAATCCGTGCTACAGGAAAATCAAAAATGCCCATGGTTTTACATGGTTGTTAGCAAAAGTCGCCGAAGGCAAGGAGCAGCGGATAGTCGCGAAGCGGAAGATTGATCAGCTTTTTGTAGCCGTTGCCCGCATCTTCGACTTGGGAATCCGGCAAGCGATAGATCGTCCCGTCCAGGAGGCTGACGAGCGTGATCTTATCCGGGAGAGCGGACAATTCCAGCGAAATCGTCGATTCATAGGTCGTGGTCAGCAACTCCGACGCTTTCCAATAGGCGAATGCAGCCGAGCCATTTGGCTTTCTGAAGCCGACGGATTGGATGTCGCCATGGAAAGGATCGTCGCCACGGAGAAGTCTTGGCGAATTCGTGGTAAAGGAATCGATCGGGAGCTTGGCCAAGGTAAATTCCTCCCTAAAGATCGAGGCGATGGTTTGGAGGGTGTAGTAGGACGGCTTGGGCGTGTAATTGCCTGTCGCGATGCCGTCCTCGTTGAAATCGGCGCCAAGGACGCCAAAGTAGCCGAAGTCCATGTAGGTTGACTTGTCTCCGACAACGCCGGCCAGCGCCTCGATCATATCCATGCAGGAGAAATACGACGCGAACATGACGTCGCTCTTGAAGTCCGCCATAAAATGCCTTGCTAGGTATTTCGCCTGCTTGAGGGGCGTCCAGGCGGCGCCTTTGAGCGCTCCCGCGCCATCGCTTCTGGATTGCGTACCCGTTTCACCTTGGATAATGAGGATGTTTGGGTTGTAGGATTGCACGAGTGCCCTAAGTGCATCGACCCGATCGTAGCCTCGTTCTTCATGCGGGCTATAGGCATGGTACGTCAGCGCGTCAACATATTGCGCACACCCTGTTTCCAGGACTTCGGTGAGCCACTTGAGGCTGCGCAGGCAGAGGGAACCGAAGATGATCTTTGCGTCGGGATCCCCAGCTTTTACGGCTTTGGCGGTCCTTGTCACGAAGTTGCCGTACTCGGTTCCATTGACGCCATGTTTCCAGCACCAGATGCCATCCGGTTCATTCCAGACCTCATACCATTGAATCCTGCCCTTGAAGTGCTTGGTAAGCGCGGAAACGTACTTGTCCCAAGCCTCAATCTGTTCAGGCGTCTTGGTCGGGGGGCAGCCGGCGGCACCAAAGACCTTCGCAGCGTCCTCGTCATAAAGCCCATGCCCGTAGCACAGGCACATCCACGGAACAAGGCCGCGGGAAATAAGGTTATCGACGATGTCGTCCAGCCATTGGAAATCATAGGTTCCCTTTGTCTTTTCCGTCCGTTGCCAACCCGATTGGAGACGGATCCACTTGACGCCCAATTCCGCCACCTTGTCATACGCTTTTTCCGGCTCGAAAACTGCCCGGTCTAACTTCTCGAAACCCAGTCCGCAACGTGAAAATGCAACGTCCTTCGAATGAACTGGCTTGATTTTTCCGATTTCAATGAGATTGTCCATTGTTCGCTCTTGGTTGATGGGTTATACGTCTTCGAACGTGATGCCTAACTCACGAAACACGATACATCGAAAATGTACCATCGAATATAAGTTTTTCATCACAACAACGACTTTTTACTTGACAGCACCAAGAAAACCTATAGTTTGCCAAGCAGTTTTATTGTTGTAATGCTTGCCTTGTAGAGATAGATTATTGCTGTTTTCGATGCAAACAGGACTGTTTAAAACTAATTATTCAAGGAGCAAAAAATGCAAAAGTTCCCCATGGGTTTCTGGAATTACACGCGTGCAGGGCAATTGGGCAAAGATGCAGTCCAGGATTGGATCGACTTGGGAATGACATTCGCCATGAGTCCAAGCTTCGACCCTGAATCCGACAACAAGCAGCATATCATCGACCTCCTCGACGAATGCCAGGCAAAAGGCATGAAGATGATTCTTTGCGACAAACGCTCTTACTGGACGGGAGCCTCCACAAATCCAGCTGCCTACGAAGCGCAATTCAAGGCGGCCTTCGAGGATTTCGGACGCCATCCCGCCACGTTTGGATTTCATATCGGGGATGAACCGATCAATGAAACTCAGTTTAACGATTGCGTCGAGGCAGGACGAATCCAGCGCAAGGTCGCTCCGAACCTGACCCCGTTCCTCAACTATTTGCCCTATTGGAAAGGAATCGAGGAAGGAATCCTCAAGACGACGGATTCCTTCGAAACCTGGCTGGCGAAAATATCGCGAAAAGGCGAGCAAAAACTGATTTGCTACGACCATTATGCCCAAATGAATCCGGAAGAATCCGGCACGGACGGCTACTTCACCAACCTGAGGAAGTTCATGACCGGCGCGAAGGAAGCTGGTTTGCCCTTGTGGACTACCCTGCTTTCTGTTGGGCATTTCCGATATCGTTGCCCCAAGGAGGACGATTTCCGCTGGCAACTCAGCACCGCCGTGGCCTGCGGCTGCAAGGGAATTCTCTGGTTCTTCATCTATATGAGACAACCAACCTCCAATTACCGTGTGGCTCCAATCGACGAATTCTGGGAGCGCACCGAGACCTTCGAGTGGCTGTCGCGCGTCATTCGCCGATTCCTACGTCAATTCGGCGACTTTTTCCACAATGCCACCCATTTGGACACGCACATGATCGGCAAGGCATACGGAGGATATCCGCTACTGGAAGGCGAATTGTCGCCCTTGGTCAAGGCGGTGACATGCGACCATGGACTGCCAGGCGTCGTCTCCCGCTTCCAGCGCGACGGCAAGGAGTACGTTTGCCTCGTGAACAACAGCATCAAGGAAAACGGACTCTTCAAATGCCATCTGCCCAAAACCGCCAAGGTGATAGAACGGCTGGACTGGGGCGGTCCAACCGACGTCAAAACCCACCATTGGGACGGACACTACCGTGAAGCCGAAAACGAAATCACATGCGGAGATTGGCTCGCACCAGGAGAAATGAAACTCTATAGGTTTGAATGATGGTCTTGGGTTCGAAGTTCCCCCAACAGCCTCAAGCCCTGTAGTGGCGCGACATACCCCTTGGCTGGCGAGAATCAAAAATTCACCGGTTTCGTATTCAAAATGCACGTGACATGCCTCATTTTTTGGGTTTGAAGGTTATGGGACTGGGACAGGCCGGACGGGGTCGGACGGGGTCGGACGGGTCGGGCGGGTCATTCAGCATTCAGCATTCATAATTGCAAAATAGCTTGGCAGATTTACCTTAATTTGTTGTTTTTTTGCTGGGTGATTCCGCTGTGTATAGTTACGTTTCAACAAGGATAGGAATAATGCGAACCATGACTGCTTTTTTGCTGACTCAATTGGCGGGCCTTGCCCTTGCCGCCAACATGCCATCGCGCGAGATCACGCCGGCGGATCCGGCGTTGTACGGGCCGGCATTGGCTTATGAGAAAGTCGAGAATACCAACGGTTGCGCGGCGATGGTGGTCGGCGAGAACATCCTTTACACCATCGGCAGTGGAGCCTTGACGATCTACGATATCAGCACGCCGACAGCGCCAAAGGAATTGGGAAAACTGCAGGGACTTGGCGGCGTGCGCCAGCTGGCCGTGCAGAATGGCATCGCCTATGTGACGGCGCGGGATAGCGGCCTGTGGCTGGTTGATGTGAAAAACCCCACGAAACCAAAGCTGATCAGCCGCTACGATACCGTTGAATTGGCGACGGGCATCGATGTTGCCGGCGACATCGCCTTCGTAGGTCTTCGCGTCTATGGCGTCGAGTTGATCGATGTTAGCAACCCTGTGAAGCCGGAGCATCTCTGCGTGTTCAAGACCCGCGAAGCGCAGTCGGTGAAGTATCACGACCAGAAGATGTACATTGGCGACTGGAATTCCGGCGAAATAACCATTGCCGACGTGAGCAATCCACGCAAGCCCAAGCTGCTGTCGGTGGCACAACTCGATGGCTATGGCGACGGCATTGACCTGCGGGGCAACCTCTGCTTTGCCGCCACCGGCCACCATGCCAAGAGCGGTTCCGAAGATGAACGCTTCGGGCGCGGGCATGGCGTGGAAATCTTCGACATCAGCGAAGCAACCAAGCCACGCAAGATCGCCGGAGTAAAATTCCCGCAGCTCTACAATCGATATCGCGACTTTTGGACGCCTCGGGCGACGGCGAAGCATCTCTTTGTTGCCGATACGCACAACGGCGTGTTTGTGTTGGACATCAGCACCCCGTCATCGCCGCGCTTCATCGGCCATTTGCGTTTGCCGCTGGCGAAAGCACTCTACGACTACAAGAAAACAACCCAGCTGCCTGATTCAGTCATGGGCATAGCCGTCGGGAATGGTGTGCTTTATGTCGCCGGCAGCCAGACGGGTCTCTATGTTGTGCGCATGCCAGGCATAGCCGTGCCGCTGCCGCCCTTGAGTTCGGCACCGCCGAAAATCACGCCTGCGCCGCCGCTGTCTCCCGATCCAAATTTTATCTGCTATCGACCTGATGGCCAGGTTCGCGGCGCCTTGATCGAGGGCGATTTGGCCTGGGTTGCCTGCGGTCGTGCGGGTCTGCATTTGCTTAAGTTGCGCGAGGACGACCTGGACTTGCAGCGAGTGTGGCCTCTGGGCGAAGTCTTTGGTGTGGCAGCTCATGGCGACATGCTGGCAGTTGCCGAGGGCAGCGCTGGTTTGGCCTTGTACCATCGCGAGGAAGGTCCCGAGCTGCGTCTGTTGGGTCGCTTGAAGCCGCCCTCGCCGGGTTCCTTGATCCAGCGGGTATGGATTCCTGGCGATGGGCGTTTCGCAGTGTATTCGACGGCTGGTAGCCGCTTGGATTTTGTCGATATCAGCGATCCGAAGGCTCCAAAGCAGGTCATGAAGCATAACCAGACCGGCCTGCTCTACAGCGACTTGCTTTGCCATCGGGCTTTAAACGGCCGCTATGTCGGCATGAACTGGCACAGCGGTGGCTTGGCGTGGTACGATCTCGGTGGCGACAAGCCCGTGGTCGCCAAGCAATTGGTGGAAAGGTTGGCAAGCCACCTTGACGGCGTGGCCGCAGTGCCGGGGGAGGATCGGATGCTCTATGTGATCCATGGCGCCTATGTCCTCCTGCCCGCCCTTGCGGAAGGTCCCAGCGATACATGGACGCGCTACCGCCTGCCGGACAATCAGCGCATGAATGGAATACCGACTATTGACGGCAACACCCTGGCGCTCAGTGAACGAGCCAGCAAACGTGTCACGGTGATTGATATCAGCGACATCACAGCACCAAAGCTTGTCGCAGGGCGACAGTACCAGTTTGAAGGCAATCCCGACACAGTGGCATTCTGGCGCGACCGCTTGCTCATTCCCTGCGGCTACCAAGGATTGTTGCTGGAGCGCCGAGGTGGCAAGTAGGCATGACTTTTTTGCCCCGTCCGCATGATTATTTCGTTCAAGTATTATGGCTTTTTACTTGAAACATGAATATACTATATGCAAAGCAGTCAACGACCAATCGCCGGAACAACGAAGGACAAAGGCAAACAATGATTCTTGACATCCACACGCACAATTTCAAAGGTCAGGCGGATGCGGTGGCGACCGCCGCGATCGCTCATGGCATTGACCGCTTCCTTTTCCTGGGAGACGTCCTACGGTACGGCGACCAGGCGACTCAGGAGCAGATACGGCAGGTGAACAATGAAACGCTGGCGGATGTCAGGCGTTACTACGACCGCTGCCGAGGCCTCTGCTTCCTTAATCCGGACAATGCAACTGAAATCGTGGTGGAAGAGGCCAAGCGCTGCCTGGACATGCCCGAATTCATAGGCATCAAGATGGAAATTTGCACCAATTGCAGAAGCACACGAATGGATCCGATCATGGAAATCCTAGAAGAGCGCAATGCGATACTGCTGCACCACAGCTGGTACAAGGCTACCGGCAAGCACAGATTCGAATCCGACCCTTCGGATATTGCCGACCTGGCGCGCCGTTTCCCACGTGTGAAAATTGTCATGGCTCATCTGTGCGGCGTCGGCATCCGGGGTGTTGAGGATGTCGCCGACTGCCAGAATGTCAGCATTGACACCTCCGGCTCGCAGCCAGAGGCAGGCCTGGTCGAGTATGCCGTGGAGCGCATCGGCGCCGAGCGCATTGTCTATGGCTCGGACGCGCCATGCCGCACCTTTGGGGCGCAATTGGCCAAAATCCGCGAGGCGGACATCACGGAGTCGCAGCGTCGGCTCATTTTCTCTGAAAACGCAAGGAGGTTGCTGGGATGGTAGCATTTGACGTCAATCTTTCCACTGGGCGCTGGCCTTTCCGCCCCCACCTGCATCAGACGATGGACTTGCTGGTGCCGCACTTGGCGCGGTTCGGGATCACCGGAGGTCTGGTCCGCTCCAGCCAGGCGCCGTTCTCGTCTGACCTGCTGCATGAGAACCATGAGCTAGCCAAGGCTTGCCAGCCCTACGACAGCTTCAGGGCCTTGCCAGTCATCAACCCTGGCTACGGATTCTGGCGCGACATCCAGACGCAGGCCGTTTTGCTCCTGCCCTCCTTCCAGAACTACTCCCTGCTGGACGGCAGAACCCTGGACATGGCTCGCGCCATGGCGAAAAACGGGCATGTTTTCGTCATCTCCCTGCGCGAGGAGGATGAACGTTCCCAGCATCCTCTCTGCCAGATAAAGCCTCCCACGGCGGACATCCAGGCCTTCGCCGAGGCCGTCCCCGAAACGCCCGTGATCGTGCTGAACGCCTTGGCGGGGGAATGTGGTCGATGGAGCGCAGCCAATGTCTATTTTGACATCGCCTTCTACGAACCCTTCAGGATCACTGAGTCCCTGCAGGCCGCCCCGAAGGGTCGTGTCCTGTTCGGAAGCCACGCCCCATTCTTTGTCGCCAGCGCGGCGCTCTCCAAGCTTCAGGCCGGTCTGCCGGCGGTGGATGCCCAAGCCATTGCACGGGACAACGCCCTGGCCATATTGCATCCGTAACAAGCGAAGAAAAAGAGGATGGAAAGTTGATGAACAACCAGTATTACGCTGAAATGCTGAACAAGTACATCCCCTGGGGAAGCAGCACATGTTCAAAACATGCGACGCTCACGCCGGAGGAACCCGCCGTCATCGTCAGCGGCAAGGGATGTCGAGTCAAGGACGCCGACGGGAAAGAGTACATTGACTTCCGCAACGCCTTGGGACCGATAAGCCTGGGATATTGCTACGGACCGGTTGACGACGCCATTCGCAGCCAGTTGGACAAGGGAATTGTCTTCGGCTATCCCAGCCCCTTGGAAGCCGAAGTGGCCAAGGCTATCACCGAAGTCATCCCCTGCGCCGAAAAGGCGCGTTTCCTGAAGACCGGCGGCGAGGCTATCGCCGCATGCATCAAGGCCGCCCGGTATGTCACCGGCCATGACCATGTCATCCAGATCGGCTACAATGGCTGGCTGAACTCCCTGGCCTCTGACGGCATGACCCTGCCCAACCGCAAAGGGACTTCCGGCAAGACGGGCATTCCCGCGGCGATCGCCTCCCTGCATCACTCAGCACCATGGAACAACACCGAGAAACTGGAGGAGTTGGGCAAGGCGTACGGCGATGACCTGGCCGCCGTGGTCGTGGCCGCCGACTATGCCAACATGGACGCGGGACGCAGCTTCTATCCGTACCTGCGCGCATTCACAGAACGCTACGGCGCGGCGCTGATCTTTGATGAAATCGTCACCGGTTTCCGTATCGCGCTGGGCGGCGTGCAGGAGTACTACGGCGTGACGCCGGATATGGCCGTGTTTGCAAAAGGCATCGCCAACGGCATGCCGCTGTCCGTGTATTGCGGCAAGGCGAAATGGATGGACGCCTACGGCAAGGCCATCGTCTCCTCAACCTATGGTGGCGAGACGCTGTCACTGGCCGCCGCCAAGAAAGTCATTGAAATCTACCGCTCCGAAGATGTCATTGGCCACCTTTGGCGCATGGGGGCGCGCATGTGGGGCGGTCTAGATAGGATCATCAAGGAATACAACCTACCAGTCCAGATGGGCTGCATAGACCGCCCGATCGCTTTCTTCGTGCCAAGACCAGGCGCTGACTCCGGTCAAGTCCAGAAGATGAAACGCGCCATTTTCAAGGCGGGAGTCAGCCTCTACAATGGCGGCTACGTCAATTACTCGCACCAAGAAGAGGACATTGACGAGGCGCTGGAGCGCATTGAAGGCGCAGTAAAAGCCTTGTGAAGCCCCCGTTCATCTTCTCTACAGCATGGGAAATTGCGCTGTGGAATTAGTCAAAGGCGAACAATGCCTGGGTATCATGGGTGGATAGACACGGGAATTGTCCTGATGCCGCCAGATGCCCTTATTTTGCGGGGCAAGCAGCGGTTTTGGAGAACCAGCGAAAAAATCCTTCACTCGCTCCCTTTGTTGGATCACCCATCGGCTCTCTGAATTCGGGTTTATATTGCCCTGCCTCGACCATGCCCTGAATCACGGTCTCTGCTATTTTCAAATCGCTTTGATCGATTTCAGCGAATTCAATCGTGATAGCATTGGAAAAAATCGGTTTGGTCCACATTCCATCAAAATTTTGGTTTTGGTCTTCAACGTTTTCCAAGGGGAACTTCGGCGTATGGTCGCTCAAGTGGCGTTGATAGACAAGATCCGAGTGTTCTTGGATCGCAAAGATGTTCCATCTCCCTGCCCTCGGAGGCCTTGGGAGTGTCACTGCTTGCCTCGCCGACATGGAATACGGCGGTGATATCCCTCCACTATATTCCTCAAGCTGGCGAAGAGCATAGAATTGCCCACCTTGCTCAGCATAGAAAATCGTTTTTGGAAACATCCAGATCGGGATGGAGGTATTGTTCAAGTTGCTGATGTATACATTGCAGAAAAGTGTGTAGGGTTTGCCCATCGGCCCAGTCCGATGTGCCGCCATGAGGTAAAGCCCGATACTTTCTGATGCCGGCGGCGGGGCAGATAGAAGCCTTGTCCTTTGGGTCGCGCTATCCTTTGGCATGAATAGGCATATTATCGCAGCGAGTATCAAGGAGGAGGCGGTGATGAACAATCGGATTTTTAATTTCTTTTCCATGCGAACGTTGCAGATTAGTCGCGGCTACTTACCGTTGCCTGTATCCGGCTTGTTAGGAATCTCTTTCTTCTGTTCTGTTACAACGGCATCGATTTCCTTGATGACATCGTCAAGTGGTGTCGGCTTCATCTCGAAACGTGCTTCATCGTCTTTAAACCACTGAACGTTGTCCTTGGTGATTGGCCTAATGCCGAGATGCCAGTTCGATCCAACCCAAAATCCCTCTTCTTTCCTAAGGAAAAGAATGAAGGTGCCTTTCTTATAGTGACACTGGGCACACTTGAAGTTCTCCATTCCATAGATTTCAATTTCACCCTTTGCGTCACCCTTCAGACACTGCTTGACAATGGCTGAAGCCTTTTGGCTGTAGATCCACAGCTTACCTTTCTTCTCCGATTTCTCTACTTTCGTGACTTCAACAATGACGATACACTCCGCTTTCTGGATCATTTCCTTTTTGGGCGCATAGTATGCTTTGGCAAAGCTTGGACTCGCAAAACCAATAAGCATGAGATATAACATGATCTTCTTCATTATCCGCTTCTAGCCTATTTGTTTTTGGCTGGTTTTTCAGCCGTTTCTTTATTTTCCTGCTCAACTAGTACCTAATATAGATCATAGGTCAAATCCTGCAAAACCGACCCGTCCGACCCGCTCCTAAATTATGAATGATGAATGCTGAATTATGAATGACTTGTCCGCCAACTTGTCCGACCTGTCCGACCTGTCAGACCTGTCAGACCAATCCGACCCAGATCCTCCACCCCCCCACAAAATTCAAGGCCACGTCCCATAGTCTCAGTCCCATGTCCCAGTCCCATGGGTCTCATTTGTCCCATAGGTCTCATTTGTCCCAGTCCCAGTCCCACAATCTCAAAAGCCGAACTCAAAGTGCATGGCACATGGCATTTGAGTACGAAACCATGAAAAATTCCATGAATTCCATCGGTTCTTCGCGGTCAGTTGTTTGACAATATGCGAAACTGATTATGTTATGTTTTTCAGCATTAGAAATCGCCTTTAGGAGAGGTATTCATGACATTTCGTGCCTTTTTGATTGGTTTGTTGGGAGCCACGTTTCTTTGTGGGTATTCGTTCTACAACGACTACGTATTGTTCCAGACCTTGCTTGTCGGCACCCACTTCCCCCTGTCTGTTTACGGCAGTTTGATTGTTTTTCTAATCTTTTTGAATCCGTGCTTGCACTTGCTCCACAAGTGGTTTGGCCGCAGTTGGCTGAAGCCGCTGAGCGGGCGCGAATTTTGCCTGATCATGGCATTGGTTCTTCCTGCGTGCGCGTTTTCGACCAGCAGTTTTCTTCGCATCGTGCCACGCGCCTTGATGCTGCCCCACCATTACGCGAAGACCAATGCCAGTTGGAAGCTGCTTCAGGAGGACGGAACGTACAAGCCAGTCACCTCCTACCTCCCCAAGCACCTCATGGCCGATCCCGAGGAGGACGATGCGCTGGTCAAGTTTATCCAAGGGGCGAGGACCGACAGTTCGAAGCCCATTTCATTGTCGGAAGTTCCCTGGCGCGCCTGGAAAAAGCCATTGGTCTTCTGGTTGCCGTTGTATGTCGTCATGGGGACGGCACTGACGGGATTGGCCTTGGTTTTCCATCGTCAATGGGCTTCAAACGAGCATCTCCCGTATCCAATCGTCAATGTGGCAAGGTCGATGCTGCCCGACAAGGACGGGAAGATGAACGGCATCTTCAAGAACAAGGTCTTCTGGATTGGATTGCTCGTCGTCCTTGTCATCCACACCAACAACTATCTCCACCAGTACTTCCCTGATCAACTGATCCCTATCAGGAGGACATACGATTTCAGGGCTTTCAGAACCCTGTTTCCGACGTTGGTCAAGGGCGGGGGATATGGAACCCTGATGTGGATCAGGTGCTACTATGCCGTGATCGGACTCGCCTACATGCTGCCGACCGACGTCTGCCTGAGCGTCGGATTCTCCCCATTCGTCTTCTTTACCATCTTCGGGATATTCGTCAACCTAGGCTATCCTCTCCGGCGCGGGACGCTTTACCAGGCGCGGACGGACTGGGGCATGGTCTTCGGTGCGTACATCGGATTCTTCTCCGTCCTTATCTACACGGGGCGTCACTATTACTGGCAGACGTTGCGTCGGGCATTTGGATTTCCGGGAAGCGGCGAGGTTGCCCGCGAGAGCGTCTGGGGGATGCGTGTCTTTGCGGTCAGCATCGTTGTTTTCATCCTTGGCGTGATGAGGACCGGGCTTGACTGGCAGCTTTCCATAATTCTTGCCATCATGATGGTCATCGCTTATTTGGTGATGGCCAGAATTCTTGCCGAGACTGGGATGTACCATTTGAATCCGAACTTGTATCCCGGCGTCATCATCATGGCTCTTTTGGGCGAGCAGGCATTGGGTCCCACTACGATCGCCTTGATTTTCTTTACCACCACGATGTTCTTCATGGATACCCGCGAGACGTTCATGCCGTTTATCATGAGCGCGCTGAAATTCCTTGACGGGACGGGACGGGAGCGTGTGACGCAACCATCCCTTGAGTTCGTATCGCCGATCCGTTCTTCCCGAAGCAAGTATTTCCCGATGCTTGCGATTGTTTTAAGCTGTGCGATTGTCGCCGCTGTTTTGGGCGGCTGGTATTTTTCCTACGATCGCGGTTTGAATTGGCGTGACAATTTTGGCACGCGCAATACGCCTACGAATCCGTTCAACATAGTCGTGACAGCACGGACCCAGCTGCTGGCGCAGGGGTTGCTGGAGGAATCCGAAAGCGTCAGGGGATTTGAGCGATTGCGGCTTGCCAAGCCGAACAAGCCCTTTTGGATAGCCTTCGGATTGACCTTTGCCGGCGTTTTGTTGTTTACGACCTTGCGCTTGAGGTTGCCCTGGTGGCCCGTGCATCCCGTGATCTTTTGCGCCTGGTCGGGGTTTGCAGGATATATCCTGGCGTGGTCGTTTGTCATTGGAGGTGTCATCAAGGTGCTGGTGACTAGATTCGGGGGGAGCAAGTGCTACCAGATCCTGAAACCGCTCTTCCTGGGGATGATTGCGGGCGACATGCTGTCGGGAATCCTTGTGATCGTGGCTGGAGGATTGTACTACTTCATCACAGGAGAACCTTCGAAATCATATTGGGTCCTGCCGGGATAAGAAGCAAGAAATGCAACCTTGATTTTTTCAACACAAAATCAAGGTTTTTGCCTTGGGATCATTTGACAATTCATCAGGATGTGATAACTTATTTTCTTGCGACCACACATAAGTTTTGTTGCACCTTTCGGAGAGGTGGCTGAGTGGCCGAAGGCAGCGGTTTGCTAAACCGTCGTAGGTATAAAAACCTACCGGGGGTTCGAATCCCCCCCTCTCCGCCATCCTTAAGCACGAAAAAGCCCTAAACAGTACCGTTTAGGGCTTTTGTTTTCCTATTTCCAGCCCAGGCATTCTACCAGGGTAGGCAACTGGGAAAAATCGGGAACAATCACATGGGCGCCGGCACGAATAAGGCGTTTGCGCTTGGTATGGTTGAGACCGTAACGGCGCACGTCATCGCTTGCAATGCCGACAGCATAGCCGCCACGCATCCTGGATTCCCGAAGTTCTACGGGACCATCACCAAACACCACCATCCTAGTGGAATTTTCCTGACCGATTTCGTTGATGATGCGATCCATCACCAGACGTTTGGCGTCTTTGTTCATATCGCCTACGGAGCCATAAATGCCCCCGTCAAAAAGCTCCGCGTAGCCCAAGGCCTTTGCCTCGGTGATGACGTCCTCTTCATCTGTGCCGCTTGCCAAGTACAGGCGGACGCCCCGCTTATGGAGGAACTGCAGCATTTGGCGCGCACCCTTGATGATAAAATCCTCTGCGGACAGTTCACCACGGGTGAGTTTCTGCATGCGGCCAGCAATCAGTTTTTTCAACTCGAAGTCGTACAGTTTCTTGTAGCCGAATGCATCGAGCATCTTATCTTTTGGCACGAAGCCGAATTCGGCGACCAGCTCAACCAGCCCCTGCATTTGGATCAGGGTCTGTATTCCAGTAGTGGCCTCAATGAATGTTCGTACTCGCGACTGCAGCCTCGTCAAGGCAATCGTGTCCACAGTGGTGTAGGCATCGCCAAGGATGGCCTTGATCATCATGGGTTCCATGATTTCTTCCCAGCCTTCACGCAGGGTTGATATCGTCCCGTCGTGGTCGAAAATGGCACATTTGAAATGGCTGCCATGCTGCGGCCATTCCTCGACAAGTTCGATTTCGGTGTCCGGGACGTAATTGCTTTTCCGTATGTCCTCTGCTTTTTCAGGCTGATAGACGTACTCGGGGGTTTTGCCGATGGCCAAGACTTCCGCTGGGGTGGCAGTACCCGTTTCGTGAAGTTTTTGCACAGTGACCCCGGCCACGAAATTTCCCAACATGGCCGCCTCGTAATAGGAACAGCCTACGGCCAGGCCAGCGACCAGGCCGGCGAGCATGCTATCTCCAGCCCCAACGCTATCGGTCGGAGCGATGATATGCAAGCCGGGGACAGACTGGCAGCGACCATGTTCCACAACCAGGCAGCCCCTGTCTCCCCGGGTGAGCACCAGGGGGCGTCCCCATTCCTGGTGAAGTGCCAACGCCACAGCCTGGCAGTCCTCGAGGCAAATAGAAGAGCCTGGCGCCACTTTCAGGCCTTTGAGGATGCAGGCCTCATAGGCATTCAGTTTGCGAACAGTGCCCTTGTAGAATTGGCTCATTGAACGGCTGTCGAGTAAAATGTGCTTATGGGGATTCCTGGCAATCAAATCCAGCAATCCTTGGGAGAATTTCGAGGAATTGTGGACGCCTCGTTGCAGTTGCTGGTTAATAATCAGCACATCCAGTTCCGGCAAGGCCTTTTCCAGACGTGCCAGGATCTCTTGCGCCGTCTTGTCTTCCAGCTGATTGAAATTTCCAATATCCAGCCGATTGCTTTCAGTCCCATCCTCAATCGGCTTGATGTAGGTATTGGTCTCCCAATGTTTATTTTGGACCAGGATTGCCTCGCAGCCAATCGAATCCTTGTGGAAAAGTTCCAGCATCATGCGACCGAAGGGGTCTTCCCCAACGACCCCGAAGCATTCAATGCGACCTGTACCTAGGGCGCTGAGGTTCGCAGCCACATTTCCCGCGCCGCCAAGGCTGTAGCGCTGTCTTTCCACTGCACGGGTCGCCAGGCCGGTTTCAACAGATATTTCACTGCCCTGGTCATTGCATTCCCAATAGGCGTCCAGGCAAAAATCGCCGACAATGCCAATGGAAACGTCGGCTTGCCGTGCGAGTACATTTTCAAGAATAGCTCCGTCCATGAACAGCGTTCCTTCTGCGTCTGAATTTTAACTGTCTCATAGTTGAAATGAATGTGTCTGCTGGTTACTCAACCCTAACAGTAACATAGCACGGGAAGCGTCATTTTCTCTTTTGGGGAAAGGCAAGCATGATTCATTATTCAGCATTCAGCATTCATAATTCCCCATTCCGCATTTTAAACAAATATCACATTTTGTCATATCTTGTCGCATGGTGGATTGAATTTTCACATATTTACAATATATTAACATTTTTACTGAATTTTTTACATGGGGGGGATTACGAGACTACTTTATTACAGGCGAGCGTCGCAACACGGTTTTTCTGCTTCATTCCGCTCAAGATGCACTGCCTGGAAGATCCCCGCCTCAAACTTCACCACCAGGCACGAGAACACGACGATGACGGAAGAACAACAAACATCTATTGACGACAATTTGCAGATTAGCTTCGAAGACGCGCTGACGCCTACCGAAGAAAACACTCCACAAGAACAAACTTCGGAAACACCCGAGGAAGCCACGAAGGAAGTCGAATCCGAGGTTCAGGAATCGACGGAACAGGATTCTGGCGAGACCATGACCTTTGCGGATTTCGGGTTCTCCCCCGAGATCATTCAGGGCTTGGAAGCCGCTGGCTTCAAGGAACCCACTCCCATTCAAGTCAAGGCAATCCCACCCGCAATGGAGGGACGCGACCTGATCGGACAAGCCCTGACAGGCACAGGCAAAACCGCCGCCTTCGGCCTGCCAATCATGAACAAAATCATGAACGAGCCAGGACTCAACCTCCTCGTACTCGTTCCAACACGCGAACTCGCAGCACAAGTCTCGAACGAACTCTTCAAGCTGGGAAGGTTCGCAAATATCCATACCGCAGCCTTCACAGGCGGGCAATCCTACTCAAAGCAGGAAGCCATGCTTAAAAAGGGCATACACGTACTCGTCGCAACTCCGGGAAGATTGATCGACCTGATCGAATCAGGACATTTCGACGATATCGACCCCAAGCACATCGTCGTTGACGAGGCGGACGAAATGCTGGACATGGGCTTCCTGGACGACGTCAAGCGGATCTTCGAGCACTTCTCCGGCGAACACCAGACGATGCTCTTCTCCGCAACAATGCCCAGACCCGTGGTGCAATTGGCGGAAACAATCCTAAAGGATCCAGTCAATATCACGACACGCATCAGCGAATCGACAAACAACGATATCGAACAACTCTTCTTCGTCATCGAAGACTCGGAACGAGCAGACGCAGTGATCAGGCTGATCGACGCCAAAGACGTTACAAAGGGAATCATATTCTGCAGGACAAAGGAAGAAACCGACTCCCTCAACATCCTCCTCTCAGCCAGGGGATACAATGTCAACTGCCTACATGGCGACATGGAACAAGCGCAACGCTCCAGGGTGATGGCCGCATTCAGACGCGGCGAAATCGACATCCTGGTAGCGACTGACGTGGCGGCACGGGGACTTGACGTCGATAACGTTTCCCACGTCTTCAACTACCACCTCCCCTTCGATTCACGCGGCTATGTCCATCGCATCGGCCGTACTGGACGCGCTGGCAAGACAGGCACAGCCATTACGTTGGTCACCCCAAGGGAACTCAGGCAATTGGAGGCGATCAGGAGAAACGTAGGCGCCCAATTGGAAAACTGCTTAATCCCGACCCGTACGGAAGTAACCGAGCAAAGGCTCAAGAAAATCTTCCAGGAAATACACGATTACAAGTTGGACATTGACATCCTCAACCAAGTCCAGTCCCTGATCGTCAACCAAGACGTGATGGTCATCATCGCCAAACTGATCTCCCGCCAGCTGGAATCCGGCGGCGACCAAGGACCTGAACATATCGGCATAGCAGGACCAAGGCTCGCAAGGCTCCTTACGCCAAGGGAAAAACGCCCCGAACGACCAGAGCGCTCCGAACGCGGACGCCGATTCGGCAGGGAAGACAGGCGTGACAGATCTGACAGGCCCAGAGGGCAAGACCGCGAACGCAAACCAAGACGGGAATATGACGCATGGGCCGACGAACAGCCTAAGCCCGAAACAGAACGACACTACAAGCCAGAACGTCAGGACGACGAACCGCCAAGGCGCGAACGCCAACCGAGGCAGTTCGAACAAAACGACTTCGAGGCGAAACCACCAAGACACGAACGCCAACCGAGGCAGTTCGAACAAAACGACTTCGAGGCGCAACCGCCGAGACGCGAACGCCAACCGAGGCAGTTCGAACAAAACGACTTCGAGGCGCAACCGCCGAGACGCGAACGCCAACCGAGGCAGTTCGAGCAAAACGGCTTCGAGGCGAAACCGCCAAGACGCCAGGAACACTGGCAGGAACGCAAAGAACACAGGCAGGAGCGTCAGGACAAGTCGTACGGACGCGACCGATACGAGGAACCGAGAGGCAGGCGCGAAAACAGGCACGACTTCGATCATCGTGACGGCGACTTCACCGAGTCAAGACGCAGATACACAAAGCCAGGCAACCTGGATAGACCTTCCTACGAGGAAAATGCGCCAAACTGGAAGGGCGACAAAGCATCAAAGGCATCCTACAGGGACAGAACCCAACAAGGCGACAAGCCTAAATTCAGGGATGCGACCGAACATCAACCCAGAAAAGGGAAGTGGGAAAGCAAGTTCGATGACGCCAAGCCAAGGAAACGCAGGGAAGACAAGGAAAGGAAACCAGCCCAGGACACGCCCAAGTCCGGCAAAAAAGCCAAGAGAAACCTGCCACCACCACCTCCGGGCGCAGGCAGGAACTGGTACTTCAACTAAGGAACTGTTAAAAAATTAAGTTACCATTTCCGGTTTCTTTTGGCTTCCCTTCCCCTGTCCTGTCAGTCGCGTATGCGCATACGCACCTTGCTCAGCACAGGGGAAAAACAGCTCAAAATAACTCCAGAATTATTGCCTTAATTTTAGAACAGCTCCTAAGCCCCCTAAAAAGTAGCCTGGGCAGACAGCCTTGATTGCTCAACGATCAGCAGGACTTCCTCTCGGGCTTCCTACGCTTGCCACGCAGGGGCCGATATATTTCTTGCCTGAAGAATCGTCCCAACCGCAAGTACCAGGGCGCCTGTTCAATCGCCCTGTTCAGGTCGTCGTCAATCAAATCGGGATAAAACGACATGACGATTCTCGCCAGCGAGAACAGATCCGAGTTGCGGAAGGCATTGAAGAGCATTCGCTTACCCCACCAGCTCCGCTCTTTCAAATGGATTGAAGTAGCCACATCGACCATGCAAGGATTCCCGTCAGCCTGAATCATGATGTTGGCGCGACGCAAATCGCCGTGGACAAGCCCTGACGCATGCATCTTGCGAACCATCGAGATCAGTTCGACAAAGAATTCCCGGCTCGGTCGGGTGGTATCGTCATAATCACGTGTATCCCTAAGTCGTACCACGTTTTCCAGGAATTCCTCGACCAGGGTATCGGCGTCCAAGAGGGCATATGGTTTCGGAACCCTGATTCCGCATCGTTCGAAATCGACCAGCCTCTTGAACTCGTTTTTAAGGCTTCGCCGTCCAAAGAGGCGCCTGACCCAAAGCGGTCGATCCATGTATGTCTTGATCAGGCAAGCGAAACCGCATGGGAGTCGATGGCAGTAGACGTCGCAGCAACCGACGGAACGTGACATTTTGAGCAGATCGCTTTCCGCCAAGATGCCACGAATGCCTTTGGCAGCCAATTCCTCTTGGAATTCGGCTTTGGCTTGGGTCAAATCAGTTGTTTTTGATGGTTCCCGTGTCACATTAATACCTTTGCAAAAATCGCCACGTCTTGTCGTCCTCCCCATTGCTTCGAAGCAACAGGCATAATACTATAACTCCTATTTCTCAAACTACCTCGCCTTTCTAGTAAGGTTCTTTGGAAGATGATACAATTTTCTCAGGTATACAAATCTTTTGGCAAGCAACAGGTTATCAGCAATGCCAGTTTTTCGATTCATCCCGGCGAGCGCGTCGGCATAGTTGGCCCCAATGGCAACGGCAAGAGTACATTGTTCGAGATGCTTGCAGGCCATCAGACGCCTGACAAGGGCGAGGTCAACTATCCCCAAGCCAAGCGCCTCGGCTACATGAAGCAGCAGGTCTTTCTTGGCGACGCAACGACTCCGCTGCTGGACTACGTGGAAAACGCCCTGCCCGAACTCGACGCAATCCATGATGAGATCCATGAGCTGGAACACGAAATGGATCGGATGGACGCCGAAGACAAGGCCCGGGCGCTCGCAAGACTGGGAACCCTTCAAACCGAATACGAACACCTGGGTGGATACGAACTCAAGAATCGAGCGGAAACAATACTCTCAGGACTAGGATTCAACCCGGAACGATTCCATGACCCATTCGGAGATTTCTCCGGAGGATGGAAAATCCGTGCAGAACTCGCAAGGGTACTCGTGGCTAAACCCGATATCCTGCTACTCGACGAACCGACAAACTACCTCGACGTGCCGGCAATCGAATGGCTCAAGGACTACCTTAGGGTCTTCACAGGCACGCTGCTCCTGGTTTCCCATGACCGCTACCTGCTCAATTCGCTGACCTCGGTCACCATCGAGGTCATGGGCGGCCAGGTCACCAGATACCTGGGCAACTACGACCAGTACATCAAGGATCGAGCCGCAAGGCACGACCAACTCCTCGCGCAAAAGAAGAACATCGACCGCAAGCGCGATCAAATCGAGCGCTTCGTCGAACGATTCAAGTACAAGGCGACCAAGGCTGCCCAGGCACAAAGCCGTCAGAAGATGCTGGATCGCCTGGAGGACGTTGACGTTCCGAAGGTCACCGTCAAGGCGCCGAAAATCACCCTCCCCGTCCCGCCGCCCTCGGGGCAGGTCGTCGTCTCGCTCAGCGAGGCATCCTTCGGCTACTCGCCGGACAAGTTGCTCTTCGAGGACGTCGACCTGACGATCGAACGCGGAGACAAGGCCGCCTTCGTCGGACTCAACGGTTTGGGCAAGACCACCCTGTTCAGGATTTTCTCCAACAAGCTCCAGCTGACGGGCGGCAAATGCTCCCTGGGGCACGGTGTTGAAATCGGCTACCAATCCCAGGATTTCGCCGAGACGATGGATCCCGACAAGACCGTATTCGAAACCGTCCGCGCCGTCTCCGCCGATCATTCCGATGGAGAACTCAGAAACATGCTCGGAGGATTCGGATTCCCGGGCGAAACGATTGACAAGTACGTGCAAGTCCTCTCCGGTGGCGAAAAGGTACGACTGGCACTCGCCAGGCTGCTCCTCAGGCCAAATAACTTCCTGCTGCTCGACGAGCCGACGACGCACCTGGACATCTATGCGCGGGAAGCGCTCGAAGAAGCCCTGAGAAACTACCAGGGCACACTTTGCCTCATCTCCCATGACATCACGTTCGTCAGGAACCTCGCGACAACCATTTACGAGCTTACCCCCGGCAAGATCACAAGATTCTACGGAAACTACGACTACTATCGAGAAAAACTCGCCGAAATGCAGCAGAAATCCGAGGAAGACAATTCCGAACCATCCGAGCCGCAGGCACAGCAACAGGAAGAAGCGCAACAACAGCCTATCTCCAGAAAAGAAAGGAAGCGGGAAGAAGCAAACATCAGAAACGAATTCTCTAAAATCAAGAGAAAGTACGAACAAGACATACAAGACGCCGAAGAAACTGTCGAAAAACTCGAGGCGGAACAACAAGAGATCTATGACGAGATCATAGAGGCCAAACCGGGAACCGATTTTGCGACCCTCAACAAAAGGCTTGCGGAAATCAAAAAGGAAATCGACGACGCATACTGGCAGTGGGATGAGGCGACCAGCGGACTCGAAGACGTCAACAAGCGATGCGATGAAAAAATCGCGGCGATCTCGCAGCGATGACCGCGAACACCAAGGCTAATTTTCCTGCCTGCTTTCCTTCGCCAATTCCATAATCGGCACTATATTACTTATTTGCTGTTTCTTTTTATCCGCATATCATATCACAAGGTTGTCTTTAGGAGACGAAGATGAAAATTGTACTCGCTTATTCTGGTGGATTGGACACATCGTGCATCTTGACCTGGCTTAGGGAAAAGTACGATGCTGAAGTGATCACCTTCTGCGCCAACATCGGGCAGGAAGAGGAATTGGATGGCCTTCATGAAAAGGCATATGCCACCGGCGCCGTCAAGTCGTACATCGAGGATTTGAACGAGGTTTTCGCCAAGGACTACATCTTCCCGATGTTCCAAGCCAATGCGATTTACGAAAACATGTACTTGCTTGGCACCTCGATCGCCCGTCCCTTGATCGCAAAAAGACTGGTTGAAATCGCCAAGGAAGAAAAAGCCGAATACATCTGCCACGGCGCAACCGGCAAGGGCAACGACCAGATCCGCTTCGAACTCACTGCCTACGCTTTGAATCCTGACATCAAGGTGATCGCTCCTTGGAGATCGCCCGATTGGACCTTCAAGTCGCGTACCGACCTGATCAACTACGCCAAGGAAAAGAAGATCCCGATTACGGTTTCCGCCGCAAAACCCTACTCGATGGACCGAAACCTGCTGCACATCAGCTTCGAAGGCGGCGAATTGGAAGATCCCTGGAAGGAAGCGCCTGCCTCATGCCATGTCCTCACCACACCCGTCGAACAGGCGCCCGACCAAGCCGAATACGTGACGATCGAATTCGAAAAGGGGATTCCGGTCGCCGTCAACGGGAAAAAGCTTTCACCGGCCAACCTGATGCGCGAACTCAACAGGCTGGGCGGCAAGCACGCCGTCGGACGCATTGACATTGTCGAGACCCGCTTCACCGGCATGAAGGATCGCGGCGTCTACGAGACTCCTGGCGGAACGATTCTCTTCCACGCCCACAGGGCTTTGGAATCCATCTGCATGGACCGCGAAGTGATGAACATCCGCGACCAGCTGATTCCACAGTATTCCAGGATGGTCTACAACGGGTTCTGGTTCGCCCCCGAACGCAAATTCCTGCAAGCTGCGATCACCGAAAGCCAGAAGAACGTCACCGGCGAAGTCCGCGTCAAGCTCTACAAGGGCAACTGCTTCATCAGCGGTCGCCGCTCGCCATATACCCTCTACGACTCAGAAGTCGTCATTCATCGCACTCAACGCCCTCAGGCTCAGAATCGGCGCCAAAGCCCAAAAGCCTAAAGATTGACCGCGCACCATGCAAATTGAATTGCTCAAAAGCAAGATCCATCGGGCGGAATTGACGGGTTTGGAACTCAACTACGAGGGCAGCATGTCGATTGACAGGGACATCCTCGACCAGGCGGGCATACTCCCCTACGAGAAAATCCTCATCGTCAACCAAAGCAACGGATCGCGAATCGAGACCTACGCTATCGAGGGCGCCAGGGGATCAAGGGAATTCTGCCTCAACGGAGCCGCCGCACGATGCGGGTTCCCAGGCGACCTGGTCACAATCATGGCCTTCGCAACCATGACGCCCGAAGAGGCCAAACACTGGACACCAACAGTCGTGCTCATGAGCAATCACAACAAAAACGCCGATACAAAATAGGCGAAACCACAAAATCAACACACAAAGCCCCTGATTTGACGAGGCAACTCGACCAAGTCAGGGGTTTCTTTTTGCCCAATCTGCCTGCAAATGGAAGTTTTGAGCTGATAGTGCGATGGTTTTTACATACAAAATCCCATCGCATTTTTTACGCATGTCGAATAGACGCAAGACTTTGCGCCACTGGTGCATAACCATGCTTACCCCTGCTTTAGCCTGGGATGGGATGCCCCCAAATCAGGATGCCTTGTTAAGGTGCTACAGAAGACTAACCCATTTCAATAATTCCGCCCCTGCATTTAGTTTCCCCCCCCAAAAAATCGGTTGCGCCAAGTTGATACCATCAAAAAGTGTAAGAAAGCGACTCTATTATTTCCTCTTTCCCGCGAATAAATGACGCAAAATAATTGAAATCGTTCCAATGATAATACTTAGCGAAGTACTGGAAGCTAAGGTAATAAGAACTGTGTCTGACATGCAAGACCGACCTTGACAAATGTTTACAATTCCCGTGCCAATAAACAATAGCACTAAAAAACCAAGCCATCCATATGTAATAATTAAGACATGCGTAAAAATTCTATTTTTTAGAGAAATATCTTGGGCATGTTCTTCTTTATCTAAGTCTCTATTGGCAAAAGCATCGCTTCCTTCTGGTGGCTTAACATCCTTTCCATCCTGCATATCTTCAGGGATTCTCTCAGCTCCAGCCACTACATCTTTAAAAATGTCTTTCATTGCCACTTAACGTCCGCACTCCTTAATTACTGAATCAAGGATAGTTAAATTGCGTGGCAAGTTCCTCCTGACTTCATCCTCATCTTCGGGGTTTTCTATACCTTGCTTTTTCAGTGTTACAAACCATGCGCCGCCCTCGGCATGGGATAATGCTCGCAAACGCCATGGTTCAATGACAGAAAGTTTCTCCCAGGCTTGAGTCAAAAAAGAGATAACATCGTAATCGCCACTGGGAATTACCGGAGTAACGAATTTGCAAGGAAAAAATGAATTTGCTTCACATGGCTCAAGCTTAGAAATCGGCTCCGTTATATTTCCTTTACCATAATGTTTCAATTCATGGTAAAGAGATTCAATCACCGGACCATGTTGCCACGCAACCACGGGGTCAGAAAAGAGCGGCTTGCCCGTCCCCTTGAAATAAATAGCATGGGCAAAGAAAATCATCTTCTGAAGATGCATGTTGGAGAGGGGAGTCTCTTCCTTTCTGGCTTTTTCGATAAAAAAATTTGCAACAGCTACCGCTGAATAACACATGATACCACCTCCATTTTGTTATAAAAGTAACATCCTCGAGATTTCCGAGTTTATTCTAATAACAGACATAATAATAAACTACCGCTTCTGTCATTTTTTGCAAATTCTGCTTGATTGATTTTAGCTTTATTGTTTCGGAATCTGTCGTTTTGGCGGTTATTTCCGTCAAGCGAAATGACATTCGCCCACCATCGGAGGCCTGAACTCCGACCTTGCGGTCATATGACCAGCCGCCAATGCAACGCCATTCGCCGAAACCCCTCAAGGCATGAGGACGATTGCATGTTCTAGATGAAGAAACATCCTGTAGCCAATCCGAGGAAGGTTATTGGGATATGGATTGCGCCTCCATCGTAGTCGAGTTCGTTGATCTCCTCGACCTTGCCGTCCAAGAGTTCCTGGACCCTGTCCTTGAGTTCCTCCAGCCTTTGCTTTTGCGTTCCGATCCTGATTTGGAACAATTCGAGTCCGTACGACTTGTATGACTGGAACCAGACTTCCCTGAATTGGTTTCCGAAGTCGTCGTAGAGCGCTGCGAGCTGTGCGATTTGCCCATCGCGAATGGCCTTGAGTTTTTGGCGGTCGCGGTTCTTGTATGCAGGAATAAGGTCGATGTAGAGTTGGACCTTTTGCTTGAGAAGGTTGAGTATGGTTGCCGGATACTTGAGTTCCGGTTCGCCTTGGGCGAGTTTCGAGACTTCGTTGAATGCGTCCTGGTATTGTTCCACCATCCATTTGAGCAACGTCGGGTCGAGCTTGTTCAATCCATAGTGCGCCATCCACATGATTGGGTCATCCCAAAGGATGGTCTTTTCACGGATCTTGCGTTTGGGCTGCCCCTTGTCATTAAAGAGCGTGAGGATCATTTTTCCTGCGGCGATTTGGTTGGCGTATGATTTCCCGGTGATGGCCTTGAATGTGGCTTCCAGATGCGGGTTTTCCTTTTGCGTCGCCTCGTCTGCCGCCCATGCCAGCCCTGCCCAGGCTGATTTGGGTTCGCAGTGCCCGCCGTCATCGCCCCACATCGTAAAGATGATTTCACGGGTATTCGTTTCGCGGCATGCTTGAATGCATGGCTTGACCGTCGCCTCCGTTTGCTCGTAGTCTGTCCAAAGCGTGGTCCAGGTCCAGACTCCCGACGCCATCACCGGTTGCGTACCATTGAGCGCGCCTGTACGCATAAGCATTTTGGCATATGTATCCTTGTCGCGATGGTAGTAGTCCCAGGAGCAAAGTTGGACTGACTTCGGGATCATGTCCTTAACCTCTTGCCGGATTTCCGCATCCGGCTCGTAGTAGGATAGGTTCTTGTTGGCGAATCGGAAGTACATGTCCGACCAGATGAGGGGCTTCAAGTTCAGGGACTTGCACATATCGCAGAGCCTTGCCAGATGCCTGTTGTAAAGTTCGACCGGTTGCTGGTAGCCGTTAAGATCCAGAAACCGACCACGTCCCAGGTCCATCGTCTCGTCCATTCCCAAGTGGATTCGCCTTGAGCTTAGCGCCTCGCTCCAGAAAGCGAGCATCTTTTCCAGAAGCTTGTAGGTTTCCGGTTCATCGACCAGGAATGTGCTTGACGTATCCTTGACCTTTGTGTAAGCAGGATATTGCATCAGGGGTTCGACGTGCCCAAGTGCCTGGATGGAGGCGATCATCTCGATGCCAAGCTTTTTCGCATAGGCATCAATTTGCCGGATTTCATCTTGCGAGTACGCACCACGCATGAATCCAAAGAACGGTTCGCCGGGAAGCTCGTACGCATCCTTGACGTAGATCATGGTCATGTTGTAGCCAAGCAACGCCAGGACACGCAACCACTCCATAAAGGCTTCAACGGTCACGACGTTCCCGCGCGTACAATCCAGCAGGATTCCGAGCGTGTCGAAAGGCATGGTTTCGTTGCGCGTGGCCCCAGCCATGGCGAACGCCAATCCCCGGAGAGCCGCATTGATCCTGCCGTAGCGGATAACCCAGGCTGTTCCGCCATGGGCGACGTCCAGGCTGTCATGATCCTGTGTTTTGACAAAGGTCAAGTTTGCGCCGTCAAGAGCTTCGCGGATCGGATAGTGTTCTGCGAGGGTCCGGAGCGCCGTTGCCAGTTGCCCGTCCGGGCAGGTTGAGTTGTTCCAGGTAAGCATGATGATTTCTCCAAATATGATGTTGATGGATGGGAACTCAATTATCATAAGTTCATGTGCCATTATCTTCAATGCAATCCGGCAAAAAAATTATTGTTTTTATGATATTCTGCTTGCATTGTCAAAACAAAGCATTAGATTATATCAAGTTTTTAGTTTATCAGCAATGCTTCGAGATTTTACGCGATGAAACACAATCTCACCAACAGCACATCCTGGTCCTGGCGAAGCTCCGTCACGACCTGCTTGTTGGCATAGGAGTTCATCGCAAGATACAGCTTCCTAACAAGGTCGGGGCGGATTGAACGAAACAGCGTTTCATCCGCCTTGTTTTTTGCCCGCAAGTCCTGGTTAGTCGTGACGGAGAGTTCACCATCGCGAACAGCCAGGTTTTTTTGTCCATCAATATTAAGCCACCATAGGAAATACAATCATGTCACATTCATTCCACTCCAACGAAGTCCCATACAAAATCTACCTCACCGAAGAAGAGCTGCCAAAGGCCTGGTACAATGTCCGCGCAGACATGAAAAACAAGCCAGCGCCATTGCTCAATCCCGAAACCCGCCAACCCGTGACATTCGAAGAACTCTCGAAAGTCTTCTGCGACGAATTGGTCAAACAGGAACTGGACGACACCACGCCCTACATCCCGATTCCACAACCCGTGCTCGACTTCTACAAGATGTACCGGCCCTCCCCACTGGTCAGGGCTTACTTCCTGGAAAAGGCACTCGGCACTCCCGCAAGGATCTACTACAAATTCGAGGGCAACAACACGTCGGGTTCCCACAAGCTCAACTCCGCCATCGCCCAGGCATACTACGCCAAGAAACAAGGTCTCACCGGAGTCACGACGGAAACGGGAGCGGGACAGTGGGGAACCGCACTGGCCATGGCATCGGCATTCTTCGGATTGGATTGCCATGTCTACATGGTCAAGTGCTCCTATGAGCAAAAGCCCTACCGCAGGGAAGTGATGAGGACATACGGCGCACAAGTCACGCCATCGCCATCGACCACAACAGAAACGGGAAAGCAAATCCTCAAGGAGCACCCAGGAACGTCCGGCTCGTTGGGATGCGCTATCTCCGAAGCCGTCGAAGTCGCAGTCAAAACCCCCAATACAAGATATGTCTTGGGATCGGTGCTCACCCAGGTGCTGCTCCACCAAAGCATTATCGGCCTGGAAACCAAGGCGGCCCTGGACAAATACAAAATCAAGCCTGACATCATCATCGGATGCGCCGGCGGCGGCTCAAACCTGGGAGGATTGATCGCCCCCTTCATGGGAGAAAAACTCCGTGGCGAAGCAGACTATCGGATGATCGCCGTGGAACCGGCTTCCTGCCCGTCACTGACAAGGGGAGTCTATGCCTACGACTACTGTGACACAGGACGAGTCTGCCCACTCTCGAAAATGTACACCCTGGGAGCAGGATTCATCCCGTCATCAAGCCATTCCGGAGGGCTGAGATACCACGGCATGAGCACAACGCTCTCGCAACTCTACCACGATGGACTGATGGAGGCGACCTCGGCCATCCAAACACAGGTCTTCGAGGCGGCAACCCAATTCGCCAGAACCGAAGGAATCCTGCCGGCACCGGAAAGCTCCCACGCAATCAAAGTAGCCATCGACGAGGCACTCAAGTGCAAGGAAACAGGAGAAGCGAAAAACATCGTCTTCGGACTGACAGGAACCGGATACTTCGACATGGTGGCATACCAGGAATTCAATGATGGAAAGATGACTGACTTCATCCCCTCCGACCAGGAACTGAGCATCGCATTTACCCATCTCCCAAAGGTATGAAAATTAACCCGGGTAGCTAGTTGAAAAGGTCTCCGTGTTGACTTAGATTACATGTTTTGTGGTTGTAAAACCAAAGGCCAAGTAATCCAAATCAACAATCAACACGGAGACTCACAATGAAATGGTTGAAACTCGCCACCCTTGCAATCGTCTGCGCTCTCGTCATCACAGGATGCAAAAAAGCCGCTGACAGCGCAGGGGACGGTACCCTTGCCACCAAGATCTTCACGGTCGGATTTGACGCCAGCTTCCCGCCCTACGGATTCCGTTCACCCACCGGGGAATTCGTCGGATTCGACTTGGATCTCGCCGCCGAAGTCGCCAAGCGAAACGATTGGGAAATCAAGCTGAAGCCAATTGATTGGGCAGCCAAGGATACCGAGCTCAACGCCGGGACCATCGACTGCATTTGGAACGGATTCACGATCACCGAAGCGCGCAAGACCCAGTACACCTGGACAGAGCCGTACGTGCAGAACAAGCAGTTGATCCTGGTCAAGAAGGATAGCGGCATCAAGGCGCTGACGGACCTGAACGGAAAGGTCGTCGTCGCACAAGACGGTTCTTCAGGCGCATCCGCCGTGGAATCTTTCCAGGAAGACCAGAAGAAGGAAAACGCTAACTTCGCATTCAAGGACTACAAAAAGGTCCCAGACTACAATACCGCCTACACCATGCTGGAAACCGGAGCCGTCGACGCAATCGGCTTGGATTCCGCTGTGGCAAAGGGATTCGTTGACAAGTCCGGCGGCAAGTACGTCATACTGGACACCCCGCTTTGCGACGAACTCTTCGGTGTCGGATTCAAACTCGGAAACACCGCACTCCGCGACGTCGTCCAAAACACTCTCGCCGACATGGTCGAAGACGGAACAGTCCAGAAGATCCTGGACAAGTGGAAGGCTGACAAGACCAATGGCGGAGACGGAATCGACTTCATCTTCGACGGGAAGTAATTCTCACGCCACGCAACTCACCTGCGGCAACGGGACCTGCTTCCATTAGGTTCCGTTGCCGTGGATCAACCATGCCAACCACCGGTCACGACTATGACATTCAGCACCCTGATGCAACTGGCAAGCGGTCTGCGCACGTCAATCTACATTTTTGTATTGACGTTGCTGTTCGCCTTTCCCCTCGGATTGCTCGTGGCGCTAATCAGAATGAGCCGCAACTGCCTATTGCGGAATGCGATGCGCCTATACATATCCGTGATGCGCGGCACTCCCTTGATGCTTCAGCTGCTGATCGTCTACTTTGGCCCCTACTACTTGTTTGGCTTGTCGCTGAAGAACTATCCCGCATTTTTGGCTGTAATCATCGCCTTTGTGCTGAACTATGCCGCGTACTTTGCGGAGATCTACCGGGGCGGGATTGCCTCGATTCCCATTGGCCAGTACGAAGCCGCCACGGTCTTGGGATACACGAAGGGGCAGACCTTCTTCAAGATCATCCTGCCACAAGTGATCAAGCGCATTTTGCCTCCCATCACCAACGAGGTGATCACGCTGGTCAAGGACACGTCGTTGGCGCAGGTGATCGCCGTGCTTGAAATGTTCACGATCGCCAAGCAAATCGCCAACCAGCAGGCTTCGATGATGCCCCTTATCGCCGCAGGCGTGTTCTACTACGTCTTCAATTTCGTCGTCGCGTTCACGATGGAACGAATCGAACAGAAACTCAACTACTACCAATAATAGGTCCGACCACGATGGCAGTCCTCAGCATCACCAATCTGCACAAGCGCTTTGGAGACCTGGAAGTCCTCAACGGAATCAACCTCGAGGTCAACGAAGGCGAAGTGATCGCAATCATCGGCCCATCTGGATCGGGTAAATCAACGTTGCTCCGATGCGCAACGCTCCTGGAGTCGATGGATCGCGGCACGATGACCTACGCGGGCGTCAAGGTCGTCGAGGAAGACGCCCAGAGCAACAGCGTCTACCTTCCGCAAAACAAGCTCAGGCAGGTCAAGGCGCTCTTCGGACTCGTCTTCCAAAACTTCAACCTCTTCCCCCATTACAACGTTCTCAAAAACATTATCGACGCACCAATCTGCGTGCAAAAGAGAAACAAGGACGAGGTCATCAAGGAAGCAAGGGCGCTCCTCGCCAAAATGGGACTCGAAGACAAGGAAGACGCCTACCCCTTCCAACTCTCCGGCGGACAGCAACAACGAGTCTCAATAGCAAGGGCGCTGATCAACAACCCGAAAATACTGTTCTTCGACGAGCCGACCTCCGCGCTAGATCCGGAACTCACAGGAGAAATCCTTAAGGTGATCAGGAACCTCGCCGCCGAAAACATGACGATGGTGATCGTCACGCACGAAATCGAATTCGCTCGAAACGTGGCGGACAGAATCATTTTCATGGCCGAGGGAGTGATCGTCGAACAAGGACCTCCAGACGAAGTCATCTGTAACCCAACACTGGCAAGAACGAAAGCTTTCCTTACAAACCTCGCAGAACGATGAACAATCCAAACGAAAAAATCATCTACGCCTCCCCGGACCCAAAGGGGATCTACCTCTATACGCCCGCACTGATCGAAGGATTTGACGGACGGCTCGTCGCAGCGGTCGACCTGGGAGGACCAGGCACGGACAAGCTGACAGGACCACGGTCGACCCTTGGAGACTACCGAACAGGAAACCAAGTCAGGGTGCTAGTCTCCGATGACAAGGGCGAAACATGGACCGAAACCCCGGCGCGCCTGCCGATGATGCACGAAATCCTCTTCAAGGCGGGAAACGCACTCTACATGGTCGCGCATTCCGGAATCTTGCTGGCGACGAAATCGCTGGACAACGGAATCACATGGTCCGAACCCAGCGTCCTAGTCAATAAGCCAAGATGGCACCAATCCTGCGCCAATGTTGACATTCACGACGGACGGATTACACTAGTCTATGAAAAGTGGATCAGCGACGGGCATCCCTGGCCAGGAGTCGCACCTGTCCTGATGTCCGCAAGCGTCGACGACGACTTGACCAAGCCGGAAAGCTGGACGTTCTCAGAACCCTTCAACCCAGATCCCCTGCTGGAAGCCTCAAGGCCATCCGGCATCCCGATCGTCAAGGATCCAGGCGTCCTGGAAACCGCAACCGTCAGGTTCCACGACCCGCGTCATCCGCTCTACGATCCAACGGGCCAATCCGTCGCGCTCCTGATGAGAACCCACTCGGGATTCACGGACATGGGAGCTATCCTCAAGGGAACCAGAAACCCGGACGGCTCGCTCCAAATCTCCCAATACAAGATGGGTACGGGAAACCTGTTCTTCATCCATATCCCGGGAGCCAACATCAAATTCCATATCCAGTATGATCCTGTCACCAAGCTGTACTGGATGCTGCACTCGCACATCGGCGGAATGGTCGCTGAACGCCAGCAACTGGCACTCTCCTACACGCCTGACCTTTTCAGATGGAACTTGGCGACAATCGTCGCAACAGGTTCAAAAGCCAATGCCGCAAGGCACTACGCAACGGGAATGATCTTCGGTGACGACTACCTCGTCCTCTCAAGGTCGGGAGACGAATTCGCCAAGAACGCACATGACAACAACCTGACCACGTTCCATAATGTCAAGGATTTCCGCCAACTCGTCAATAAGGAGCTAGACCGACCATGATGAAAGTCGTGCAATGCTGGGACGATGGAGTCGTCAACGACATCCGCCTGGCAGAACTGTGCCGCAAGTACAATGCCAAGGCGACATTCAACCTCAACCCTGGCCTGATGGCTCCCGAACGCAAGCCGTCCCGCTGGAAAACCATCGGCGAGCAGGTTTGGGGACACCACGGATATTGCGCGGGAAAGATCGGTCTTGACGAGCTGGTCGAGGTGCTTGACGGCTTCCAAGTCGCATCCCACAACTGGAAGCACGAAGGCGCAGGGCATGTCTCGGACCAGGTTTTCATCCAGTCAGCCCTGGATGCCAGGCACTACCTGGAGGAGCTCTTCCAACGCGAATGCCTGGGCTTTGCATGGCCAGGCGGAGGATACACCCCCGAAACGATGAAGCTGCTGCATGAAGCCGGCTTCGCATACGCAAGAACAACCAGGTACACCGACAATGTCACCGCCTACGAGGATCCAATGGCGCTCCACTCCAACTGCCACTTCATGGACCCGAACTTCATCCAAAAGTACGAAAACGCCAAGCAGTTCGGCGTCTTCTACTTCTGGGGACACAGCTACGAAATGTACGAATATGAACCGCTTTGGCAACAATTCGAAGACAAACTCAACTACATAGCACAAGACAAAGACTCTGAATGGGCGGATGTCATCGACATCGTCAAGAAACATTAACGACAATAAGGAGGTACACTATGGCAAAGGCACCAGCTGGAAGCGTCTGCTTGAATCACCCGAACACACCCGCAGTCACACGTTGCGCAACCTGCAGCAAGCCAATCTGTCAGCAATGCATCATAAAGCATGGCGGAGTCTCGTACTGCTCCACGCTCTGCAGGGACAATGCGGTCCGCACAGGAGCAATGGTCGAAGACGTCCAAAAACGCAAGGGAGCGGCGAATTTCAAGCGCTTCGTCATCAGGCTCGTCCAACTTCTGATCCTGCTTGCAGTCCTCGGAGCGGCTTACTGGTACTACAAGAACAACAAGTCCAAGGTTGACAGCAAGCTCCAGCAGGGAATCCAAAAGGTCGAGCAAGGCAAACAAGAGCTGATGGACAAGGGACACAATGTCATCAAGGATTCCCAGTACAAGAAAGATCGCGAAAACCTAATCAAGTAGGAGGTACCAATGGCTATTTACAGTAGGAATTTCAATGACGTCGACCTGTCCGATCCCGTCAAGGCCGCAGACTACGTCAAGCGAAAAGCCATGGAATTCGGCGCCGATGCCGTCGGAATCGGATCGATCGACCGCTGGAACACAGCCCCGCTCCAAATGGATCCGAAGCAGATCATGCCCGAATGCAAGTCGATCATCGGAATGCTGTTCAGGGTGGAACGCGGATCACTCAGGGGACTCGAGGAAGGAACCTACTTCAGCAACTACTCCTCGATGGGATACGGCGGAATCACCTACCTCTACATGCCGATGACCGTCATCAACCTGTCGAAAACCATCGAAGACCAAGGCTACGAAGCCATCCCGATGGGACACCAATCCGACTGGAGAGGCATTGACGCCGATGGGTTCACGCCAAGAAACTACTCCAGGCCAGTACGCCCGGGACAGGCGACACCGGATATCATGATCCAGCTCAGAATCGCGGCGTTCCTATGCGGACTTGGCGAGATCGGATTCTCGAAAATGTTCCTATCGCCACAATTCGGACCGCGAAACAGAATCGGAATCGTACTCACAGACCTGGAACTCGAACCAGACCCAATCTATGATGGCCCCAAACTCTGCAACAGATGCGGAGAATGCATTCGCAACTGCCCGGGACAATGCTTTGACGTAAACAATACGATCAAGGTCAATCTAGCGGGACACGAAGTCGAATGGGCAAATATCGACACTGCAAAATGCGATATCACATTCAGAGGCGCAGTACTGACCGACGAACCGCAGGACAAACCCTATATGCAGGAGCGACCAAACTCAAAGCCAGGCTCATGGTCGCCATTCTACAGAAAACCACGCAACCTCTACAACACGGGACAGGCAGTCTGCGGCGCAAGAGGATGCACTAGGGCCTGTATGATCTCACTGGAAAAGAGAGGCGTGCTCGAAAACTCCTTCAAGGAAAAATTCCGTCGCAGGCCACCATGGACCGTGGATTGGAATACGCCTCCCGTATACAGCAAGGGAACCCTCTTCAGAGATCAGCAAACCAAGGTATCCGACGTGGATTGACGACAATTTGCGCCCTGGCGCAAAGGAGTCGTTATGATTCTATTCTGTGCAATTCTCATTTCACTGATGGCGCTTCCGCTTTGCCTGTACATCGCAAGGCGGAGGCGCCTGTTTTTTCCCGATTCGCCCAAGGTTATGCTTGACCTCATTTTGGTCATCCTCGCCTTGGCAGCCCTCGTCGCCGCTATCGCCTTGTTCCCCAAGCAGGCGTCTCAAACCGGGCAATTCAACCAGGCGCCGACGGTGTTCTTCGTGATCGACACCTCAAGAAGCATGCTTGCCGACCACGACGGGAAACCTCGCCTTCACCACGCCAAGCTTCTGGCGCATGGCATTGCTGATTCCCTGAATCGCACCAATCTTGCGATCATCTCCTTCGCCGGCTCCACCATGCTGGATTTTCCGCCATCCCGGGACAAAACCGCCTTCTTCGAAGCGCTTGAGCAACTTCAACAGTCCAACGAAGACATCCCAGGATCTAATCCAGTCGCGGCAATCCAATTGGCACAATCGATCGCCAATGACCTCAAGCTCGGAAAAACCGCGATATGCCTCCTGACCGACGGCGAGCTCCAGGCAGCTCCGGACACCCTGCCGCATTGGTCCAAACGAAGCATCCCGACCGCATTCGCATGCATTGGAATTGGTTCGCCGAAGCCAATCCCCTTGGGACAACTCTGGATGAAGGATCCAGAAACCGGGGAAATCGCACTGACCAACGCAACGACGCAGCAACTGGACAGCCTCGCAAAACGCTCTCAAGCGCCTTGGGAAACAATCAATCCCGCCCTTCCCCCCAAGACGATCGCGAGGCAAATCCTGAAATTGGCAGGTGAAGCACAGCCTCAGCAAACCCTAGACACCAAGCAACAATCGCCCTTGCTTTCCAGCATATTGGCATTCTTCGCCGCAATCGCCTTTGCGCTGGCTATTGTCGCCAAGCCCAAGCTCATTCAGCAAGTCGCCATCATCACCTGCCTTGCAACAACCTTCTACGCAAACACATCGTCTCCGCTCAACCAACCGATCGAATCGCAATTGAACGCAATCAACGAAATCAAGAAAACACTCGCCACCAACCCAAACATCACCGATACCCAACGGGCACAACTCCTCGCCAACTGGGCAGAACTGTTGGCAAATGTCACAAGTAAAATCCAACTCGAGAACCAAGTCAAGCTCGACAACCTGAAAACAGCCCTCGAACTCGCAAATAAAGCACAAGAACTATTGCCAGATACGCCTTCGGTCAAACACAATATCAGCCAAATCGAAAAACAAATCAAAACGCTGCAAATGCCACAAGACGCACCGCCTGCGCAAAAATCCGATGGGCAGGAAACAAAACAATACTCCAAACCTATTCAACAGCAATCGACAATTAAGCACGATAATGCACCGACTGCCGACGCCGCCCTGCAACTCCCGAATGAATCGACATCCGAACTAGACGACAAGGCGGACAACAGCTCCTCCTCCACCCTAAAGGCACCAGGTACCTGGCGTGAATTGAAACGTCAAAACAGAAACATCAAGGCAACCCCAAAATCGATCAAGCCCTGGTGATTCCATGCCTGTAGGGACGAAAAATCTTTCGCCCCTCTGTCCCACGCCAAAATCATTTTCGCCAGACTAGCCAGAAATAGGCATGTCACATGCATTTTGAGTACGAAACCGTGATTTTTTGCATGGGGTTCAGGGTGGTTTTTTCGAGGAAACGTCAACATCCCATCGCCCAGCCTGTCCGACCCGTCCGACCCGTCCGACCCGTCCGACCCGTCCGACCCGTCCGACCCGTCCGACCCCGTCCGACCCCGTCCGACCCCGTCCGACCCCGTCCGACCCCGTCCGACCCCGTCCGACCCCGTCCGACCGTGCCCCCGACCACCCAAGGTGCCCCCGACCACCCAAGGTGCTCCCGCACCACCCCGGATGTCCCATTTTCAACCGCATGACCGATGTCATCACCTGAGTACGAGCACCCCGGGTGTTCGTACCTAAACCTATCTCGTTCTACAGCGGGGCAAATTTGTCCGACCCTGTCCGACCCCGTCCGACCCCGTCCGACCCCGTCCGACCCGTCCGACCCCGTCCGACCCCGTCCGACCCCGTCCGACCCCGTCCGACCCGTCCGACCCGTCCGACCCTGTCCGACCCGTCCGACCCCGCCTGCAGTAGCGAAAAATCTTTCGCCCCCTGCCCACGCCAAAATCAAATTTGCCAGACTAGCCAGAAATAGGCATGTCACATGCATTTTGAATACGAAACCGAGGAAAAATTGGCTTGGTTTCGAGGTGGATTTTCGGTCGATTGCTGGAAGCAATAGAACAGGCAACCAGCAAGGTCAATTGTCTGATTTCGGTCGTCGTTCGACAAACTGCCGGTAGCGTTTCCGATCCAACAAGGCGAATCGTCCAATGGTCATTCCGATAGCGGGATGAGCCCATGGATCGTTCCTTAGGAAAAGGATGTTGAACCCGGGAACCTTGAAACGGACTTGCTGGAGAATCTCATTGGGCACATCGACGACCTGAGAGGGAATCTCCACTTGGTCAGGCACTACAATCAGCCTGGCACCGACCGGAATCTCCCGGGTTCTCGTCACGGCTCCTTCGGTCCACTGCGCCGATTTCGTCGCCTCACCCAATGCCCATGTCAACTTCTTGCTCGATTCCCACTCTTTATGCGCAGACTTGAAATCAACAACCAGGACCGGAACATCGGACGGGATTCCCGGCAATGCCGTGGCGACCAGAATGCCTTCCGGGCATTCGGCGCATTGAAGCACATGCAGGAACCTGGCAAACATAGGGTCGATATTCTTGCCCCTCAAGTCCAAGTGCGGAAGCGAAGGATCCTTGGCGACCTTCTCGGGATAAGTCTCCGCCCCCGCTTCGCGAAGCGCCTTTTCCAACCTGTCTTTTACGTCCCGACTCAAGTTGAGAGACATCAGGACCAGGTCAAGAGCCGTTGCCGGCTTCCGATATTCGCTGCTTGATTCAACGGAATACCCCGCCTTCAGCAACTTGACCAAGATGATTTCCAGCTTGTCCGCATTGTCTCTTTCCAGATCCGGAATATAGCCTAGCGCTTCGACACACCATTCGTGGACATGCCTATTCCCTTCAGGAGGAGTCTGCTCGTAAACATCGTTTTCGAAGGCGCAGCAGGCAAGCTCCAGCGAAATGGTTCTCGGACTGGTGACTTGCGTCCTTGACACCTGGGCGCCATGCTTCACCAGCAAGTCAAAAGCACGAATATCCATGCGTTCGAGCGCGTATTGGATTGGAGTTAGCTCGCTATACCGACGAAGCACTTGGTCAGGATTCCTCCCCGATTCCAAGCGCCTTTCAAGCTCATCGTACCTGTGTTGATCGACCAAAGCCACCAGCGGGGGATGTATGCGGTAAAGGCACCGATCCACAGCCACCGCAGGCAACCAAACCGTATCCAACGCCCCTGATAACACCGCGTCGACCGCGATATTGACAATCAGCCAACCCACTTCCTCGTCGTACTCGAACAGAAGACCGTACATTGCAAGTCCTTCATAGTACATCGGTGATTCTATTTCGCTAATACTCCTCCTAGGGACGCAACGCGTTACAATGAACCCACAGCCCGACAGCAACGCGGACAACACAAGCGAACACAGGATGGAACACAAGCGCCTTCTCATAACTCCCTACATCTCCTATACACAAGTCAACTTGCCGCTAAGCTTCTCAACTGCCATATCGAGCACCATCTGATCCAATTCGGGGGACATGCCCTTGGCAATGGCGGCGTTCCTGTCTTTACAAATACATTGCAAAAAGACCACGAATTCCCCTGCCCCGAAGCTTCTTTCATTTGAATTAAATACAATAAGCAACATTCACATTCTTGGCAAATCATGCCATTTCATTTCCCTGTTTTACTGCAACAGCACATATTAAAGGCATGTCACATGCATTCTGAGTACGAAACCGTGAATTTTTGCATGGGTTTCAGGGTGTTTTTTTCGAGGAAACATAAACATTCCATCGCCCAACCCGTCCGACCAGTCCGACCCCGCCTACAGGAACAGAAAATCTTTCGCCCCTTCGATCCCAACGCCAAAAATTCTTGACAGTGCAAGGGAGGAATGTAAATTTGACCAAGGTTTTGTTTTCCGCGCAGATTTTCAATTGATTTCGATCACCTCAGGGGTTCCCCATGGTCTCTTGGCAATCACTTCCCTTTTTTGACTACGTCAAGGCGGTAGGCTTCCTGCTAAAAACTGCAGATGTTCCCGCAGAGGCTGACCCCGACATGCGAGACGCCTTGAAATTCAAGCATGTCCTTGAGGGAATCCCGATTCATCGACTCTCCCAAGACGACCTGATCGCAGGCGAATATGGCGTCTTGCCAGGCGATACAAGCTTCGACCAACCACCCGCATCTCCGCGACCCGCAGCCCCGCCACCGCAGAAACCAGCGACTCCAAGCCGACGTCTTCCCGGTCAGTCCTGGAGCGAACCGAGCATGTTCTGCGTCTCGCTCAACCATACTACGCTGGACTACGAAGCGATCATCACGAAGGGATTGCGACAAATCGCGGACGAATCGCCTTCGGAAGCCCATCGCCTGGCATTGATGGCAGTATGCGACTTCGCCAAGCGATATGCGGATGAACTGGGTTTCGAGGCTTGTCGTCACGTCCCTGAATACCCCGCACGCAATTTCCAGGAAGCCTTGCAAGTGATTGTCTTGGCAAACTCGCTGACGGGCATCGCCGAAGGTAACAGCTACTACTCCATGAGCCTGGGTTCCGTCGACCAATATCTGTTGCCAACATTCCAAAAGGAAAAAGACCGAAACAAGTGCAAACAACTCCTGAAAGAGGCTTTCGTCAAAATCCTTCGGTATGGCGACAAAGCCTCGACCATCAGCCTAGGCGGCCTCAAGTCCAACGGAGAAGACCGATTCAATGACTTGACACGACTTTGTATCGAGGTCATCGCAGAAAACAAACTCCCCGCCCCGCTCCTTGCCGTTCGCATTCATGACGGAACGTCTGATGCGGACCTGGATTCCCTGCTCGACCCACGCCTCCTCACCATGGGACAGCCTACATTCTACGGCGAAAACTCAGCTCGCCGAGCTTTGGAAAGACGCGGAACGCCGCCAGAAGACATCGAACGCTGGTGCGTCAATTCCTGCATGGGACTGATGATCGAAGGACGAGAATTCTCAGACATGTGGGCAATCGTACATACCGCACTCCCCGCACTCGAAGCCGCTATCAATGGCGGACGCGACTTCGGACACTACGACTTCACAACCAATCCCCCAAAATACTATGACGACATCTGGCAGATCATGGACGCCATGGCGGATTACGATCGACAGGCGCTGCAATTCCTGATGGATACCCATGACCACCACACGGAAAACTTTCCCCGCAGGGCGCCATTCACCTCGGCTTTGCTCTTCGGAGGAACGCCTGGCAAGGATCGGCTCCTGGGCGGTCCCAAGTACCACACCGCCAACGTCGATATCTTCGGCTTGGTCAACGCCTCAGACGCATTGGCAGCCATTGACGAATTGGTCTTCAAACAACGCAAATACACCTTGGGCGAATTGGTCCAAGCTGCCAAGGACAACTGGAAAGACAACGAAACACTCCGCCTGCAAATCCTCGCCTGCCCGAAATTCGGCAATGGAGACCCGTTAGCCGACGAGATCGCCGCGCAGCTTGCCAGCCAATACGCGGATCTCATCGAGGACCTCGGGCGTGGTCGACGGATGATCTACATGCCCAGTTTCCACACCCTCAACAACAATGTGGTACGAGGAGCCAATTATCCCGCCAGTCTTGATGGACGACGGCGCGGCGATCCCTTCGCCAAAAATGTAGGACCAACGGCAGGCAGAAGCCATCGCGGCATCACGGGAATCATGCAGTCCGCCGCAGCCATTGACCAGTCAAGATTCCATGGCGGACAAGCCCTGGACATCTATCTGGAACCCGTGCTGTACGACACTAGGGAAGGACGACAACGTCTCCGTGCCGCCATCAGAGGGTACCTCGCAATGGGAGGAATTGAGTTGCAGGTCAACGCAGTTGACGTAGCGACGCTGGAAGATGCCTTGGTACATCCGGAAAGGCACAACGACCTAATGGTGAGAATCGGAGGATACAGCCACGCCTTTAATGCACTCTCCCACGATCAAAAACTTGAGCTGATCCAACGATTCAAGCATAGTGCCTGACCTTGTTTCGAGAGACGCCTTTTTTCGTGCTGCCCTATTCCGCCACGAAAATCAAGGTTTCGCCCACTTTCATCGGCACGGTAATTTCCTTGGTCTTGCCTTTCCAGCGTTTCCCGCTAATCAGTTCACGGACTTTTCCGGCACGTGGCATGACTATTCGCTTCTCGCCGTTGGACGCCGCATGGATGCCGACGAAGCCGCGCCCCGCGAACAGCGGATCGTCGCTCGAAGACACAACGGGCACGCCGCTTCGGCGGGCAAGCTCACGCAGCAACGGAGCGCGCAAACCTGGAACTGCACTCCAGAACAATGTCCAATCACCACGATCCTTGACAAACGCGGCAACGCGCCCCTTCGACGTGTCCTCCGGATCATCGATCAGGTGGCAAACCACCTCAGCGTCAGCAAGGGACTTCGGCAGGAAGATCTCCGTGAAGGTCTTCTTCGCTGTCGTGCCCCACCATAGTTCCTTGCTTCCGCTCCACGGCGGGAAGGACGCCCCACGCAAATTGATCGGATCGCGATGGAACTCGATGCCGCATCCCAAAAGATCCTCCGCAACTGATGTGGACAGCCCCGTTTCCTGGAAGATACCCACCGGTCCCATAAACCCGACCATTCGCCCCTTGCAAAGCACGTTTTTCTTCAGGAAATCCACTTGCTCAGGCGTCAGCTTAAAGGGATTGAGGAAGAGGATTGCCTTATGTTTGAGCAATTCCTTGTGCTTGAGCAGGTCCGACATCAGGACAGCCCGCCATGGCACTCCCGATTCTGCCAGGTACTTGCGTTGTTCGTAGATCAATTGCAACTCATATGGAGGATTGGACACATCCCAGCATCCCATCGCCAATTCGTCCACAACCACCAGCAAGTAGTCCTTCTCAGGCCAATCCTTCACCTTGTACCGCTCAGTGGACAGGATGGCTTTTTGCCTTGCGACCTCGTCCATCAGCCGCTTGTCGCCCATGGTCCAGCCTATCGAGAAGTCGTACCATTGTATAGCATTTCCCTCGGCGAGGTTACGCGCCAATTCCCGTCTCATGCAGGCGATCGATCCCTGAACCGTCCTGGGACGGCCGAATCCCTCCGGTGCGTACCAATGGGTCCTCAGGTCTGCCTGGTTCCACATCAGCTTTCCGTTGAGGTTATACGTCCAGGGCGCCATCATCGTGCCGGCAGTGCCGCCAACCTGCCGATGGCCATATGACACCGGCGAGACGCAGTAGTCGATGTACGGGGATTCCAGAAGCTTGACCAACCGGAAATGCCCCGACCCCTGGCAGAAGAACACGCTTTCCGGCAAGTGCATCGTATAGCCATAGTAGGTTCCGCATAAGGAACGGCCGCCGGTTTCCTCTTTGACCACCTTTCCCAAGTGGATGATCGTATCCGCCACCACATCGTGCTGGTAATCGTGATAGTCAAGGACATCGCGCTGAGTCTTTACATCGTAGAACATCCCGGCTTCCGATTTGCGGCGACGCGCCTCGGAAGGAACCTTCGCCGAAGCCAAATCGACATCCTCGCGTCCCCAGGCAACGCGCAAAGCCGCATCAGTCTTGTACTTGTCGCGAAGCCAGCGACGAAAATCCGCCTGTCCGCATTCCGAATAGTCAACACATTCGTTGGACTGGGAACCCCAATGGAACCACTCCCAGCTAATGCCCATGCACGGATGGAAGCCAACAATCCGCTTCGCGTACGGAGTCGTCTTCAAGTGACGGATCAGGCGCCGGAGTGCATCCGTGAATGTGTCACGCCAGACATCGGATCCATAGGATGGCAACCAACCATGGTTCCCGCTGTACGCGCCTACGTCATCATTTCCGTTTTCATGGCGGCAGCGAGCCTCGGGATGCGCCGCAATCCACCACTTGTGATGACTTGTATCCAGCGTAAAGTTGAGGATCAGGTACGCATCAGGATCAATCGCCAAGAACGATTCCAACTTCTCGTCCACCTTCGTGTAGTCAAATCCATCCTCGTAGAAGCCAAATTGACTTAGCCCGATTCCCAGCAAATGCGCCCCCGCCTCTTTGGCATTCCCTTGCTGACGCTCGTCGGGTCTGTTCAACAGCAATTGGGTCGGCTCAAGCAATTTCCCGTCAACCCGCAGCCGGGTGATTCCGTTCACCCGCTCAAGCTTGGTCTTGGCAAACTCGGAGCCTTGCAAACGATCACGCGCCTCGACCTCGACCTTCCCGCGCAAGGTCCCCCCACGTTGGTTCACACCGATGCATTCGACTTCGACCGTCGCCTCGCCGCTTGCCAACGAGGACGGAACCGGCAAGTTCAAGCCGTTGACAACCCCAACGCCATCGACAACCTCAACCCCATTGCGCGCCCAAGATTCGGACAATACCTTCCCGTCACGGACCAAACTAGCCTTGACTCCAATCGGAACATCAGGAATGGTGCCCTTGAAACGCAACGGAACCAACAGGCGCCGCCCGGCAACAACACGTTTCGGCAGGCCCGCCTCCGCAAATTCAACAGAAAGCCCAGGACGCGTTCCCATGACCGCATAGGGCACGTCAAGCCACGGCGAACAAGGAACGCGACCGAGCACATGAGACGCAACCCAAGGTCCTTCGCGACCTGTTGACGCCTCCCAATCCGATCCAGTCAGCCACTCGTATCGCTTGCCGTCATGCTCCAGCACGATCTCCGCAAGCAACCCCTGCGCCGCCGTCTTGTCCTGGCACTCGATCAGCAATTCGTTGTCACCGACCCGAAGTTCCTTGGACAAATCCAGCAGCAACGGCGTCCTCCAGGCATCTGGAATCCCGTGGGTGCTCGCCACCTGGCGTCCATTGACGTGCAACGCAAAGCTGTCGTCGCAGGTCACTTGCATCATCGCCACGTCCCAAGGCTTCTCAGGAACCGTGATCGTCTTCCTGAACCAGGCGACGCAGTTGTCCGCTGTAATCGTCGAGGGCTCCCAAATCCACGATGCCTTCCAGCGTGGGCGGGCGGGAAGACTCTCGCTAATCATGCCATGCTCCGTGTTCTCGACCACAAGGCAGTCAACATCAATGGCAGATTCCCAATCGCCGGCCGGTTCCACACACAAAACTCCGGTGAATGCACGCTCAGGAGCCTCAAACGTAAAATCGAATTCGCCCCAGTCGCCACGGCCACGAACGAGGCTGCGAGACGACTTCAAGACATTTCCGTCAATCCCCGCAAAATCAATCCCGACAAAGAGGGATCCCCCACGTGAACTCCCGCGAACCCGGAACATACCCAGGAACGACACATCGCTCAGCCTGCATGTCGCCATGGATTCCGCCTTGTTCAACCTCAGCGAACGCAACCCTTTCAACGCCCTTCCGGCGATGATTTCCGACCCGCCCTCGAGCTTCCATTCAAGGGACTTGCCGTCAAGAAAATACTCGAAATCCCCATCCGCAATCAAGCCGCTGTTGCCCTTTACCAATGCGAGGAACGCAATCGTCACCTCCACGCCCGCCGGATTCAACGCATCAAAGCGTATTCCGTCAATCTTCCCTTCCCAACCACGTCCGCCAGCCAACGGGATGAAACTCAGCCTCAGCTCATCGGACGCTGTCACAAAATGTTGAATCATCCTGTCGTCTGACAATGGTCGACCATTCGACCCCACAAAGACCTCGCCATGTCCATTTTTGTTGGATTTCATCGCAACCACCAGCGTGTCATACGCCGAGGCATCAAAGCCCAAGTCAGGCGACATCAACTTGCAGTCGTACTTCGTGACCCCCTTGAATCCCTCGGGTGTGATTTCGTAGGATTCCCAATCCCCAGGCTTCCAACCTTGCATTCCCTTGCTGAAATCCCAAATCTTGATGTCATTTCCTGCACCGAAGACAATACAGCTTAATACCAATAATAAATAAAGGCAACGACAACGCATCATTCACAACTCCTTATTATTCAAAAAAATGACTTGCACAACAGAAACTGTTATCAGACTCCCATAGGATACTGCTTTGCCAGAAAATAACAAACCTTTTTACTCAAGATAGTCACCTATTGACTCCTATGCCCACCTTAGGACGCCTTCCACACCCCTTGCCAACACTACTGAAACCCAATCCTCTAATTTCAAGCCCCTTTTTGCCCCTTTTTTGAATTTATGACCTTAATCGCCTCTTCGCCTCCTTCCTCGGCGTGCTTAACGCCAAAAAAATCAGGCACAAAACATCACCTGATGAAAAAAAATCACATTTTTCACAAAAAATCGTGTTTTTTTGTTTGCACTAATAGAATACCCCATTATTTTAGGGGCTGTACGGGGAAAAATGGGGAAAACAGGTGAAATTAGGGGATTTTAGAGCATCTTTGTCGTGAAGTGGTCGAATGAGCGAGCAAAAACAACATTCCATTCGCACATTTCTCAGCGAGTTCACATGCGTTGTGGACGCGCAACGCCGTCTTGCGCTTCCGAAGCTGTGGCGCCTTGACTCTGACACGGAGAACACCCGCTTCTTGATTTCGCCGGGACCTGGCCCCAGCATCAACTTCCATACATTCGATCATTTCCAGGAACTCCTAAGGCGAGCGATGAGCGCGCCGGAAGACGAAGAAAGCCAAAACTACCTAACTCAAACTGCAGCCTACTCCTCAGTGGTGACCCTTGACAAGCAAGGCCGCTTCTCGCTGACACCGCAACTGATGGAGTACGCGGGAATCAAGGACAAGGTCATCTGCGTAGGGGTTTGGACCTACGGCAGAATCATGTCACCTGAAAACTATGCGGCGAACAAAGTCCCGCTCTCTCAAAGCATCAGCTATCAAAGTTCACTCAAGCCAAAGGCTACCATAACAGAAACCAAAGTCTCAGTAACCGAAACATTATGACCTTCCAACACCAGCCAGTGCTACTAGGGCAAACCGTCGAGATCATCGCCGGTTGCAACCCAGCGCGGATACTGGACGGTACCCTGGGAGGAGCAGGACATTCATCCGAATTGCTCAAGCGATTGCCAGATGCGACGCTGCTCGGAATCGACCGCGACCAGGTCGCCCTCCAAGCGGCAGCGCAAAAGCTCCAGCCATACCAGGACAGAACCAAGCTTGTCCAAGCCACCTTTTCACAGATGACTCAAGTTGCAAACAAAATCGGTTGGACGTCCGTCGACGCCATCCTGCTGGACATCGGGGTTTCATCGCCCCAGATCGACACGCCCGAACGAGGGTTCTCCTTCAGGCAAGACGGTCCCCTTGACATGAGAATGAACAAGAACGACGCCGTCACGGCGGCCGACATACTCAATACATCAACCCAGGAAGACCTGGAAACCATCATCAGAGACTACGGCGAGGAACGCAAGGCGAGGCAAATCGCCAGGGCAATCGTCAAGCGGCGGGAACGCTCGCCTTGGCGCAGCACCCGCGAACTCGCCCAGCTGGTCGAAGACGTGGTCGGCTTCAAAAACCAACATGGTCTTCCGCCGGCGACCCGTACCTTCCAGGCCTTGAGGATCGCCGTCAACCACGAACTGGAGGAACTGGAGAACGCGCTGCCCAGCGCGATCAGGCTCCTGTCGCCAGGCGGAGTCATCGCAGTCATTACCTTCCATTCATTGGAAGATAGAATCGTCAAACAAACTTTCCAACACGAAGCCGCTACTTGCGTATGCCCCCCGAAAATGCCTTTATGTACCTGCAATAAAATCCAAACCTTAGAACTGATCACCAAAAAGCCGATTACGGCAGACGAGGACGAGATCAGGCTAAACCCAAGAGCCTCATGCGCCAAGCTACGGGCAGCCAGGCGAACCAATCAACCCATTGACAAAAAAACTGACAATCAGGAATCAATAACCAACAAGTCGAACCACGGGAGGCAACAGTAAATGGCTACCATCAAAACACACAGGGCGAAAGCCTCGAAACTCAACACCCAAATCTCGCAGAAGAATGCCCAGCAGGTTCTCCCCTGGTTCATCTCGATCGCGATCTTCGTCGCCATCATCTCAATCATACCTATATACAATATACAATATAAACAGAAAAACACGGCGGTGGCAAAGGAAATTCAGCTCCTCAGAACGGCGATCGAACAAAAAAGCACGGAACTCAAGAACCTGGACGCCAGACTGGAACGCCTGAAGAACGCATCGCTCAAGAAGTACGCACCCCAATACGGGCTCCAGAAGGCCGAAGCCGTACAAATCGTAAAACTCACGACCCATACATCACAAGACGACGAGCAGTTCGCAGTTTTGGACAGCAACCAGCATTCCCAATTCATCAACTCAACCGCCAGCAACTTCTAGTTTTTCTCAAGCACAATGACAACCCAGGCCCCGGACAACACAAGCGCCAGACTCCAGCACGCCCTGGCCATCGCCAGAAAGGCGCTGGGAAGGCTTGCGTCTGCCGCCGTCCTGACTGGAAAATCCATCGCCAAGGCCTGGAAATCACTCTCGATCTTCGCATCCGAGCTGGAGCCGTCCGACGATCCGCTGCCCAACTCAGTACGCTACACCGCCATCGCAAGATACTCCCTGGTATTCATCATTTTCGCCACGTGCCTCGCCTCCCTCATCAGCCACATCTACAACCTGCAAGTCACAGAACACGAGAAATTCGAGAAATTCGCCAGGCAACGTTGCCTGAAAACAAAATGCACAACCGGCATGAGAGGATGCATCTTCGACAAGGGCAACAACTTGCTCGCAGGCAATATCATCACCCAGGACATCCTCGCGGAACCCAAGAGAATCCCGAAAAAGAAACTCTTCGAAACCATCGCCGCGCTCTCGGAAACGCTCGACATCAAACCTTCGGAAATCGCAACGAAATTCTACAAGATCGCCAATACGGACTTTGACATCACGCTTTCAGACCAGGTCGATCCAACGACGGCGCTGGCCATTCAGGCGCTCAGAAACCCGCTGGTCACCATTACGCAAAACCCACATAAAAACCAAAATAAACCAGACAGGCCGACATTTACCGTCAATGTCAATCTGGATAACATCAAAAACCTGGAATACCACATGCCAACCATCCTTGAAGTGGCGCAAAAGCTCGGCTTGAGCGAAAAAGAGACTGCGGAAATCGTCAAGGGCAAGCAAGGCATCGCCCGCCCGAGGCAAATCGTCGTCAAGCGTGACGTCGACTACATGACTGCCGTCAGGTTGAACGAGCGGCTTGAGAAGATCAAGGCTCCAGGGATTTCCGTCAAGAAGAGCAGCATTCGTTGCTATCCCCAGGGTCGGATGCTTTCCAACTTGATCGGTGTCCTAGACGAACATCAGCAGGGCGCGACTGGCATCGAGTCTCTTTTCGAATCCTATCTGGCTCCGACCCACGGCCATGTCACCTACATCAAGGATGCCAGGGGCAGGCGCCTGCCCCTGGAGGAAACGGTTCGCGAATTGCCTGCAATCAATGGCTACGACATCCACCTGACCATCTGCAGGGAGATCCAAAGCATCGCCGAAGAGGAGCTGGCGAAGGTCGTCGAAGCACGCAATCCCAAGCGAGCATACGCGATCATGATGGAGCCTTCCACGGGAGCGATTCTCGCGATGGCCCAATATCCCGATTTCGATCCCAACGACAGGACAAGCATCACGGATCCCATTGCGATGCAGCCCCACGCCCTGGTTGAATGTTTCGAACCAGGATCGATCATGAAGGGCGTCGCGCTCTCCTACGCGATCAGCACGGGATCCGTCAATCTTGACACTACATTCTATTGCGAGCAGGGCGCCTGGAGATTCGCCGGAAGGATGCTCCATGACACCCATAGCTACGAAGACCTAACCGTCCTGGAAATCATCAAGAAATCCAGCAATATCGGCACAGCGAAGGCCGCGATCGAAACTGGAGCCGACAAGCTCTACGCAGGACTCGCCGCTTTCGGTTTCGGCAAGACGCCCAAGCTGGGCTTCTATCCCAATGGTCAGCAACCCGTCGTCTTCAAAAAGGAGGCAACCGGCATCTTCAGACCCTTGGAACGCTGGGACTCCCTTTCCATCTCGAGATTCCCGATCGGACAAGGAATCTCCTGCTCGCCAATCCAAATGCTCCAGGCCTACGCAGCCATCGCCAACAACGGAGTCATGATGCAACCCTACATTGTTGACCGAATCATTGACGAACACGGAGTCGTGACACGATCCGTCCCCATTGTCAAGGGGCAGCCAATCTCTCCAAGAGCCGCAAGGCAAATGACTGAGGCGTTGATGGAAGTCACCACCAAGGGAGGAACCGCAACGCGAGCCGCCATCAAAGGATACAAGGTCGCAGGAAAAACCGGCACCGCCGAAATCTGGGCGGGGAAGCAATACTCCACGACTGACGTGGTCGCCTCCTTCATTGGATTCGTCCCCGCCGAAAACCCGGCCTTCGTCCTGATCGTATCGATCAACACCCCAAGGCCCAAGGCCCATGGTGGTACGATCGCTGCACCTGCCTTCGCGAAAATCGCCGAAAGAACCTTAAAGCACCTCTTGGTCCAGCCAACAGAGCCAATCGATCAAGTCGCAAGTCAAAATTCACCACAATACCAACGGAGGTAATCACATTTTTTCTGGATAAAACAACTTTTTTCTGAGAAAAATCAAAAAAAATGTTTTAAAAACTTACATTTTTGCGGAATCATGCTATCTTTAGTGGTTTTACGATTTATTGTAAAGTAGTTGTGTCGAAAATGCTTTTCCGCAGGGGGAAGCGTGCTCTTGTAATTTTACAACCGGTCTTGGAGTCTACCATCAGTTTCAGCGTCAACAACCTCTGCCCACCCGTTGTGGTGCACGTGAACGGCCTGGGACTCAGCATCAGGAGTCAGGAATGTGCTGACCTTTACTCCCTGATGACTGGCTAGTGGAGATACTTGACTGGATTACATAAGGGCTACTTAGTTAGCCGAGGTCGCCATCCTAGCCCACGAATTGGGGTTGCCCTACCCCTTCGCGAACGCAGGCTCTGGCGACCTGCCTTTTTTTATTAACCTTGGATGATTCAAATGACACAGAACAAAAAAACCAAGGCTCCTGTGGAAGCTCTGCGCAAGGGTCTGCAAATCCTCGAACTCCTCAATGCCGATTGGAGACGGGAAGGCATCCCGCTGGCACAAATCGCCCAGCAAATGGGGCAAAACAAAACAACGGTCCACAACCTCCTCAAAACTCTCGTGATTTGCGGATTCGCAGAAAACAACGATGGAGTCTACACAACAGGATGGAAAGTACGAAGACTCGCCAAAGAACAACTCGCAGGAGATATCGTCAGCCAAAACCAAAAGTGGATCGGAGCACTGGCTGTACTTTCTGACAAAATCGAAGAACCCCTCGTGCTGGCTAGCCTTATTCAGGGAAGACGACAAGTCATCGCACGGGTAGAATCCACGCAATCCGTTCAAGTCAACAGCAAATTCTGCGAGCAGAACGACGTGACCACCTGGGAAACGGTTACCGGACGAGTCCTCGCCGCTTACGCGCTCGATCAGGAAAAGCTCCAGCTCTTCGAGACGGACGGAATCCCCGGAAGAAGCTGGAACGGACTCTCGACAATCGAGGAAACACTCGCGGAACTTGACAGGATCAAAGCTAACGGAATCGCCATCGACGCCGAAGGCGAGGTATTCTCCGCCGCAGTCCCGATCATGACCTCGGATGGCTCCGTGTTTGCCGCACTGGGAGTTTACCTCCCTATGTTCAGAATCTCCCCATATAGGCAAAGCAGTATCCTCAAACTCCTTAAGGAAGGCGCGCAAACCCTGGCTAGCCTGATACGCAACAACTGAACAAAGACTCCTTCGAGACCTCCTTCGTCGAAACAAGAAGAAACCATAGGCCCAGCAAGTCACATCAAGACTGATCATACCTTGAACTTGCGGGTTTTCAGGTTAGTTTAGGAGTTGTTCAAAAATCAGTTTTTTCCCCTAGAGCAAGCCCTGCAACCCAAGATTTCCCATGTCCAAGAAACAGCACCAGATTGACGCGTCAATCCTTGCCAACACCCACCTTCAAGGCGAGTATTTCCGACTTGACCTCTACGCTCCCGAAATTGCCCGAGATGCCCGTCCAGGTCAATTCATCCATCTTCAGGTCCCGGACCTGGAGCATCGGATCCTCAGGCGTCCTTTCAGCATATTCGACACCGACCCGCAATCCGGTCGCCTATCGATCGTTTACAAGACTGTTGGCGAGGGCACATTTAAGCTGAGCACCTGCGTCGCAGGCCAGAATGTCAACCTGATTGGCCCGCTAGGCATCGGCTTCACAGAGCCAACTGGCAACCAGCGTTCGATTTTGGTCGCAGGCGGTTTCGGTTGCGCCGCCACATTCCTCTTCGCCAAGCGAGCCGCCATCAAGCCTGTTGTCCTGATTGGAGGACGCTCAAGCATTGACATCCTGCTCCAAGACGAATACAAGGCATTGGGATGCGACTTGCGAATCTCCACCGATGACGGCACGATGGGACACAAGGGACTGGTCACCGACCTCCTGAAAGTCGCGCTCAGGGAAATGCCCGGCGCACTCGTCGCGTCATGCGGTCCAAATCCAATGCTCAAGGCAGTCGGAAACATCGATGAAAACGCGGAAATCAGCCTGGAGCAGCCCATGTGCTGCGGTGTCGGCGCTTGCTTTGCATGCGTCATCAAACTCAAGGACGACAATGACGACGGCTGGCGATTCGCCCGTTCCTGCATGGAAGGACCAGTCTTCAAGGCGCACAAGGTCTGGTGGGACTAAAAATCGACAACCTTCACTAAACAGGACGGACCATGACAAACAAACCACAATTCGGAATCGGCGTCGGAATGGGTTTTGACACAGTTTCAGTCTCCGACCAAATCAAGGCGATTGCCAAGGCGGGGTACGACGCCACCTTCACAGGCTGGAGCGACGGGTGTGACATACAAGGCTGGACGGACGAAATCAAGGGCAACAACCTGATCTTCCAATCCGTGCATGCGCCCTTCGGAAAGGTTGACAAAATCTGGGAAACCGACCAGGAAGGCGAGGATCAAATCGCCATGCTGATCCGGTGCCTGGACGATTGCGCCAAGGTCGGCGTCAAGATCATGGTCGCCCATGTGATCATCGGAATGGATAGGCACTCGCCAAACGACCGAGGTGTGCAACGCTTCAGGAGACTTGTCGAGGAAGCCGAAAAGAGGAACGTCGTCGTCGCCTTTGAAAACACGGAGGGCCTTGAATACCTTGAAGCCGTGATGAACCAATGCAAGGATTCACCTGCCTGCGGATACTGCCTAGACACGGGACACGAACTCTGCTACAACTACGGCAAGGATACATTGGCTCTTTTCGGGAACAAGGTTGTCGCCACACATATCAACGACAACTTGGGGATGACTGACGTCAACACGATGACTTGGCATGACGACGCACACCTGCTGCCCTTCGACGGCATCGCAGACTGGCCCAATGTCAAGGCGCGCCTGGACAAGGCAAACTACGACGGCATCTATACGATGGAATTGACCCGAAACAGCAAGCCAGGCAAGGATACCCATCGAATCTACCAGGACTGGTCGCTGGACACTTTCCTCCAGGAAGCCCTCAAACGCGCCAGGAAAATCTTCAGTTAGCTTCTACCCTTCATAAAAGCACCCCAGGAGTCCCCATGCGAATCACAGCCTTGATCGTCGCCTGCCTCGTCCTGTTGGCCACCGCCCAGGAAAGCCCCAAGCCAAGCAACGCAGTCAGCCTTCAGTTGCCACAGGCGATCTACGCCGTGCCTAACGTGGAAATCAACGTCTACTTTGACAACATCATCCTAGCGATCAATCCGGACAACTATGTCTTTGACGTGGATTGTCGAAAAGGAACCAACCAGCAAAAACGCTGGACGTACGTCCCTACGCCTGAAGACAAGGGAACCTACGATTGGTCCATCACGGTCATCGGGCAACAGGGGATCGTCGCCGAAGCCAAGACGAAACTGGTTGTGACAGCGGAAGACTCAGGCGTGGGGAAATCGACGACCGTCCTGATCGTCGGAGACAGCCTAACCAATGCCACTGTATATCCCACTAGGCTATTCGAGTTGATGAAAGGCGACAAGAACTCCGCCTTTCGGATGATTGGCACCAACGGTCCTGGCGGCAAGCCGCAGCCCGATGGCGTCGCCCACGAAGGCTGGGGCGGCTGGACCTGGGGCACGTTCCTGTACAAGACCAAGGCAAGCAAAGCCGTCAATCCCCCGCCCTACGACAGGCCAAGCGCCTTCCTGAAAATTGACGAAAACGGACAAGGCGTCTTCGATTTCCAAATGTACCTGGACAAGACCAACAATGGGAATCCGCCTGATTTCATCATGATCCAACTGGGCGTCAACGATGTATTCGGCGCCAAGGACGACAACATCGAAAACACATGCAAAGCGATCATGAACAATGCTGACAAGCTTATTGCAGAGTTCAAGAAAGGAGCGCCTAACGCACTCATCGGAGTCGGACTCGTAACGCCAGGAGCAAAATCACAGGACGCATTCGGAGAAAACTACAAGTGCGGACAAACTCGGTGGCAGTACAAGAAAAATCAGCATCGACTCAATCAGGTGATGCTCGAAAAATTCAACGGGAAAGATCCAAAGGTCATACTGATCCCTACCAGCATCAATCTTGATTGCGAAAACAACTACCCGACGAGACATGACGACGTCAACCTCGGAAACACCCAGAAAATCATCCGTCAAAACAACGGTGTCCACCCATCGCCGGAAGGCTATCGCCAAATGGGCGATACCTACTACGCATGGCTCAAGGCGGCACTTAACAACGACCTGATCCCCTAGCACATGAATGCTGAATGACAAGTCTGACCCGTCCGACCCGTCCGACCCGTCCGACCCGTCCGACCCGTCCGACCCGTCCGACCCGTCCGACCCGTCCGACCCGTCCGACCCGTCCGACCCGTCCGACCCGTCCGACCC
>JAGVUR010000138.1 GCA_019136135.1 Verrucomicrobiota bacterium
CTTAATCGGATACGCTTAACCGATGCACTTGATCGAGATTAAGGAAGACGCCCGTTCTCATTGAGGCACACGGAAACATCGATTTGCTTCGCCCCCCCCCCGTGAACGGTTACCTGCGTTCTAATGTGGGTGTGTTATCTGATATCCGTTGTCATTGAAAAGATTGAGCAGGCTGTTGTCTCCGACGAGATGTCCCGTGCCTACTACCGCAAGCACGGAAAGCCCGCTTTCGTTTGCATGATGAAGCTCGTCGAACCAGTGTTGGTTTCGGTCTTCCAGCATTCGTTTCCTGAGCTTGTTGTTGTCTTTGAATCCATCTGCGACGAGTTTGGCGAGTCCCTTTGCGTCTCCTGCCAGCCAAAGGTCGAGCATTTGATGCGAGAATTTTGCCATGTCGTTGAGTTCCTCGATGGTATGTTGCATGAAGGCCTCGTCTGTAGCCGTATTGATTTCCGCCAGGAGTTCGAGTTGGTGGCTTGGTGTTTCGAGGCAGATGATGTTTTTTGCATCTGCATGGGCTTGCTGGAAAACGAAGCCGTCGATCCCGAGGTAGGAATTGAGTCCCGCCTTTCGCAATGCGGCGCTTGTCAGCACCGATGCCGCGTACCAGCTTTTCATCTCGTTGAGCGAGCCTGACGAGTATCCCAGGGTGTTTGCCACGGCGACAAGCTTGCTCCATGTGTCCGGTTGCAGGCTTTGCTCCAGGGTTTCGCCCTCGGGTTGGCGCCCCATATGCGACATCATGGCGTTGAAGCTAGGAGTCGCCAGCTCGGCGAGATTTGTCTCGAAGGCGATCGCGTCCGCCTTGCAGTATGCGTCAACCAGGATCTCGGGCAGTGGGTACATCGCCTCGGTGCCGAAATGGAGTGCGCCAAAGAAGTGCAGCGGGGCAAATCCACGTCTCTTCGCCGTCCAGAAAAGTCCTGACTTGCGCTCGTTCCGATTGGGATGGCTATGGTTGGGCATGGGGGCCGCGTCCGTGCAGTAAAGAGATGCCTAGATGAACTTCTTGAAGAAAGCGACTTCGTTTTGGGCGTTCGGGAGGAATTCCTCGGGTTCGCATTTGAATTCGCAGTGGACCGTGACGGGGCCTTGGAAGTCGACTCGCTTGAGGCAATCGAATACGAATGTCCAATCGACCATTCCGTTTCCTGCTGTCAGCCATTTGTTTTGTCCCTGTCCGTGTCCATTGTCATGGACTTGCCGATGGATGAGGACGTCCTTGACTGCGACGATGGACAGCCAGGGCTTGACCATGCCCAGGGCGGTTGCGAAGTTTTCGCCTTCTGCGCGGAGATGCCCTGCATCGATGTAGGCTCCGAAATATTGCGGATCCAAGTCTTCGAGCAAGTGCGCCATTGCGGCGCCGTTAAGGCCGATGCATTTGTTGCTGTGGGTGTGGTAGCAGATTTTGACGTTGTATTTCCGCGCCAAAGGCAACCATGATTTCAGGATCGCCTTGGTCTTTGCGACTTCCACCTGGTAGTTCATCGTCCAAGGATCGTAGTTGAAGTATCCCAGCTTGAGCAGCCTGACGTTCGCCTTGTCCATTGCCTCCAGGATGATTGGCGCAGTCGGATGCTCGGGCGTCAGAAGGTCGAAGTTGCCCGTGACCATCGGGATTTCGAGGTTGCGCTTCTTGAAATACTCAACCGCCTTTGGCAGTTCCACCAGGGCATTGGTGGGTTCGACCGGATAGTCAGGCCTGACGCAAAGGTCGAATCCGTCCAATCCCCATTCCTGCGCCAAATCAGCCAGTTGGGGAATGGATTTGTCTTTCAGCATTTTCGAGAAAAGGATAAGTTTCATCGTTGCTCTTTTGAACCTTGTTTATAGTTGGTGATTGGGTGCAAAACGATAATTCGTTAACTTAATCTTCAAGCCGTGAAATGCAAGTCATTTAGCCATTCACAAACCCCGGCAATACGGACGCCCAGCCGCCGCCGCAACGGCTGCCGATGATAGAGATTTAGTTTCGGATTGATTTTGAGTATTGAGGAATCATATTAGCGATGTGTTTGTTGTTTTAGCCAAGGTAAGTGTCATTGAAATCATAGGAGATTAACAGATGCGGAAATTGGTTGTGGCTGGATTATTGTTGGCTGGGGTTGCGGGTTACGGCGCTGGATTCAGGTTGAGCGAAAACGGTCGTGTCGAGCATGTGATCGTCGTTCCGGACGATGCGGCTCCTGTGATTCGGAATGCCGCGCAGGAGCTGTCCGATCACTTGTCCCAGGTTACTGGCGGAACATTTGAGATTGTGGAGGAGGGGAAGCGTCCTGCCGGTCGTCCCGGCTTGTATGTCGGAAATTGCGTTGCCTCGAAGGATGTGTTCAAGGACGTATCGTTTTCGGAGTTGGGTTTTGACACGACTGCGATCCGCTTTGTCGGTCGGGACTTGTTTTTCGATGGGCAGGGTACTCGTGGCGCTTTGTATGCGGTGTACGTATTTCTGGAGGACTACGTAGGGGTTCGCTGGTGGACTCAGACCGAGAGCTTCATTCCGAAGAAGCCGACCTTGGACGTTGAGGCCAAGGACTATCTTTACACTCCGAAGATTCGCAGTCGCGAGACCTTTTACACGGGCGCCTTGGACGGTCGTTTTGCCCCTCGCTTGCGTGCGAACGGTCATTTTGCGAGGATTTCCCCTGAATGGGGCGGTCACATGTCGATTATCGGCTGGTGCCATACCTTCTATCAATTTTTGCCTCCGGGAAAGTACTTTGACGCTCATCCCGAATGGTATTCCGAGATTGGCGGTGTCCGCAGCCACAACCATCGTCAGTTGTGCTTGACGAACGAGGAGATGCGGAAGGAGTTTGTCAAGGTTTGCCTGGAGCGCATTGGAAAGAATCCCAGCGCGGGGATGATTTCCGTTTCGCAGAACGACTGGCATGGTCGTTGCGAGTGCAAGGCATGCTTGGCAGTTGAGGCTGAAGAGGAGAGCCAGTCGGGTCCCTTGATCCGCTTCGTCAATGCGGTCGCGGCTGAGATAGGAAAGGAATATCCTGATTTCCTGATTGAAACCTTGGCGTACCAATATACGCGAAAGGCTCCGAAGAAAGTTCGTCCTGCCAAGAACGTGGTCATTCGCTTGTGCAGCATCGAGATGAATTTCGCCCAGCCGTTGGAGACTGGACCTGCAAATGCCAGCTTCAAGAAGGATATCGAGGACTGGAGCGCGATTTCACCAAACCTCTACATTTGGAACTATGTCACCAACTTCGCGAACTACATGCTTCCCCAACCCAACTGGCGCGGATTGGCTCCCGATATCCGCTTCTTCGTCAAGCACAACGCCGTCGGCATCTTCGAGCAGGGTGATGCGGGCAGCACATTGGGCGATTTCGTCCGCGCACGGCAGTGGCTCGTGGCGCATTTGCTTTGGAATCCAGATCTGGACGAACGCGCCCTGCTGAAGGATTTCCTGGACGGATACTATGGTGCTGCGGGACCGCATTTGCTCGCGTATATCGACTTCCTCTGCGATTGCGTGGAAAAATCGGGCTACAACCTGCGTTGCTACAACTCGACAACGGATGGCTGGCTGACCTATCCCCAGCTGAACGAGGCGCTGGCCTTGTACAAAAAAGCGGAACAGGCTGTTGCCGGGGATGCGGTGCTGGCGGCGCGGGTTCGTCGCGAACGCCTGTCCTTGGATCTGGTTTGCCTGCAGGAGGCGCCGATGTTGATGAAATGGAAGATACATGCTGGCAAATCCGACGTTCCGTTGCTGCCTGAACCGGAAGCATTGGCTGATGAATTCGACAAGCTTTGTACCGAACTGGGAATCGGCCAGATTCGCGAAGGGGTGGCCTATGGCGACTACGGGAAGAACTTGAAGAAGAACTTGGTGGGCTCGATCGAATCGGTAAAGAATCCCCCCGAATGGTGCAAGGGTCTGGCGCCTGACCGGTGGGTGTTTTTCACGCCTGGGTACTTTTCGTTGCATCGTCCTGGCAGTTGGGTTTCGATCGTGGAGGACGCCGAGGCGTACAGCGGCACTGCGGCAAGGATGCCCAGCGACACCAACCAGTGGGCGACGCAAATCCCCTTCGGCGGCTATTATGGACTCGGCAAGAAGTGGAAGGCTGTCTATCGTGTTCGCTGCGACGCTGAAACGGATGATGGCGACGCGATGAATTTCGGCATTTGGTGCAACGCCTTGGGACGGAACTTGGTTCAACGTCGGCTGAAGGCATCCGAGATTCGCGGCAAGAAGTACGTGACCTTTGAAACGGAGCCATTCGAATTGCAGCGTGACCAGTACATATGGTTTGCTCCTGTGATACGCAAGTTGGATGAGGTCAGCGCCGTGTATGTTGACTGCGTGACCATGTTGCTCGTTGATTGAGGCGACCGTGACGAGGCGCAACTCATGCTAAAGGGCTAGAATGAAGTCGATAATCCTAAAAAAAGCAGTTGATATCGTGACGCCTGTCAATTGGCTAAACAAGGCATGAGCAGCCAGGGTGCTTGCAGTATATCCGAAGGAGATTATCATAGTGCAGGTACTCGCAGAACGTCACGCTTTTAGTGCGTGAATAGCCTCGGAGAGGCGATATCATGCTTAACCCCTGGTGAAGCTGTGCGGAGCACAGCGGAACCTGGGGCGCCGCCACCCCCACGGAACCGGAGCCCCGGAGGGGCGGCAC
>JAGVUR010000135.1 GCA_019136135.1 Verrucomicrobiota bacterium
TCTACGCCAGGGCCAACCGCCTGAAGCGCGACAGGAGCCTCTGGAAGGAGGACTACAGGCTCAGGCGCCTCGACCCCAAGGCGCTCACCAGGATGCTCGGGGACGACGACCTCGGCAGGGTCAGGGCGAAGCTGGCCGACCTACGCGATGACATGGTCCCGGGCGCGGAGAGGATCTACGTGAACAGGTACGGGATCGGCACGGAGTCGTTCCTACTGGAGTTGGAGCGGCGGGCGGGCTGGAAGGCGGGGAAGCTGCCCTGGTTCGAGCTGGACGAGGGGAACTGCCGGACGTTCCTGGAGCGGCTGGAGGATGCCACGGGCATCGACATCGTGGACGCCTTCTGGGATATCGTCCGGTCCCGCGGGAAGAGTCCGGGGTACAAGCTGTCGTCGCTTGTCGGGAACGCCCTGATCGTCTATCCAGCCTACCTGGTCGGCAGCCTGTTCTACTCGTCGCTGTGGCGGTTCGCCATCATCCCGGTCACGGACTGGGTGTCCGGGCGCCTGAAGGAAAGGGCTTCGGCAAAGGCGAAAGCCGGATAATTCCCAAAATCCAATTTTAAGCTTTTCCAAGCCGGCAGGCGGGACTTCGTAATTTTTGAATGGACCTGCCCGGTCGAAGCTTCATTGTGCCTAGATTCTGCTGGTTTCCCGTAAAAGCAGCGCAAAAGTCTTTCCTATCTGAAAAGCAGCGCAAAATCCAGGCAAAGATTCACTGTCCTCTCTCTATTGCAACGCCTTCAACCTTCTTACCAATTGATTCAAGTGAAATTCAAGTACGAGCACCCCGGGTGCACGTACTCAAAGCATTGCCAACTAACAATGCCATGACATTCGCGTATACCCGCTCAGTCTTCTCAGCCACGTCAAGCAAAGTTCAAGTACGAACACCCCGGGTGCTCGTACTCAAATTGTTCTCATGGCATCAGCTACTACTTTGGGTTTATTTTTGTGTTGCCTTTGTCGGTTGCCAACTCACTGGCGACCAACTACGCCACCCGTGGACGAAGCTTTCGTACCAAGCGAGCCAGGCTTCAGACGATAGTCGCCAGCAGCCGGATCGACAAATTCGGGCTTGCCAAACACAGAGTGCTTGTCCTGGCCTGTCTTCGCGCGACACTCCTCAAGCTGAGTCTTCAGGAACGACCAGCCGTCCTTCATCCTCATCCTGAAGAACGGGGCATCGGATTCCTGCCACCACAGGTTGTAATCCATGTCAAGGTCCTTGAGCCAGTCGTTGTGAAGCGTGATCAGCGAATCCTTGGCATTGCAGAACACATTGTCCTTGATGAAGATGCCCTTGTTCTGCGAGATGACGTGATAAGCTAGCACATGGGTTCCAATCTTGTTGGGGCGCTGGTCATGCGACCATCCAAAGCCCGCATCGAGGCAGGTATTATTGACGAAGCTCACGTTTTCTGTCAAAGCCGTTTCCGGCGACCTCCAATATTCATAGGATTGCTCGCAGGACCAGATCAGGTTGTTTCTGTACGTGATGTTTTTCTGGACAGCGAACTTGTCGTTTCCTTGGTTTGAAATCGCGACGTCATAGACCTGCCAAATCCTGTTGTTTTCCACCAGGCAGTCTTCGGCCGCGCACCAGAATTCGATTCCGTTTCCATATCGAGTATGGACTCCGTTTCGCGTATACAGGACACCACCGCCAATCCAGGAAACATCGCAATTCCTGATTACGATGCGCTTGCATGACCCGCCGCCGAATCCATGTGCCGCCGAGTAGCGGACATGGATCCCGTCGACGACCACATCGTGCGACCCGCCGTGGTGTACGCCGTGCTTCTTCAGCGCCATTTCAATGGATTTCCAAGTCTTGGCTGGATTGTCCTTGGATTTCAGATATACGCAGCCGGAACCCCAATCATGATAGTAGTCCCGCTCACGGGTCAATTTGTCAACGCCCCATTTCTTCCAACCATAGGCTTCGCCATGATTGAAGATGATATTCCCAACGTCAACCTTAATCGGCTGGTAGCCGCCGACATCGGCATTGACCAACTCAAGAGGTTCAATTTCCACTACCCCGCCCTCAGGAAGGCTGGTGCCGACGAAGATGTTCAGCCTGGCGTCAACCGGTGCTGCGTCGTACTTCATCAGCAACACCTCGTACTCCTTCCAGTCCGAAGAAATCTCCGTCTTGCCTGACGACATGGCAAATGCCGTCCATGGAGTCCCTTTGCGCATCACCCGAAACTCAGGCAGCTGACAAGCCTTGTCGCTACGAGCCTTGAACCGGAACAAAACGCTGGTTTCCAACTTGGGAACGTCAGGCCCCAAAAACTGGATGTTCGTCTCGACCTTGCCACGCTTGGCGCACGCAATCCGATATCGTACCTGCCCCTCATTGACTTGCTTGCTCCAGGACACGTCAGCTCCAGGCTCCGTATAAATGCTCCAGGTCGATGCCCGAAGATCCTGGTTGACATCCAAACGCTCAATGGTCACGTTTTCCTCGGGCGTACGCCAAATCCCTGGTTGGACTTCAGTCCACTCAGATGCATCGTCAAAGGCAAGCGATGGCTGGATGATCGGCAACGCGCCCTCGCCGTAGTTCCCATATACAACTGGATTCCCTGGCGCGCCGGATTTCAAGTCCAAGGTCTTGCCACGCCACATGCAACCACGCTTGAACAAAAAACGATCGCCGGGCTTCGACTCGTGAGCCGATATCCTCGCCAAGGTCTTCCAAGCACGTTCGGGAGACAAGCCGTCATTCCTATTGTCGCCACCATCATGGTCAATGTAGTAGCTCGCTCCGCATGCGCCCATCGACGACAGCGCCAGCATCGACAACATCAAGCCCCTAATATTCATCGTATTTCACCTCTTTCAATGATTCTGCTACCTATCGATACTCCGCCGGTATGGGTTTCCCGGCAATCCCCGTTTCCTCGGGATCGCCAGCCAATTTAACAGCATCTTGCCACAAGCGCTTACCGCCCTCGGCGTCACGGTGTATCTTCTTGATGAAATTCAACGCCCTGACTCCACCGTCAACATCAGTATTCTCGCTGGAGGCAAGCCAGTACCAATGACGCATTACTTCGGCATACTTGCGGCGCGACGTATGAAATCCCGTTGTCATTTCTGACGCGGTTACGCACATCGCCACCGAATGAATCACAGTTTTCTCGTCAACCCAACGAGCCTGCCCATCGCGACGCTGGTACGAACGCGTAAAACCACCGCCCCTTCCCACGCCTTCCTCTAGACTGGCACAGGACACCAACAATAAACAACCAAATAAAATCGACAATCGTTTTGAAATAGCCATCGCTTTAGCCTCTGACACCTAGCTTAACCCATGCAATAGTAGGACACCGAAATCAAACCATTAAAGTTCTCCTCTTTCAAGCGTCGCATGAAATGCAACAGGAATTGAGGCTGCATGACCTTCAGGTCGACGTCGATGTAGAATTCGACTTTCACTACTTCGCTGTCGGGCCGATGCACCCAATTCATGCTTGTCACAGTACAGCCCTGCGTCTTGACCCATACGAAGATATCGTACGCCGCCTCCTCATTATTCAGGTACGCAAGAAGTTTAAAAGGATACAGGCGATGGAATTTCCTTTCCCGATTCTTCCCCCACAAAACGAACATGTACATCCCTACGGCCGTCAGGGTCGCAGGAACCAACAGGTTGATCCCGCAAGCCATGCCCACGGCGGCGGCAAACCACAGGCAGGCCGCCGTGGTCAATCCCTTGACCATAAAACCATCCTTGACAATGGTGCCTGCACCAAGGAAACCGATGCCGGTGACGACTTGGGCGGCAATTCGCCCCGCGTCTCCATGCAAGACACTTCCCTCGCCAAGCAACTTCACCCCCGCTATCTTCAACGAGATAAGCGTAAACAACGCAGAACCCACGCTGACCAGCGTATGCGTACGCAACCCGGCGGCCCGACCGTGCTTGTCACGCTCGAACCCTATCAACAACCCAAGCAATGCCGCAACAAAAATCCGCTTCAAAAACTCAATCAAAACTAATAATTCATACAAGTACCCCCGAGAAACTTCAAACCCGAAAAACCGAAAAAATTCTTCCATTTCAAGTGCCTCCAATTGTTTGATTTATCCATACACAACCTTATATTTCATTTTAGACTTCTGAGTCAACTTAAACAATATATCCTTAGTACCTAACAAAAGCAAAATCAAATTTCGTGTAACTACAACAGCTTTCTTTCCTGAAACCATGATGAACGACAACTTCAAAAGCAAACTGTCTAGACTACGCCACCTGGATTGGCTGGCGGTCATCTTTCAGGTCTTGCTACTGGCAATAGGGTTGGTCTTCATCTACGGAACAGGGTCGCGGTTGGGCGGAACATTCACCGGAAAGTGGCTCAAGCAACTCATCTGGATCGTCGGCGGAATCGCAATCTACTTGATGTGCGCAACCGTCGACTACAGAAAATTGGGCGACCGATCATGGATCATCTATACGCTCGGAGTGCTCCTGCTTATCTGGGTCGACGTGGCTGGAACAAGGACAAATGGCGCACAAAGCTGGCTTAACATCGGCGGCATCACCATACAACCTTCAGAATTCGCCAAGCCAGCCTCCCTGCTCTTCATGGCATGGGCCGTCACAAGACCAGGATGGAGAGGAAGCTATGTCCCGCCTCTCGCAATCGCGGCCATGGTCATTTTCCCGCCTTTGATCCTCGTACTCCTTCAACCTGACATGGGAACTACGTTGGTCTTCGTTCCATTCACCCTCGTCATCGCATTCATCAAGGGATTGAGATGGAAATGGATCATCGTGACCACAATACTCTGCCTGCTCTTCATTCCAGTCCTCTTCGGACAACTGAAAGAACACCAAAAGACAAGAATCAAGGTCTTCCTCGACGCGCCCGCTTCATACGCCATTGCGGCGGCGGCGCCATTCGTCTCGAAAGAACGCGCGGAATCCTGGCAACAGGCACATAAAAGAGTCTTTAAGGAACAAAAGTTCGACACGTGGAACGCAGACCAGTCGCTCCTGGCAGTCGGCTCCGGCGGCTTGACAGGCAAGGGATTCATGCGTGGAACCCAATACTTGCTCGGCTACTTGCCTCGCCCGGTTGCCCCGACTGATTTCATCTTCTCGGTGATTGCGGAGGAAACAGGCTTTGTAGGCGCCGCCCTGGTCACCGTGCTGCTTGTCTGCGTCATACTCTGCTCCTGCAGGACAGCCGTCCTCGCCCCGGACGAGTTCGGCACATGCCTAGCGCTGGGTTCTGCGACGATCCTTGCCACCCATACGCTGATCAACGTCGGCATGACCGTCCAGGCGGCCCCCATCATCGGCATCCCCCTGCCTTTCGTCTCCTACGGAGGCTCGTTCATGTTCTCCACAATGGCACTGGCTGGACTTTGCCAATCCGTACATATCAGACGATCTGAAAAAGACTTGGACACAGTATGACAGACAACAACAAGAGCGAGGAACAGCCACGCAGAAGCTGGTTGTCGCGATTCCTTCTCCCGAAAATAACCCCGGCTTTCTGCCTCAGGTTCATCATTCTTTGCGCCCTCGCATACGGATTCTTTGGTTATCTTTGCATCCCCGCCTGGACCAACGGCAAAAGCATGGAACCGGTCTATAAGGACGGCACGTTCCTTTTCTGCTGGACGCCGGCCTACTGGTCGCGCAAGCCAAGACCTGGTGACGCCGTGATGATCAAGTACGGTGGCACCAAGGTGATGTTGCTCAAGAGAATCGTGGCAGTCGAAGGCGACATTGTCGAATTCCGCAAGGGCGACCTGTACGTCAACAATGAAAAAGTCACCGCACGCTGGAACGCCCTGACGCCCTGCGACTGGGAACTTCCACCAAGAACAGTCTCCCCTGGACATGTCTATGTGGTAGGCGACAATAGGGCAATGCCGATGGACGAACATCAATTCGGCGAAGTAAACACCTCAAAAATCGCAGGAGTGCCTCTCCTCCAATAATGAAAAACACTATTTTCACCATCATCCTCTTCCTCGCCATCGCAATCATCGCATGGTTCGTATTTAAGCCTGATGAAAAAAAGATCGTGCAAAAAAGACTTGACGATCTCTGCGAGGCAGTGAACAAGCAAGGCGAAGAAAATCCTGTGACTATCGCTGCAAAAAACCTGGCGCTGGGAAACCTCCTGCACGAAAACGTCACGATCAACGTCAACGAATTCCCCTTCAACGGCTCCCATTCGTCTTCCGAATTGACAAGCCTCGCGACTCAGGGACGGGCATACTGCAAAAACATCAATGTCCACCCCCAAAGCGTTGACATACTCATCCAAGACAAGGAAGCGACCATTCAAACCGTCTTCAAAATCAAGCTCACGACGAACTTCAAAGGCGATTACAACGAAATCAGGTCCTTTGTCTTCAAGCTGATAAAGACAGACAAAAAGTGGCTCTTCACGTCATTTGAAGACCAGCAGATCCTGAAACGTTAACGCCCCAAAAGCAGAGATCGAGAATCCCTTGACTACCGCAAGCCGCGCTGACGAAGCAACGGATAAATGACATCGGGCGCATTGGTCGTGATCGAGTCAACATCCAATGGGATTGCGATCTCAAGCTGCTCTTCGTTGTCAACCGGGCACAAATCGACGGCAACGCCCTTGTCATGGTAGAATTTGATTTCCTCGGGCTTGGCGTCCGTTGTCCAAAGGCAGGTTTTGTTGTAGAGTCCGTTGAAGGCTTCAGGGGGTTGCGGGACTTTGATGTACCGATCCGGGAAGCCTTGGAGATAGATGTCCGGGTTCCAGCTCCTCAACAGTTGCAGTTGCCTCGGGTGGAAGGACAGCATTAGCCCATGCTCCAGCACATTGTACTTGAGGCACATGTCATAGACCCGCTTCGTGCATTCGTCGTCGTCTTCCTTCAATTCCACCAGCAGGGGGAAGTTGGGATCCTTGCCCAAAATCGCGTCCAGGGTTTCCTCTAGCGTCGGGATTTGCGTCCCTGCGAACTTGCTGTCCTTCCAGCCTCCGAAATCAAGCTTCCGAATGTCCTCGAACAGGAAATCGCGCACCAGGCCCTCCCCGTTCGAGCATCGATCCACCGTGTGGTCGTGAGTCACAACCAGCTGACGGTCCTTGGTCAAGCGAACGTCAAACTCAATGGAGTCGACTCCGAAATCCATTGCCGCCAGGAACGAAACAATCGTGTTTTCAGGATACTTGGACTTAAATCCGCGATGGCCTACAATTTTAAAATCTGGTTTCATGCTTTCCTCATTTGTAGCTAGCTGGGCTTTTCTTCATTAACAGGGTATCGTTGTTCAAGTCGACGACCGTCCCGTCGTTCTTGATTTCGAAGGCATCCATCAGGGCATTGTCCGGGGTTCTCGCCTCGACCGAGATCTTGTCCTTGTCCACGGTCACATTGACCAGGCTGTTCTCCACGTTGTCCTTTCCACCGGCTTCCACGGTCAGCACGGTGAAATCATAGTCTTTGCCGCCATAGACCTTGCCATACGGACGGGTTCTGTAGGGCCGGTAGATCTGGTCGGCTCCCGGAATGGTCCTGGAGTACAGGTGCGTATGTCCCGAAAGCCACAGGTGAATCCTGTTTTGCGGCTTGTCCTTCTTGAACAAATCCTGGCAGATGTGAGCCAGATGATTGTACATGTAAGCTCCACCATGGGAGTAGATCGCCGAGTGACACAACACGATGCGCCATTTCGCAGACTTGAATGCCGGAGTTTCGACAACTTTCGCCAGCCAAATGCGCTGCTCTTCGCGGAACGCCTGGTCGTCGATGTTGTTTCCCGTGTAGTGGTAAGTCAGCGTGGTCGCGGGCTTGTCTTCTCCGGAATCCAGCACGATGAAGAAGGTATCGCCGCATTGGAACGTGAAGTACGTGGAACGGGTCTCCGGCGCGGGGAAGTACTCGGTCCACAGGCTTGCCTCGCCACCGCGCCATTCGTGGTTGCCGCGGATGAACAGCGCCGGACGAGACGCGCCGCCAAGGGGTTGCAAGCCGTCGATCACCGTGCCGATGTACGAGTTCTCCATGCTCCTGATGTCATTGTGACCATCGCCGATCACGGCGAAAAACTTGCTGTCCTTCAAGCCGCATTTGTCATGGAAGTCCCGCAGGAGACGAAGCTTGACGTCACGGGAAAACTGAAGATCCGCAGCAACCGAAAACGTAAAGGGCTCAGGCGCGTCGGTAAAAGTCCTGAAACGGAAATCCGGGTTTTCAACCAGCACGACCTGCTTGGTCTTGTGGGTATTGTCCAGCTTCGGGAAACTTCCCTCATGGTACTTCTTATCCTGGGGAACGAAGAGGATCAAGCGATACTCGTACTCGCCATTTTTCTTCAAGCCGGCCAGCCTGATCGAACGAGCCGTGCGATGGCGGAAGATCTGCCCTGCCACAGTGTGCCACGCCTGCTTCCACTCATCCGTGCCGACTTCGCGATACTCCACGCCGGCACCGCAACCGGGAACTGTCGTGAAGCCAATAGTGATTTCACCAGGATCCGGATAAGTCAACCACGGACCATGAGTCACCAAATCAGACGGTTTCAACTCAGGATTCGGCGCCTCCGCTTGAGCGTAGCCAAGCATGCATAAAACCAAAAGACCGAATACAATCCGAGAGAGCAACTGACTTGTCTTCATTGGCTTCTTCCTTGGATTTCCAAAATCTACGATGCCTGCGATGCTGAAACCAAGTGTGCCTTACTTGTAGTTCGCTGGAGTCTTCTTCATTGGCAGGGTATCGTTGTTCAGGTCAACGACCGTCCCGTCGTTCTTGATTTCGAATGCATCCATCAGGGCATTCTCCGGGGTTCTCGCCTCGACCGAGATCTTGTCCTTGTCCACGGTCACATTGACCAGGCAGTTGTTTATGTCACCCACCCCGCCAGGTCCTTCCACGGTCAGCACGGTAAAATCATAGTCTTTGCCGCCATAGACTTGACGATAATTACCGGGCCTGTAGATCTGGTCGGTTCCCGGGATGGTCCTGGAGTACACGTGAGTATGTCCCGAAAGCCACAGGTGGATCCTGTTTTCCGGCTTGTCCTTCTTGAACAAATCCTGGCAGATGTGCGCCAGATGATTGTACATGTAAGCCTCGGGATGAGAATAAATCGCCGAGTGGCACATCGCAATGCGCCATTTCGCAGACTTGAATTCCGGGCTCTCAACAACTTTCGCCAGCCAGACGCGCTGCTCTTCACGGAACGCCTGGTCGTCAATGTTGTCTCCCGTGTAGTGGTAAGTCAGCGTGGTCGCGGCCTTGTCTTCCCCGGAATCCAGCACGATGAAGAAGGTATCGCCACATTGGAATGTGAAGTACGTAGAACGGGTCTTAGGCGCCGGGAAGTATTCTGTCCACAGGCTTGCCTCGCCACCGCGCCATTCGTGGTTGCCGCGGATGAACAGCGCTGGACGAGACGCGCCGCCGATGGGCTGCAAGCCGTCGATCACCGTGCCGATGTACGAGTTCTCCATGCTCCCGATGTCATTGTGACCATCACCGATCACGGCGAAAAACTTGCTGTCCTTCAAGCCGCATTTGTCATAGTAGCTGCGCAGGATGCCATGCTTCACGTTACGGGAAAACTGAAGGTCCGCAGTAACCGAAAACGTAAAGGGGTCAGCCGTGTCGGTAAAAGCCTTGAAACGGAAATCCGGGTTTTCAACCAGCACGGTCTGCTTGGTCTTGTGCCCCTTGTCAAGCTTCGGGAAATTTCCCTCGTGGTACTTCGCATCCCGGGGAACGAAGAGGATCAAGCGATACTCGTACTCGCCATTTTTCTTCAAGCCGGTCAGCCTGATCGAACGCGCCGTGCGATGGCGAAAGATTTGCCCCGCCTCGGTGTGCCACGCCTGCTTCCACTGCTCCGTGCCGACTTCGCGATACTCCACGCCCGCACCGCAGCCGGGAACAGTCGTGAAGCCAATCGTAAGCTCCCCAGGATCGGGATAAGTCAACCACGGACCATGGGTGACCAAATCAGACGGCTTCATCTCAGGCTTAGGCGCCTCAGCAGGCTTTGGAGCTGCCGCTTGACCGTACCCAAGCAGGCATAAAACCATAAGACCAAATAGAATCCGAGAGAGTAAACGACTTTTCTTCATTGACTTCCTCCTGTAGTTGTAGCTTGGCATTAACTAATTGAGATTAGCTAATGGAATGAAAACCGGGAAATGTGTAGGTTCGAATCAATCCTCGCCGCCTGGCGGGAGGATCACTATGTCCTGAGTCCTGACGCCAAGACGAACCCGAGTTCCGGGAACCCGACCTTCCTTGGGATTCAACTCGAAGAACTTGAGCAGGCAACCAGCGCTGCCCTCCGCCAAATTGTCGGAAATTTCCCCAAGATATGCGGTTTGCTTGAGTTCGGCGTCAATCACATTGTCTGGAACATCGCCTTCCTGGATAAGCGTCAGCGCCTCGGGACGCATGGACAGCTGCACGTCACTCCCCTTCTCCCAAGATCGGTTGGACGAGCCCTTGAGGACTCCCAAGGATGTCTCGACCTCGTACAATCCATTGGCGCATGACAAAACCTTGCCCGGAACAAAATTCGTCTCTCCGATGAAGTTTGCGATGAAAGCATCGGCGGGATTTCGATAGATCTCCAACGGGGTTCCTACTTGGCGGATTTTCCCGTCCTTCAGCACCGCGACCCTGTCCGCCATGCTCAATGCCTCCTGCCGATCGTGGGTCACGTACACCGCAGTCAACCCATTGTCCTTGCACAGACGACGAATCTCGTGCCGCATGTCACGACGAAGCTTCGCATCCAAATTCGCCAACGGCTCGTCCAACAACAGGCATCCAGGCTCAACGACCAGCGTACGAGCCAACGCAACACGCTGCTGCTGACCGCCAGACAACTCGTTGGGCTTCCGGCCAGACAAATGCTCGATTTGAACATTATGCAACGCCGCCTTCACGCGACGGTCACGCTCAACTCGCTCAACGCCGCGCATCTCCAAGCCAAACGACACGTTCTCGTAAACCGTCAAATGCGGAAACAACGCGTAACCCTGGAAAACCATCGCCGTATTGCGCTCGTTGGCCGGACGACCAGCCACGTCCTCGCCACCAAGAAATATCTTTCCGGCACTCGGCGTCTCGAATCCGCCAAGGCAACGCAACAACGTCGTCTTCCCGCATCCCGAAGGACCAAGCAGGAAAAACAACTCGCCGTCCTCGATCGTCAGCGTGATGTCATCCAACGCCTTCACATCGCCAAACAACTTGCTGACCTGTTCTATCCTGATTTCCATAATGCAACAATCCTCGATATCGCTTGACCTTTATCGTGCGTCCGCATTCGCCCAGATTTCATCGCAAGGCGGAACCGTGACCGAACCCGACGGCGTCGAAGTCGTATACAACGCCCCGGGAACCGAGTTGTTCCTGCGACGCTCAACATGACCGTCAGAATACAAAATATTGACCGATTCGTAACCATGGGGAACAATCGACGTCCCCGACGCCGCAATGCATGAAAAATCCATCAGGATCGCCTTCCCGGAATTCCGCTCATGGCTCTTCAATGGCTCGAACTCGTAATCCGTCTCACGGTAAATGTACGCCGTCTGCACGACGCCATGACCTTGCCACGCAGACTTGACGTACCCAGGACTGCGGCTGGGATTTGACGGACAACCAAACAACTCCGGCGAAATCTGATACTGCTCAATCAGCTTGCCCAACCCAAAAGTCACTCCGCCATACATCCTTACAATCGGAATGCTGACTCCCATGTACGCTCCGCTGATGTTCGGTATCAGACCATGGTTGTCGTCAACGTACATCTCCAAACCAAGCCCAATCTGACGCAAATTGGACATGCAGGTCGTCTGCCGCGCCTTCTCGCGCGCCTTCGACAACGCAGGCAACAACATCGAAGCCAAGACCGCTATGATCCCCATCGATACCAACAGCTCAATCAACGTAAAACGCATCGGGCGACGGGACGAACGGCGCAAACTCAATAAATGAACGGATACGCAAACCCCGACCGAACACAAAAAAGCCCATGCCAGGGAATGACGGCAAAGGCACATCGAAACAAATATGCCTACCCACAACACTCCCAACGAACGAAACACAATTTCGCTCGGAACGCCAATGCCGCTGCGGTAATTGCGTAAAAACTCGCCAAAATAACTGTTGCCCTCAAGCCAAGATAAAAATCGAGGAGAAGAACGACCAAAGAAATAGGACGCCAACAACAGAAATGGAGTCGTAGGCATCAAGGGCAAATAGATCCCGACAATGCCGAGAAACACGCACAAAAATCCAAGGCACAAATAGACTTGGCGAACAAATTGACTGCGCTCCAATCTCACAAACAATCTCCAAAAGGCAGATTGATGACAACAAATAATAGGTAATACAGAAAAGGTTAAATTTACCACCTCTTTTGAGATTAGGCAACACTGCCATCCCAAAAAACTCAACTGTGGTCCTTGCACCGATGTCTTTGCCATCCGCTGCTGTTACGCCGATGCCATCCAATCCCTCTCAAACTTGCTCTGCCGTAGCGCGAAAAAACCCAAAATTCGCAGTGATTTTTTCACACTTTCGTACTCAAAACCCATGTGACATGCATCCTGAGTTCGACATTGGGGATTGTGGGACTGGGACTTATGAGACTTATGAGACGAATGTGACCTATGGGACTGGGACATGGGACTGGGACTATGGGACGTTGGCATTGGGATTTGTAGGGCTTTTTGACCGAAAAATCACCTCGAAACCAAACTGAAAATTCATCGATTTCGTACTCAAAACCCATGTGACATGCATTTTCATGGCTGAAGTTGGAATTAGCCCCAACGGGGCGAGACATACCAAGCCCAGGGCAAGCGGTCCGAAGGATCGCGCCGCCCTGGGTGGGCATGAAAAAGAAGTTGGAGCCCTGACAGGGCGAGACATAAGCCTGGACGAAGGAACCTGTACTACTGTTTTCCCGGACAAAATCCCATCCCATTTTTTCACACTTTCGTACTCAAAACCCATGTGACATGCATTTTCATGGCGGGTTTGGAGAATTTGGTTTTTGACGGGAGTGTTGGGCGAAATGTCTTTCGCCCCTACAGGAGCAAATAGGTATGGAGAAAATTCTTCCTAATCGATCGGAGTCATCAAGAATCATCCGGATTACCAAATGGATTGTGAATCTGGAAGATTGACGATGTTTGTCGATGATTGTGCATGATTCCTGCTTGAAATTATCCCAAAAAACGCGATTTTTCAGTGATGCAAACAAGGCTTTGCCCACCCAACCGTAAGGGGGCCTCCGCCCCTATAATGTAGTACGCGCGAAGAAGTTGGAGAAGTTGAGGGTGGCGGCGGGGCGGACGGGGCATTCCGCATTCCGCATTCCGCATTCCGCATTCAGCATTCCGCATTCAGCATTCAGCATTCAGCATTCAGCATTCAGCATTCAGCATTCAGCATTCAGCATTCTTTGTTTTTTCCATTCTCACCATTGAAAATCAAGCACGAATGCATTATGTTTATAATTTGTAAAAAATCCGGTTTGACCACACAACAAGATTTAGTTTTTTTGAGTTTATTGGGCATTTAACTGAAACCAAAGCCCAAATCATCTGTCTATGCGTAATACCGTCCACGCCCATTGCTTCACATTGGCCGAGGTCATGATAGCCACGGTTGTCCTGGGGCTTGCAGTGGCGGCGACTTCTGCCATAGTATCCGGGGCGCAGTCCTCCCTCATCAAGGCGGAAAACCGATGGGGAAGGCAGCACCTCACCACCAACGCCGCAGAATTCTATCTGCTGGCGGGACCCAATGCGACAATGCCGCAAGGCGTCCTCCCGGACGGATTCTCCGCAACATGCCAACTCCTCGTGGTGGACGACATCCACGAGGAAGCACTCGAACCGATCGAGGAATGGATCCTCGGCGAATTCCAGATCCAGGTCTTTGACAAGAACGGAAACAGAATTTCGGACACGAGGGTCAGGAAAGTCCTCAAGGAGGACGACTTCGAATGACCGTAAAACCGAAAAGAAAACACTTTACACTGCTGGAAGTCATCATCGCGACAACGATCTTCCTGGGCTTGGCAATCGTTCTCTTCGTCTACGCAGGGCAGACGACCCAATCCTGGAGCAAGGTCCTGCTCAGGCGAAACCAGCTGGACGAACTGCTCGCCCTGGACAGGGCGGCAAACGCAATCCTGCCAAACATCATCCCTTTCACATGGCCGGACCCGGATGAGGAAACAATCGTCGAAAGACCAATCATTGTTGCTTCGCCGGACATGCTGAGATGCGCATACCTGCATCGACTCAACGATGAAAACGAAGGCGCAATCCGATTCGTCGAAATCGCAGTCGTCGACGGCAACCTGATTGCAACCTATGCACCTAGGCCATTCTTTGACTGGGGAGATGTCCAAAACCTTCAAGACACGTCAATCCTCGCAGAAAACGTCGCTTCTGTTTCATTCCTCTACGCCGACTTTTCGGACGATGAAACCGAGAACTGGGGCGAAAGGCTCATCTGGGTGGACGAGTGGGAAACCGAGGAGTCGGAACGGATGGACGCACCGCTGGCGGTATGCATGACCGTCAACTGGAATGACGGAAAATCTGAAACCTGGCTCCGCCGAACAATGGGAAACAGCTTCAGGGAACGCTTCGGCAAGTGGGAGCCGATGGACGAAACAAGGCGATGACCGCCTAACTTGACATAAACCATGAGACAACGCGAACAGGAAACAAGCAAACACGCAGGACAGGAAGGAATGGCGCTCCTTCTCGTCCTTGCTATCCTGGCGGCGACAACCATTTTGGCGGCACATATGATGCTCGTCTCGGAATCCGTCGCACGCGACGCTTCCGTCGCGGCGATCACAGGAGACTTGAAGCTGAAGGCTGAATCCGCCGCGGACTTCGCATTCTGGATGCATCTGACGGATAGGAGGCTCTTCTCGAATAGATCCCTGGGAAGCAGCGTGGACTCCAGGGAAGAATTCTCGGATTTCGAACCCTGGATGCTGGACAAGCGGGAGCACGTGCTCTTTGACGGTACATGCTCAGTTTACCTGGGAGACGCACTGAAGGCGGTCAGCGTCGACAATCTCGAAAAACTCAAGGAATCCGTGAACGTGGACGATTCGGACGCCTTGGATTCAATCAACCAATTCATCGATGTCTACAACGACTACACAGACTCAAACGACCTGCTCAACCTATACGGAATGGAAGCGGACGACTACGCGGCAAAAGGATACAGGACGCTACCAAGAAACAACGCCATGCAGTTCAAGGCGGAAATCTACTGGCTGGAAAACTGGATCGACATTATTCCCTCAGAAATCACCGTCATACCCCCAAAAGGAGTATCGCTGCAAAATAAAAACGCGAAAATCCCGTTTTTCACGGCAAGCGACAGTGATTTCACCAATGCGATCACGGATCTGTCAGAATCCGAGCTGGAAGCGATCAAGGAGGCAAGGGATCTGTGGATCCATGAAGGAATCCCCATCGAAGAAACACTGGACGGAGACCTCCTCATCAACCTGAAAAATCGTTTCTCCTTCGCTGAATCAAACTATGCGGAAATCACTGCAGTGGCAAGAGACGCAACAGGGGAAATCAAGGTCGTCAAGACCATAACACGAGAAGTCAATACAAGACAAAGAACCATTTACGCCGACAGAACCGCGCAAACCTTTTCCATTTGGGAAGCCAGATACGACTAGTCCCATCCACACATCATACACAGCACAAAGACAAGACACGATAAGAAAACATGCCTCATTTCACAAGAAAATCCTGCGTAGCCATAACTTGGAATGCTGCGGGCGACTGCCGGGCAATCCTAATGAGACGCTCGGGCGACAAGTGCAGGGTCGTCAAGACCTGGAATGCAATGGCGGACCGGGACCGCTCCGTCGCGGAGCTGGTTGCCGAAGCCGCCAAGGCCTTGAATGCGAAGGATGCCGCATGCTCGGTCGCCGCAGGATTGGGCGGCGGATGGGGCATGGCTGACATTGTGATGCCAGCGCTCCCGCCGGATCAGATGCGCAATGCCATCTCATTCGAACTTCGCAAGCATACCCCGCTGCCACAGGACAAGATCAGATGGGGATACCGGGCATCGCTGGAGCAGAAGGACAAAAAGAAGGGACGCAACATACGGTTGGTCTACGTAAGAAACGATATCTGGGAACAGTGGCTGGATGCCATATCGGGACTAAGCCAGCTCGATCTCGTCATACCTCCGCCGGCAGCCCTTGACCCCCTGCTCTCCGACAAGACGATCATCTTCCCGAATGACAAGCCGCAGGATGCCACCTCCTACGCCCCCGCCGAACAAGGACGGGACATTTCCCACGGCGTTGAAGCCGCAGACCAACTCCCCATTGACGAATTGATCCCCGCAGACTTCATCAAGTGGGACCTGATCGCCGACCTCCCAGTCAAGGAGCAACAAGCATTCGCACCCGCAGTCGTGCTCGCAACCTACGGCTTGACCGACGCCGCCACGCAAGACGCCGCAACGCTCTGCCAACTCCCCGCCAACCTCAAGCCAAGGCGGAACATCATGATGGCGATGACCGCTTCGCTGCTGCTTACCATTTCCATCATCGCGCTGCTTTTCTACTTTGTCGTCGGCCTCCAGGCAAGATACGACCAGATGCGCAGGCTGGAAACGGAACTCAAGAAAACAACCCAGGAAGTCGAGGCGTTGCAGAAACTCGTCAAGGCTGACAAGAAAAAAGTCCTTGCGGATTTAAAGAACGAGATGAGCGGCGTGATGCCCTCCAAGCCCACCCTTCCTTTCGTCCTGCTCGACCTTTCCCGTTCAATCCCACCGCCCGCCTGGCTCTCGGGCAACTTCATCTGGGATGAAGGACTGGTCAAGTTTACCCTCGAGGAACCCGTAACCGACCCGACGCTCACCGCGACGATCGACTCGCAGGAACTCCTGGACGCACTGGAAGACTCGCCCTATATCGGCGATGTCCGCGGGCTCAAGTCCAGCTTTGACGTGAGAAACAGCAAGCGCACGCGGGATTTCGACCTGGCAGCCAGGTTTGACACGCCGGAAGAGGCGGCGATCGCAGAAAAGCGCAATGCTGTCCGAAAGGAAGTCGCACGCCAAAAGGCGGAACAGGAACGCAAGGAAAACGAGGAACGCCTCAGGCAGGAAAAGCAAGCCGCTGAAGAAGAAACGGAAACGGAAGTTGAGGTGGAGGAAGAGGAGAAGCCGGAGGAAACAGCCACCGACAACACGCCAAGGCAAGTCCCCGCGCCACGCAACCTGCCATTGCCGCCGCCACCTCCAGGGCGATGATCCCCCATGCCACAGCAACAACACGCAACATTTAGATAGATTCGGAGCACAATGCCTAGCAACTCAGCCAAACAGAAAAAGCAGTTGATCTTCCTCGTCGTCCTCACGGCGATCCTGGCGGCCTTCGTTGCCTATCAGTTCAAGGACAAGATCAACCTGCCAACAAAAGCCAGAATGCAAAACCTCGCCCAAAAGCTGGAGGAAGAAAAGATAAATCTCCAGATTGCCGAGCAGGACAAGGTCGAATTCGACCGTCAATTGGAGGAATTGCGAGAGATGGCGGAGCCGTTTTGGGATGCCTCAAACCAGCGAGCCATCGAGCAGGAAGTCCGCCTCAGGTTCGAAACATTGGTCCGAGAAGCCAAAATCACCTGGAAATCAATCAGCACACAGCGAAGCAAAAGCAATTTGAAGAACAGCATCCAGGAAATCGAGGTGAAAATGGAATTCGATTCCATTACGATGCAAGACCTGGCGATGCTTTTCGAGAGGCTTGACGACTTCACACGCCGCAACAAGCGCCAGTTCCACTGGTCCAACTTCAGGCTGTCAACCACGCCTGTGCGCCAAATACGGGCACCAGGCCAGCCAGTAGAGCAAACGCAGGCGAGAACCCTCAAGCTCGTCGCGACGGCAAAGGCATACGCATTGACACCCGAGGCGTCTGACATCATCTTCGCAACTGGCGCCAATAACACAACCGCCAAAGGAGCCGCCAAACAATGAGTACATTTGCCTGGGTCATTGTCAACGCCGTCCTGCTTGGTTCGGCCATCGTGTCCGTTAAGCTTGCCTGCGAACTGCCTGATACCATCAAGGCAGAACAGCAGAAAATCGAAGCCGCAAAGGAAAAAAGCACAAAAAAGGAAAAGCCTGCGCCTTCAAAGGCAGCAAGAACGGCGGCGACAGCTAAAAACGAACCTTCAGTACCACAAATCCAACGGCATACCCTGGACGATATCTGGAAAAAATCGCTCTTTACACCAGACCGTACGGAAAATCCGCCAAGCGACACTGTCGCGACGCAACAACAACCTGAGCAGGAAATAGTCAATGCAGACCTGGAACTGACGGGAATCGCGCAGATCGGCGACAATCCGATCGCAATCATCCGTCAAAAGGTCCAGACCAGGCCAAGCCGAAATGTCAGATTGCCGGGACGAACCAGGCCGGGCATGCCGCCGCCGCCAACACGAACGCAGCAACTCCAGGACCAGGACAACAAAGAACCGATCAAGAAAATCTTCCGAATCGGAGACGTTATCAATAAAACCGGCTACGTAGTCAAGTCCATTGAGCCAAGGGAGCGCAAGGTTGTCATAACCAGAAACGGGAAAGACGAGATCCTGACCATTGAGTTTGGTGACAGCCAGAGCAGTTCCCGAAAGCAGGAAGCGCTTACATACCAAAAGGAAGTCCAGGCCAGGACGACAACAAGGATAAAAGCAACCACAACCGAGGCGAAACCAGCGGACACGCCACAGCAAGGCACGCCGCCTGCCCCTGGCCAACCTCAGCAACGCGAAGTCAGAATGCCGCCAACGCCTCCTGGAATGGGCACTGGCGCGCCAGGACAGCCACCGCCAGCCCCCCCTGAACGTCCTGATCAGCAGGCCCAGCAGGGAACACCACCAGCCATGCCGCCCGGAAGGACAGGAGGCCAGCCGCAGGGAACGCCTCCGCAAATCCCGACGCGTAGAATAAGACCACACAGGCCTGACTCGACAGCCAGGTGATTTTCAGCTATAATATCAAAAAAATATTAAACATAAACAAGGATCCGACTCCACTATGCCAATCCAAAAAGTCATCTCAACTGCCGCAAGAGCCTGCCTCCCGGTCGCTGTCGCATTGCTCGCAGGATGTCAAACCATCTCATTGGAGAACGAAACCAGCGTGCAAACTCCGAAACCACTGCCGTTCTCCAAGCTCGAAGTCCGAAAGGCAGATCTCCTCGACGACTCGCCGCTCGAAGTCCAAGACATCGCTGAACAGGACAAGCCGACGATGGAGCGAAAACTCGATGTCCCAGACAGGCCGCAAACCGCAAGGACTGCGGGACATACGCAAATAGAATACCCCGGCAGGCTCATCAAGGGAATCCCCGAACCCGAACGAAAACTCAAGGTCAGCCTCCAGTTTGATGCCAATACGATTGACGAGGTGGTCGCCGCTTTTGCGGACAAGGATCTGCTCAACTTCTCCTTCCTGGTCGACCCCAGCGTCAAGGGCGCGATCACGATGTCCGTTGACGCCGAGCTCACCGCCAAGGAAGCCTGGGACACATTCGTCCACATCCTCTGGCTTTCGGGCGCCTATCCTTCGCAGAACCCCGGCTTCATCCACGTCCTCCCCTTCGAGAAGATGCCCAAGGAGCGGAGAATCTACGCCAAGCACGAAGAGCAGCCCTACGTCGAAGTCATTTTCCTGAACATCAAGTACCGCAAGAGCGCGGACATAGTCAACTATCTCAGGCCATTCATGACTGACGGCGCCACCGCCACGGACATTCCCGACTCCAACACGATCGTCATCGTCGAGGCGCCGACCAACGTCAACAAACTGCTGGAACTGGTCAAGCGCCTGGACACCAAGGGCGAATCCGAATGGCCTGTCAAATGCTACATCTGCCGCGAAGTCGATCCCGAACTGCTTGCCGAGGAACTGAACACCTTGTTGCCGGTCCTTGGCTTTCCGATCGCAGCCGCAACGGGCCCTTCCGGAGGAGCGATCAAGATCACCGCAATTCCCAGGCTCAAGTCGATCATCATCTCGGCATCGCTCCAGGAAGTCCTGGACGAAATAGCCGCCTGGATCAAAACCTTGGATCGCGAAGACGCCGAAGACAAGGAGGAAATCTACTTCTACAACGTCAAGCATTCGACAGTCGGCTCGCTATCCGCCGCATTGGATGCGTTCTTCTATACAACAACCTCGGCAAGCCCGGCAAACGCGAGCTCAACGTCATCCAGGACAACGGCGCCGACGGGAACCACCGGCACAACAGGCACATCAAGAAGCAGGACAACCTCGTCCAGAAGTACAAGAAACACAAGAAGCACAACTCCAACTACCACGTCAACGACGCCTACAAGCAGGTCGAACCTGGCAAGCAGCACCAGAACCACCGGCAACAAGTTCGAGGGCGTCCCCAAAACCGTCTTTGAAGTCGATGTCACCGTTTACACCGACGAGGAAAGCAACCGCCTGACCATCAAGACCACGCCACGCGCCTGGGCAATGATCAAGGTGTTCCTCGCCAGGCAGGACGTACCCCCAAGGCAGGTCGCAATCAAGGCGATCATCACCGAAATCACCCTCAAGGACACTACCGAATTCGGCATCCACTACGCGATCAACAAGTCCTTCAACAACAATGAGGATACACTGGCGGGCGAATTCCTCGGCGCGATCCCCGAAACAGTCTTCTCTGGCGGCGGCATGGGACTCCTCTTCAAGGACAACAAGTCCGACCCGCTGGCGTTCCTGCAGGCGGTCGCGGGCAAGGGAAACACGAACATCCTTTCCGAACCTCAGGTCATCGCACGCTCGGGAGCAACTGCAGAACTCCAAGTCGGCACATCGGTCCCAGTCGCAACGGACGCCTACGAAAACAACAGCGGCAACTTCTCCAGCAACTACGAATACATCGAAACAGGTGTCATCATGAACGTCACGCCCTACATCACGGCGGGAAATGACGTCAGGTTGGAAATCGACCAGGAAGTCTCCTCGGCGGGAGTGACTGACGATCCAAGGGTGCCGCCGCCAATCGACAAGAAGAAGATGTCAACGGAACTCGTCGTGCCAGACAACTCGACCCTCTTCCTGGGTGGCATGATCCAAAACCAGGACATCTCGTCCAAGACCGGCATCCCGTTCCTGATGAACATCCCCTATATCGGAGCTATCTTCAGGACGACATCGACAATGAAGGTCCGCTCAGAACTCCTCCTGCTGATCACCGTCAATGTCATTGACAACAGAAACCCGCAGGAAGAGCTGATCCGAAAGTACAAGGCGTCACTTGAACTCATCGAAAAAGCCAAGGAAAAGGAAGTCCTGTACTAAACAACCCAAACAAACTTAGCGCGGACTGATTGCCAGCACCCCACACGGAGGACGGAACACGGACGATAGTTCGAACGGATCAACCAGATTAGCCGGATATTCATAACAAATTGCGCCGCAGGCGCTTAACCATGCTTAACCCCAGGCTTCAGCCTGGGGAGTGGAACCCACCCAAAGATGGTGCCTTGTAAAGGCACTACAATCATTCGGCTCGGATGGGAAAAATGATTGCATGCCAATGACTCAAGGATTGGCTTTCAGATAATTCTTTTACAAAAAACAAGAAGTTGAACAAAAGTAGTACGCCACTTGCCACCCCACAATCCCCAACCATGGCAGAACAACAAGATAATTCTAGCAAGACCATGACACCAATCGTCACCGGGGCACAACTCCAGGAACGAGTCGTCCATGACATCAAAAACGCCGTCAAAAACATAGAAGGCGAAATGCCTGAAATCGGCAACGCCGATGCCGATTGGGAACTGGTCGCAAACAACAAGCTCGAAGAACAAAAGCTGCTGAAAATCTATTCGGAAGCCTCCAACATCCCAGTCCTGGACGAACAGGACGTGAAGGATTTTACAGCCTTCCCCGATGTAACCTACGACTTCCTCAGCTCGCAGGCCTGTATCCCAATCGTCTGGACCGACGCCAAGGCAGTCGTCGCAATCATCGCACCATACGAGGCGGGAAACCTCGAGCACCTCTGGAAAAGCATCTACGGAATCAAACCGGAATTCACCCTGGCAAGGAGAGCCTTCGTCGAGCGGTTCATCACCGCGCTATATGACAATCCAGACGAGTTGGAGAACAATATCTTCGACTCCGATTCCGAGCAGACCCTGAGGGATCTGGCAAGGGAAGCGCCAATCGTCAGGCTCGTGTCAGACATCTTTTCACGCGCACAGGAAATGGGGGCGTCCGACATCCACGTGGAACCCACCGAAACAGAGGTCGCCGTCCGCTTCAGAATTGACGGCCTGCTCCAAACCGTGCTAAGGCCGCCCAAGAACCAATACGCCGCCATAGCCTCCAGGATCAAGCTCCTGGCCGGCATGAATATCGCGGAACGACGCTTGCCGCAGGACGGGCGTATCGAGTTGACCAGCTCCATGAATCCGCTGGACATCCGTGTTTCAACCGTCCCCTGCATGCATGGAGAATCGATCGTGCTTCGACTCCTACAAAAAGACCAAGCCGTCTTCGACCTGGACAAGGTAGGACTGCTCGAAGATACGCGCAAGGATCTGGAAACGCTCTTCAACAT
>JAGVUR010000159.1 GCA_019136135.1 Verrucomicrobiota bacterium
CGTCAGACCCGTCAGACCCGTCAGACCCCGTCAGACCCGTCAGACCCGTCAGACCCGTCAGACCCCGTCAGACCCGTCAGACCCGTCAGACCCGTCAGACCCGTCAGACCCCGTCAGACCCGTCAGACCCGTCAGACCCGTCAGACCCGTCAGACCCGTCAGACCCCGTCAGACCCGTCAGACCCCGTCAGACCCGTCAGACCCGTCAGACCCGTCAGACCCGTCAGACCCGTCAGACCCCGTCAGACCCTGTCCGCCACCATCCAACCCGCTCCGCCACCATTGCAACTTCTTCCACTTCCTCGTGCGCACTACATTACAGGGGCGGAGGCTCCCTTACGGTTGGGTGGGCTAAAGCCTTATTTGCACCACTAAAAAATCGCGTTTTTTAGAAAAATTTCAAGCAAGAATCATGCACAATCATTGACAAACATCGTCAATCATCCAGAATAACAACCCATTAGGTAATCCGGATGATTCTCGATGATTTCAGTCGATTAGGAAGCTATTTCACCATACCTGTTTGAGTACGAAATAAAAGTAATCAAATTTTGACTTGGAACTCACTGGCTTCCGACTCTGTCCGACCTGTCCGGCTTTCAAAGCGCGACTTCGCCATTCAGCATTCATAATTCAGCATTCATAATTCATGTGACATGCCCTTTGAATACGCCATTTGGGAAAACGCCGGGAAGCCTGATTCCAAAAAACATGTTGTGTTGATCTTGCGAGCCGCTTATATTACCTTCAATCTCGCATCCACCCTTAAAACAAGGTCTAGCCATGTCACGCTTCTTTCTTCTCGTTTCGTTCCTCCTTCTAGCTTTGGGTTCATGGGCATTCAATCCCCCAGTTGAAGTCCATAACGGCATCAAGCTGCAAATCGTCTTGCCCCAAGAACAATTCACAGTTTCGGACAGGCCGCTCCAGTTCCAGGTCGTCGCCACAAATCAATCACAAACCACCGCCAGCATCGATCTTTCCATAAGGCTCAACGACGACTGGTCGCTTCCCGAGCCAGCTGAATCCCAGTTCCAGCTCAAGCCGAACCAATCCCGAACTTTACCGATCACCGCGTCTCCGCTCCCGAAAATCCTGGAGGCATTGTATCCAATCCATGCAGTGGCAACCGTGACTTTGAACGACAACACAACCTTTCAGCTCCATCCCATCGCAATCTTCGAAACGATCGTCCCCCAAAAGCAAGAAAACGCAGAAATCCAACCCGCAAAAGACATTACACTCGCAAATACTCCCCTAAAATTAACCAAAAACAACCAGCGCGACATTCAATTCACCCACAAAAACTCCATCATCAAACTCCCGGGAAACCATAATGGAGGACATCGGGAAACTGGAATGCACTTCTCGGTCGGAACCTACCAATTTGGCGCCGACAAGTGCGATGTGTTCGCAATCCATCCCCCATGGCTCGACGGCACGGGACAAGTGCAGGTCTCCTACAATCTCATCCTGCCGGAGCAACCACACTTCAATTTCACTGCGGCCACAGCAATCCGAAACACAATCCCTTCCGAAAACAAGAGCGACGGCGTGCAATTCATACTCAATGTCACCCATGATGGAAAAACCACGACACTTTTCGACCGTTTTTCCAAGGCGCAATCCTGGCAGCCTGTTTCGATTTCACTGGCAGATTTCGCCGGCAAGCGCATCCAGCTCTCGCTTGTCACCACGCCCGGTCCGAAAAACGACACCAATTCCGACCTGGGACTTTGGGCAACACCAACAATCGCCCCAGCCAACCAGCAAAACGAAATACCAAAAATCCCATTCCAGCAACTGGCTGACAAGGCGTTCGACATCGCACGCTCCGCAAACGCCACGCAAAACCAGCCGGCATTTGTCCTGAAATCGCCATTGATCGGGCAAGTCAACGCAGCCATCCTCCCTGGCTCCTCAGGACTTCTGGATGCGGCAATCGCCTTCACCAATCAGCACAAGTCACTCGCATTCAATGGCTTCGCAATCCAAATCGGCAACGAAAACCTAAGTCGGGAAGACGCAATCGGCCCCATCAAGGTCAATGCTTCCCCAAGCCAAGCGACCTTCTCGCAGATATTCGCCCTTGCCTCGGGACCAGTCGCCGTCCAAGTCACCGCGACCCCAATCAACGGCACGCTCAAGCTCCAATTTGCCATTGTTGATCCACCCCGCTCACAAGATGGGCAACCAAGATTCACCTCAATCGCCATCGGGAACGCATCGAAACCAATCTTCAGGGTCTATGCCGGATTCGGAAACGTCATCGAAAATCCACAAAACCCCTTCGAACTCGCCAGTATCGGCAATTACCTGATGACAAGACACGTCGGAGCGGATTTCAAGGATTCGCTCTCATGCGTCATCGCTTCGGATTGCTTCCCGGATCGACTCGTCGTCAACCCAAATAACAACCTCTTCTCGCTGGAAACACACAACGATACGACTTTCTTCATCACCGCACATCGTGACAGTTCCTTCCAGGCGGCACGAGAATACGCCAATAACGCCAACTTCAAACCAACCACGACAGTCAATAATATCCTGGGAAGGCAGTGCCTTGACAAATGGGGAGGAGATTACCTCGACGACGCAGAAGAAATCAAGCTCGCCAGCATATACGGACTCAAAAACGCGGTCTTCGTCAAGCACGTCTGGCAAGCATGGGGATACGACTACAGGCTACCAGATATCTTCCCGCCGCAATCTGGACTCGACAACTTCAAAACCCTCGCAGATACATGCAAGCAACATGGAATCATTTTCGCACCCCATGACAACTATACCGACTTCTATCCGGATGCAACCGGCTTCAGCTACGACCATGTCTCCTTTGACAAGTACGGAAAACCAAAAAAAGCATGGTTCAACAAAGGACGAAACGCACAAAGCTACAGCTGGCTGCCACACGCTTTCAAACCATGGCTCGAAAACAATATGACGCTCCTGAAAAATCACGTCCAGCCTGAAGGACTTTTCATCGACGTCCTCGCTTCAATCACACCATTCGACTACTACGACAGAAACGGAAACTACTACCCCAAGGCAAGTACGGCGCGACATTGGGCAGACGCCTTCGATACCGCTAGATCTATCCTTGGACCGAACACAGCGATCATGATCAGCGAAGGCGGTCACGATGCATTGATCGGCTCGCTCGATGGCGCACAGTCTGACCACTATGCCGTGGCTGGATGGGGAATCCAGGAAACCGCACAACGCGTGCCTTGGCACGATATCGTCTCGCATCAAAAAATGGCTCTCTTCGCAGGAGGTCTCGCAGACCGCTATCAAAGAAGAGATTCGACTAACTCAGGCTATGCATCGGACAGCTACCTCACCAATACCGTAATCGGGGGACGAAACCCGATGAGCGACGGACCGTTCACAGTCAATGCAATCCTCACGTACTGGCTACTCAATGACGTCACGCAATTCCTAGCATTCAACTCTTTCGATGACCTACAGTTCGTCGATAACTCAATCGATCGCCAAAAAGCGATCTTCGCCAACGGCAAGGCTACAGTCTGGGCCAATCGCGGCAAGACACCTTGGACCATCAACCCTGACACAACCCTCCCACAATTCGGCTTCCTCGCCAGCACCCCAAATGCAAAAGCCGCGATCGTTCAAATCAACGGAAAATCAGTCGCCTACGCAATGTCCCCAAATTCCACCTACATCGACACGCGACCAACAAGAATCAATCCCTACGGTCTAGGCTGCAGCTTCAGTGCCGAACCCGTTAATTTCCGTAAAATCAACGACTTGAAATATGCGTTCCAAATCAATTGGGACTTTAAGAAGCAAGCGAGCACAAGAGAAACTCTCCACTTCATACACATCTGCCATCCAAGCAGCAAAAACTCCGATAAAATCCTATTCTACGGCAAAGTTGTCGAGTCAAACCTTGATTATAAAAAACCAGGACAATACATCTCACATATTGAGATCGACATTCCGGATGACGCACCAGAAGGCGACTATGAGATCCGCTTCGGACTTTGGACTCCACACTCGGGTGGCAGAATCAAGCTCAACAACACAACCAGCTCCTTCTCACGAGCCCTCGGAGGTCGATTCACCATACAAAGGCAGGATGGGAAAATCGTATCGAACCCAATCCCCGGCGTCCCCACTGAAAATCAAATCATTGATTTCGGATTCCTCAAAACAAATGGAACCTTCAAACTCGTCAAGCTAGACGACTCCACCTGGTTGCTGATTCCCGCGCCAGGAACACCTCCCTTCCAGCTGATCGCCTCGGCAACCAAGACCTTCGGACTCAAGCCCAACACAAAACTGATCGCAACCAACCTCGATCCCTGGACTGATGACGCAAAACAGCCAGCAATCAACCAGGAGCAAGATTCAATTCAACTCGAAATGGACGCCAAATCCTTCGCCTACAAGCTGGTTTTCAAGTGAACCTTGTAAAAACAATTAGGGCATCCCGATGACTGTTTTCGGGACGCCCCATGTTTTCCAATACTTTTACTTAAACCTAAAAAAAGCAGTTGATATCGTGACGCCCGTCAATTGGCTAAACAAGGCATGAGTAGCCGGGGTACTTGCAGTATATCCGAAGGGGATTATCATAGTGCAGGTACTCG
>JAGVUR010000147.1 GCA_019136135.1 Verrucomicrobiota bacterium
TGCCTTAAAAAACTCCGGGGGGTGCGGGGGGCAGAGCCACCCGGAGCAAAAAACAACACCGTTTACCACCATAAAAACAAAAGCGATTTTTAAGATTCACGAGTAACCAACACAGAGGCAACAGTCATGTTTTTACAAAAACTCGCTTGCAATGAATATTGTAAGAAAAAATCCAATGAAAATCAACTGATGGCTTGCATTTTCTCAACCAAGTAATAAAAAAACTGTATTTTGAAAATAACTTGCTTTTCGAATTTTTCCAACAAACAAAAAGTCAACGCAGGAGATTTTCCACAATATCACCTATTCATACTAGGTCTCATTCGCCCCAGCCCCAGAACCTCCAGCGCCACAAAAACCAACGTCAACGTCCCATGTCCCAGACTTCAATCACTTGGGTCTCATTTGTCCCATAAGTCTCATATGTCCCAGTCCCAGTCCCACTGGACAGCATCGCGCTGATTTGCCAATCTTTGACTCGGCAAGCAAAAAGGGCTTGAGTCTGGCAAGAGACCCAAGCCCTGGAATTACGTACGCCAGACAAGCTTAAGGATTATTATCTGGAGGATTGACGGTTGTCGGATATGTCGCCACATGATACCTCGCGCCATGTTGAGTGATCGGTTCCACATGACCATCGCCGAATGCGACATTGATGGTCCCGCCATGGCTCCAGTCAACTCGGCGATCGGAGACAAGCGGATAGAACTGCGTGTCGATTCTATGCCAACGTTGGTGAACAACCCAGTTTCCGTCCGAGGCATAACCGTAAATCGACGGCTTCTCCAGGAACGTGGTCTTCGTCGGATACACGAATGTGAATTGCGAATTGAACATCACGCTGGAACCGCTGGACTGCAGTTCGGGGGCACCAGTGAAATTCATTAAAAGCCAACGGTTATAATTGCCCGGTGTCTGGTCTGCGGGGCAGACGAACACCTGCGGCTCCTTTCCGACATACGAATACAGCAGCACCTGGGGTGGTATGTGCAATGCAGCGGGATTCAGTTTGGCTTCTTCGTAGACCGGATAATGGAATGACCAATTCAAGTAGTTCTTGCTGTCCGTCGCATACATGGCCGCAGCCAGGTTGACCTGCTTGAGATTGCTGATGCAGCTGGTCGCCTCGGCTTTCTCACGGGCCTTCGCCAACGCGGGCAACAGCATCGCCGCCAAGATGGCGATGATCGCAATGACGACAAGCAACTCAATCAAGGTGAAATTCGACTTCTTCCTCATCAGACAATCCTCTTTTCTTGTGTGAACAAAGACATACAAACACTGAAACTTTCGTTTTTTATTCAATCGGGAAGAAGCGGCCGATCCGCCTCCCATAAAAACTCGCTCGCATTGAATATGGCAAGAAAAAATCCACTGAAAATCAACTGATGGCTTGCCTTTTCCCAGTCAAGTAGTAAAATTAACTTGTTTATTGAATTTTGCCAACAAACGAAATGATCAACACAGGAGAATTTCCACAATGTCATCACCAATTCGCATTGGAATCATCGGACAAGGACGAAGCGGACGCAACATCCACGCCGAATTCCTCAAGAACATCCCTGAAAAATTCACCATCGTAGCCGTCAGCGACTTTCTCGAAGACCGTTGCGAAAGGGCAAGGAAGGAATACGGATGCGCCGCGTTCCAGGACTACAAGGAAATGCTGGCGGACAAGTCGCTCGGGCTTGACCTGGTGGTCAACGCCTCATTCAGCCACCAGCACGTTCCCATCTCGGCTGACGTGATGAACGCAGGCATCAACGTGCTCAGCGAAAAGCCCTTCGCAAAAACCGCCGAGCAAGTCAAAGAACTGATCGGAGTCTCAAAGAGAACTGGAAAACTCCTGGCGGTCTTCCAGCAATCGAGATTCGCACCCTACTACAGGCAAGTCCAAAAGGTCGTCAACTCGGGCGTCCTCGGAGAAATCAGGCTTGTCAAAATCGCCTTCAACGGATTTGCAAGGCGCTACGACTGGCAGACGCTCCAAGCCTACAACGCAGGCGGACTCTACAACACAGGACCGCATCCCCTCGACCAGGCGCTGGGATTCATCGGACGGGACATCACGCCCAACGTCTGGTGCAAGATGGATACCGTTTGCACCCTCGGCGACGCGGAGGACTTCTGCAAGCTCCTGCTGTCATACCCGGGAAGGCCGACAATCGACCTCGAAGTCTGCTCCAACACCAACTTCTCGCCTTATACCTACATGGTATATGGAACCTATGGCTCGCTGATGGGATCGATGAGCCACATCGACTGGAAATACTACATCCCGGAAGAAGCGCCGCCAATCAAGCTGGTCAAGGAACCGCTCCCGGGACCGTCATACTGCTCGGACAAGCTCGTCTTCCACGAAGAACACTGGGATGTTCCAGACGAAGACAAGGACCTTTTCAACTCAATGGCCGCGAGATTCTACAACAACCTCTACGACGCGCTCACCACAGGGGCGCCGCTGGCAATCCCGCCGGAACAAATCCTGCAGCAAATCGCAGTCATCGAGGAATGCCATCGCCAAAACCCGCTCCCGGTCAAATTTCAATGAGCACCCACTAATATTTAATTGATTTTATAGACAAATCAACCGTGACATTTCACGGGAAGAGACTATATTACAGGAAGTGACGACGCATCTAATTTGCGCCGTCATTTCCTTTATTGTTCCCGGAGAATTCGGACCAGGACTCAACATGACACTCATCACGATTATAGGGCGCGGCCACTCAGGGACGCGCGCAATGTCCAACACCTTGGCGGAAAGCGGAGTCTACATGGGAGAGCCGCTAAACAAATCCTGGGATTTGATCCCACCGGAAGACATGTACAATGCATGCAGGGTTTTCGCCGACTACGTCGACTGGAACGGAGGCATCTCATGGGACTGGTCAAGGGCTTTCGAATCGGAGATCCCCAAGGAATTCAAGTCGCTGCTCTTCACGTACCTTGAATCCGTGCTCGTCTCGGACGCACCGCGTAAGGGATGGAAAATCCCCGAGACAACCCTGTGCTTCCCGTGGATCTCACGGATCTTCCCAAAGGCAAAATACATCTTCTGGATCAGAAACCCAAGGGATTGCATCATCGGGGGACATGTCACTGACGATTTGAACAAGTTCGGAATCAAATACCCCGAGACAAGCAACATTCGCGAAAAGCGCGCCTACTCATGGAGATACCAGTACGACCTGGTCAAGGCAACGGCCAAACCGGAACACTGGATCGAAGTCAGGCTCGAAGACTTCGTGCTCAAACAAGACGAAACACTCAAAAGACTGGAGGATTTCCTCGGTTTCAAATTGGCGAAAATCCCAGTCAAGCCCGAAGCGGTTGGACGGTGGATCCAAGACGACCAGGCCCCCGAAACCGGCACCAACTACTTTGACATCTTCGAGCCGGCAATGGTCGAATACGGATACGAAATGCCTGAAAAGAAAAACATATGACGGCTGAAAACCATAACAACAATCCTAGTCCTGCGCACAAAAAACATAAGCGTTTCCCTAAAGCAGCCATCGTATGCCCGTCGTGCTTTGTCATGGGCATCACAACAAGCTCCCTGAACTTCGCACTGGTATTCTATTCCCATGACAAGTTCGGGGCGAATACCTTCCAGGCAAGCCTCTTTGGCTCGATCTATTCTCTCGCCTACTTGATCTCATGCATGGTGGTGGGGAAATTCTTCAAGAACCTCGCTCCATACAAAAGCCTGCTGATTGGAATCTCTGGCATCTTCATTGGAATGATCTTGCTTCTCATGGCGCCAACGATTGAGTTGGCCTATGTAAGCCATATCATCAACGGCTGCTCAATGGCATTCTACTGGCCGATGCTGATGGGATGGCTTTCAATCGGACTTGAAGGCAAGCAACTCTCAAGAATCACTTCAATATTCAACTTCTCCTGGAGCACAGGAACGATCATCTCGCCGTTCCTCGCAGGATTGCTCAGCGACATCAATGCAGTATACCCAATCTACGTATGCATCGCGCTGGACATCGTCAACCTCATCTATGTCGCCATCACTGGCGCCTATGCCGACGAGGCACCCCCCAAGCCCAAACCATCCAATTCCGCCACGGCCGCCACAACTGCCCCCGCCACGCGAAGTCCCCTCATCCGATTCCCCTCCTGGTTCGGGGTGCTTTGCGCCTGGCTCCCCGTCGGCTTCCTCCTCTACGCCTACCCGCTGGCGGTCGAGAAGACCCTGGGGTTCTCCAGGCAGCACGTCGGCAATCTCCTTTTGGTCAGGGCGCTCCTGACAACTGTGGCGATGTCCGCCATGGGATTCTTCCAATTCTGGCAATTCAAGTATTGGCAATTGGTCGTCGGCCATGGGCTCCTTGCATTGACCACGCTGATGTTCGGATTTGCCGAGGGAACCGCCGCCATCCTAATCCTCATGGCAATCACCGGCATCTTTAACGCACACGCCTACACCAACTCCATGTTCCACGGAATCTCGGGAAGCACCAACAGAACCTCAAGGATGGCCGTCCACGAAACCCTGCTCTCAGTCGGTACAGTCCTGGGCGGAGCCCTTAGCGGGCACATTTTCGTCAAGACCGGCAGCTTGCAAAGTTGCGCCACGGCCATCGCCATCCTCACATCCGCCGCAGTTGTCGTTGACATCGCCTTCTGGATCGTTGCAAAACGTACCAAGCAAGCTTGATTTTACAGGATTTTCCACTACTGTAAATATTTTTAAAAAAAATCTCCTCTTTACACCGTGCTTTAATCGTACAGAGGCTTATATTATAAAAAGTTACATAATGAGTTGTAACAACTGTTTCACATCAAGCCGTTCTAAAACAAACGGCAACATCATGTTATTTGCCAGAGCGCTGCCGACTATGCGTACAGTCATTTCAAATGTCAAGCGGTATCTCATCATTCTACTCCTGCTGACTCTCGCACTCCCCCTAAACGCCAACGAATTGTACGACCTCCTCAACGAGGCCGCGCAACATAGTCCTGCGCTACTGGCAGCAAAATGGAGAGTCGAGCAACAGCTCCTCAGACATCAGGAACTGCAGGAATTCTTCGACCCCTCGCTATACGTAGCTGCCGGACAAGCAGAACGCGCCCGCTCGCTTCCAGGCGCTTCAGGCTACGCAAACCTCAGCAACAACGCAACGGAATTGCAAGCCGGAATCGACATGCCATTGGATCCCGGCATCTATGTCGCAGTCGGAGCCGCCGAACGCCTCTACAACGACATCGATGGCTACGACTACCTCGCCCAAACCCTCTTCGGCATCAAAATCCGAGTCCCGCTCCTCAAGGACAGGGGATTCGCAAAGCACAACCTGGAACGAGAAATGGCGCTCGCAGACTACAATGCCGCAGTCAACCAAATGCTTGACGCCGCACAGGTACTCAAGCGCGAAGTCACGCTCGCCTACATTGCAGCCTACGAAGCGCTCTCCTCCTACGAAGTCACCAAGGACGCAACGGCTCGATTCCAGCAACTCGTCTCAGAAGCACGAGAACTTTACCGGCTCAAGGTCATCCCGGAATACCAAATCTACGACGCGCAAATGGACCTCCAAATCGGAAAGGAAAACGAGGAAGTCGCCAGGAATCGCCTGGAACTCAGCCTGATCTCCCTCTCCGCACTCGTCGGAGGACACCGCAAAATCAAACTCCAGTCCGGTTCGGACATCCTGTTCAAAATCGCTTCGGAAACAAAGGCGCTCATCGAACTCCCTTTGGGCGAAGCATTCGAGAACCGAGGCTCGTACCAGCAAATCAAAAACTCAATCGAATACGTCAGGGCGCAACTGGCCAGCACGCTTGAAGACCAAAAGGACGATGTCACGCTCCACGCAGGACTCTCCTGGCAAGGTGAAATCCATGACGACTTCGGAGGGTCTTACAGGCACATCACGGACAGAAACGTGGGGGCTGACATCACCGTCGTTTGGAAACGTCCGCTTGACTACAGGGGACCAAGAGCAAGAAAAGCACGCTTTGATGCGCGGATCAACCAACTCAAGGAAAACCTCCGGGCCGAAGCAATCGCCATCACAAGGGATATCCAGCACGCGGTGAACAACTTCAAGACGGCATTGACCAGAATCGAAATCGTGTCGCAAGGAATCCAGGCATCGGAGCGAACCGTCGAAGCCGAACGGGAACGCTTCAGGCTCGGAGAAGGAACCTCGTCAAGCGTAACCGACGCACAAAAGGAACTGACAAGCCTACAACATAAAAGAACATCTGCCGCTGCTGACCTCCTCAGAGCCAAGGCCAACTTCTTGTTCGCTTCAGGGTACAACGGCAACGATTAGCATAGCAACATTCCAACAAAAGGAGGATCACGATGCTCTCCAAAATCTTCAGCTCGAAAAAAGACGAAGAAACTCCCAAGCCAGTCGTTGACTTGGATTACGTTAAATCCGGCGACCTCATGCTGACAGAAGACCTCAGGGAAGCGCTCGAACAGGACAGGGCGCTTCTGGACGAATTCTCCGGCGAACAGGAAAAAGTCCTCAGGGAAGCCGGCGAGGTAGTCCAGGAAGATGCGCAGAAATCTTTCATCAACCTGCAACGAATCAAGCACGGATACTGCCCGGAATGCGGCGGTTTCCTCAAGCAAAACACATCATCGAACATCTGCGAAAACTGCGGCTGGTACAAGTACGACAAGCCAAAATACGGAAAAACCATCGTCCACTTGCACGGAAACGACGGCATCGTCGAGGGACAATACGCTTATACCCTCAAGTCGGGCGTAATCCTTGTCACCAACGGTGAGGTGATCGTCGCCAAAATCCCCGCCGATGCATACTCATGGGTCGAATACATCTGGTCGGAAGACGAATTGGAGCAACGGCGCCGGACCCTCACCGAGCACCTCCAGCTCCAATGCGGTTGGTGCGGCAAGGACGCAGATGTGAACAAGGACGGCTTCCACCTGGTCCACGTGGCGTTCGGAACCTCACAGGAGAGATTCTGCTTCTGCAGTGACGAGTGCTACGAGGCATTCAGGAAACTCTATCCCTCACGAGTCCACAGAAACTGCTATGAATCCAATTGCTACGAGTGCAACAAGTGCATCAAGCGATACGGAGACGAGGCCGAAGGCATCAGGACCTTGGCAAAAGACCATTTGAAGATGAAGAAGCCGCAACAGCAGTAAATCAACCTAAACATAACACAAGTTCATTATGGGCGTTATACGAACAACACAGGGCGAACAGCCACCTCTCCCAGTGGTCGAACAGCGTTCCAGGCGCAGGCGTTTCGTGCTCATTGCACTCCTGGTCATAGCCGTTGTGACAACCGTCGGATTCATGGTCAAGATTCCGCGCTACACACTGGCGAGCGGATACGTGACAACCAGGGAATGGGCCGAAGTCAGGCCGCCGGTCTCAGGCATCGTCAAGTCAATCCTCGTCAAAACAGGAGCCGACGTGAAGGCCGGCGACATCCTGGTCGAACTCAACGCCGAAGTCGAAGAGGCTAACCTCTCAGAAGCACAAACAGTACTCCAAAGGCTAAAGGCAAACAGGGAGCGCAGAAAAGCGGAAATGGCGATTGACATCGACAGGCGAACAGTCACGCTTAATGAGGAAAAAAGACTCAATCAGGAAAATATCGCCAAGGCGGAACTGGAACTTTCAACGGCGCAGACAAACCTGAAACTGACACGCGAACTCGTCGAAAAAGGACTCAAGGCAGCTTCAAACCTCGAAAATGACAGCGCAAAGGAAAAGCTCGCCCAGCTCAACCTCAAAATCCTCAAGGAAAAGGATTTCACGCCCTTCGAACAACTGATCGCCAAGGACGCGGAAAAATACGTCACGGAATTGACCGCAAACCAAAAGGAAATCGAGGCGCAAATCGAACGGATAAAGAGGCTCGAGGCAGTGATCGAAACACGAAAAATCAGAGCGCCCATAGATGGAAACGTCGTCAGATACACCTTCGTGCCAGGAGAACTCCTGCAACCAAGCGCGGTCATCTACGAAATCTTCGATGGAGACCCGCAACTGAAACTCAGGGTCCAGGAGCGCTACGCATCAAAGGTCGCAGTCGGACAAGACTACAGGGCGGAACTGTCGTCGCACAAGGGAATCAGAAATTTCTACTTCTACGGAAAAGTCGAATACTTGAGAAACGTCATCCAAGCAGATGGGGCGACGACGTATAGGGTCGCGTACTGCTCCTTCGACCCCAAGGGTTTTGATATCACCAAGGGAACGACCTGCGAAGCTAGGATCTACTACGGGAAATCCGCCTTCTGGTTCTATCTGTTCGGACTAGATTGGTAAATGCGACATGTCAACGGGGAAAGAAAAATCCGAGAAAGACAAGAAAAAGCTGGGGAATATTACCAAAATTCTTGTCTTCATGCAACCCTACAGGGTGCAATTGTTCGGTCTTTTTGCCCTGACCGCCTTGCTCTCGATTATCGCAATGATCCCCCCCTTGGTAACTAGGGCATTGGTGGACGACGTCTTCACACAAGGCAAACGAAACCTCTTCTTCGGACTCGGATGCCTGATGGTCGGAATACCGGTGGTCTCCACATTGTGCGGCTACATCCAAAGCCTGTCAATCGCATACCTCGGACAACGATTCGTCTTCGACATCAGATGCGCGCTCTATCAGCACTTCCTCAACCTGTCGCTCAGGTTCTTCTCAAAGAACAGCGTCGGCAAGCTCGTTTACCGCCTGATGGGTGACTCCGGAACGATCCAGTCCATGCTGACAGGACAAAGTGTCGGCATCATTTCCGACTTGATCGTGGCAACCTTCGCCATCATCGCGACCTTCGCCATCAACTGGAGACTCGCCATCCTGTTGGTGCTGATCGTCGCCATATTCGTCATCAACTACAACTACACCATCGAACCGATCATCAAGGCGTCAAGAGCAACACGATGGGCATATGACAGACTCTCTGGAGGCGTCCAAAACCGACTCGTCGCAAACATGGCAGTCAAGACATTCGGGGCGGAAGGACGAGAAAACGTAGCATTCAAGGAACATTCCGACAATACGCTCCACTATGGAAAACTCCAGGGAATCGCGGGAAATACCTTCTCAATGAACGTCAACCTTATTCAGGCGCTAGGCAGGTCTCTGCTCTATTTCCTAGGCTGCGCGATGATTCTCAACGAGTCCATGTCCTACGGTGACGTAACCGCCTTCACCTCCTACGCAATGCAACTCCTGGGACCGGCCGTCCGATTCTCGCAACTTGTCTCGCAACTCCAGCAAGTCTCCATCGCAACAGAGCGACTCTTCGAAATCTTCGACGAAAAACCCGAAGTCGTCAACGACCCGAACCCCGTAGTACTCAAGAACATCAAGGGGCAAGTCGACCTGATCAACGTTCAATTCTACTACGAGGAAGGCAAGAACGTCATCAACGACGTCACCATACACGTCGAACCCGGGGAAACTGTCGCGCTCATAGGACCGACAGGTTGCGGGAAATCAACCATCCTCAACCTGCTGCTTAGATTCTACGACATCACAGGGGGGGAGCTCCTGATCGATGGAGTCAACATCAAAAAACTCGACCTCCAATCCTTCAGAAAGCAATTCGGAATCGTCCTTCAGGAATCTCTGCTCTTCTCGGTCTCGATCAGGGAAAACATCCGATACTCAAGACCAACAGCAACAGACCAGGAAATCGAGGATGCGGCAAAGGTCGCGGAAATCCATGATTTCATCATGGGACTGGAAAATGGATACGACACACTCGTCGGAGACTATGGCGTCGAACTCTCAGTAGGCCAAAAGCAACGCTTGAACATCGCACGCGCAATCTGCGCCAATCCCGCAATCCTCATCATGGACGAAGCGACATCGTCGCTGGATTCAGACTCCGAACAGGCAATCCAAAGAGCAATGGGCAAGGTGCTGGAGGGACGAACCTCATTCGTCGTCGCACACAGGCTCTCAACAATCAAGAACGCCAATCAAATCATTCTCCTCGACAAGGGAGTCATTCAGGAACGCGGAACGCATGAGCAACTGATGGCAATCCCTAACGGACGTTACCACGAACTCTACACCAAGCACATGGGCTCTGGTGTCATCTCAGAATAATCCGGCGAAACCATGATATCTTTCACTCCTAAAGAGCATCATCGCAACTACCCCCACCGGCCTCCCAGGAAGGAACGGGAAAGAGAAGAGACGGACTGGCCGCTCTATTGGCGATTCATCAAGCAATACGTCTGGCCAAAGCGCTGGTCGCTCTTCCTGTGCATCTGCATGGTCGCAACCAACTCGGCCTCGGTTTACCTGATGTCCTTTTATTCCAGGCTCGTGGTAGACGAAATCCTCGTCATCAGATCCGCTAGCCCGCAAGCCGCAGCACAAACCGAGTCTCGATCCATCTTCGGCAACAACCTGGAAAGACCACACAGGACCAATGGAGAAGACAGGATCAGCATGGGTCGAAAGATCGATGCCGGCATCTCCGTCTCAAAACGCCCGCCCGGAGCCGCACAACGCCTCCTGCTCATCGCAGTCTTCTACATGGGTACGCAAACCCTGCTCAATTTCCTTGCACGGTTCTCGACGCGCCAGCAAATCATCGTCTCCCAGGGAATCACCGGCGCCATGCGAGAGGACATGCATAGCAAGGTCCTCGAACTCTCAATGTCATACCACCAGTCCATGAGTCCGGGACGCCTGCTCTCAAGAATCCTTTCCGACGTGGAAGCGGTGCGAGGCGAGCTGATGGGCCTGTTCCTCTCGGCAACCCACTGCATCGCGATGATTACCGTCGGAAGCTTCGTGCTCCTCACCGAGGCACCGCAAATGGCTCTCCTCGCCTTCGCTATCACGCCAATCTACGCATGGATGTACAGAGCAAGAAGACCGCTGATCAAAAGACTAAACCAAGAGCTCAGACACACGAACTCTTGCCTATACGGACTCGTTACTCAAAAGATCGACGGCATGAAGGTCATTCAGGCGTATGCGCGCGAAAAAGGAGAACTCCTTAATTTCCATAGACTTACAGCCTGCTTCATGCGTGATGCGCTCACTACGCAAAAAGTCTCCGCTGCACTCGGCCGACAGGCCGGCTTGCTGACAACATTCTCATCCTGCGCAATCTTCCTATACGGCGGAAAACTCGTCCTCGATGGACAAATGCAACTCGGACAAATGATGTTCATCCATACAACAACGATGACGCTTTTCCAACCCGTGCTCGAATTCACACAACTCTCATTCGTCCTGCAAAGACTAAGAATCGCACTGCTGAGAGTCGTGGGAGTACTCGACAGACCCGTCGAAATCGTCGATTCCCCAAATGCTGTCGATTTCCCGACACCGCTCAAAAAGGGAGTCGAACTCAAAAACGTCTCCTATACATACCCAGTCCCACCAACCAACCCGGAAGACGATAGTGCCAATGCCGATATCATCGACAAGCCGCCACCAGAACCCGTCATCAAGGACGTCTCCCTTTTCGTGCCCGCAGGAACCTGGCTCTGCATCATGGGAGCGTCAGGAGCAGGAAAAACAACCCTGCTGCATCTCCTCTCAAGACTCTACGAGCCGACCCATGGGCAAATCACCATCGATGGAATCGACCTCAAGGAAATCAAGATGGCTTCGCTCAGAAAAGCTGTGGGCATCGTCCCGCAAGAAGCGCAAATCTTCTCGGGATCGATGAGAGACAATATCTGCTACGGAATGCCTGACGCAAGCAACAAGCAGATCATGGACGCAGCAAAAGCAGCGCAAATGCATGACTTCATCCTTGAAATGCCAGTGCAATACGAAACCCTCGTTGGACAAAGAGGGACATCGCTCTCCGGTGGACAACGGCAACGTCTCTCCCTCGCAAGGGCGCTGCTCACAAATCCGGAACTGCTTATTCTCGACGACTGTACCTCCGCGCTCGACGCCGCAACGGAACAGAAGATCCAGGAGACACTCGCCAAGATACTAGTTGGGAAAACCGCCATCATGGTCTCCCAGCGCGTCTCGATGGCGATGAGATGCCACAAGATCGCCGTCCTGGAAAACGGAGTGATCTCCGAATTCGGCTCCCATCACGAACTCCTGAAAAAGCATGGATTCTACGCAAAGCTCTTTAGCCAACAAACAGAATGACAGAGGAGTGAGAACTATGAGACGATTGATACTCGCTTGCCTTTGCCTCGCGCTCGCCTTCCCGACATTCGCGCAGGAAACAAAACGGAAAAAACAAAAGAAACAGGACAAGTCTTCCCTCAATCTGATCAAAAACGGGGACTTCGAGCAACCCGGCTCGTCAAAACAACCAAAAAACTGGAGCAAGCTCGATGGCTTGACAGGCAAGATCCAAAAGAACGGGGGCAATCCGGGGGCATGCCTGCTCCTGGATACATCCGTTCTGCAGATCGACAAGAAGCTCATCCAACAATCCGAAGAGGAATTCAAGAAAAAAGGACGGGGAAAAGGCGGGCAATACGACACCGTCGGAGCGCACGAAGGCGCATGGGCCTATGCGGAACCCGTTGATGTCTTGCCCGATGACGAGTGGTTCATTCTCTCGGCAGACGTAGCCTCTACCGAACGCTCATCCGAACTCTTCTACCCGATGGTGCTGATCAGGGGATTCGTCAAAATCACGGGAGACCAGGTGGGAAAGGACACGACCTGGTTCCACGACTACTTCGACGAAGGGATTGGATACTCCGAAATGTTCGGCTCAAATGATAAGATGAGACCCTCGAAGGAAGGGGACTACCTGATGGTGTACAGGCACACGCTCTCATGCAGAGTCGTTGTACCCAATGAATTCAGACGGTTCCAGCTCGGCTTCAAACTCCCGAAAATGAAAAGGTTCAGACCGGAAAGACTGTTGATCAAACCATACGCCTTCTGGCCCAATGGACAGTATTGGTTCGACAACATCACACTCAAAAGAGCTACAAAGGAAGAAGCGGACGAAGTCAACAGAAATAGGCCGACAATCAAAGAAGTGCAATAATCATAGTTAGGCAGGATGCGACAATGACTATCCAAAAACTACAATGTTATGCCCTGGTCGCCTGCATCATCCTATCAACAGCCTTCGAAGCCGTAGCGCAAAAGAAGAAATCAAAGCAACAGGCCGGGGAAAACCTCGTCCTTAACGGTGACTTCGAACAAGGCGGAACTACAAAACAACCAAAACACTGGGCGAAACTTGACGGACTGACAGGGAAACTCGAGCAAAATACAGGAAACCCAGGCGCTTGCCTGATGCTTGACACATCAGTGCTGCAATCAGACAAGAAGCTCAACAAGCAAGACGAAGAGGCATTCAAGAAAAAAGGACGCTCCCAAGGCCACCAATACGCTACAGTCGGAGCGCACGAGGGAGCATGGGCATACGCAACACCAATCGACCTCAAGCCTGACGACCAATGGTTCATCCTCTCTGCCGACGTCCAAGCCCCCCTGCAATCAGCCCCAATGGTCTTCATTAGGGGATTCGTCAAGATCACTGGCGACCAAGTGGGAAAAGACTCAAGCTGGTTCCACGACTACTATGGCGACGGGATCGGATACTCCGAAATGTTCGGTCCAAAAGAACTTTACCGACCCTCAAAAGAAGGCGACTACCTCATGGTTTACCGCCACACCCTAACCTGCAGGGTCGGAAACGTTAAGGAATTCAGAAGATTCCAACTCGGATTCAAACTCCCAACCATCAAAAAATTCCGCCCCGAGAGAATCCTCGTCAAGCCTTACGCATACTGGCCTAATGGAGTCTATAGGTTTGACAACATTTCACTGCGCAGGGCAACGAAGGAAGAGGCGGACGAAGTCAACAGAAACCGCCCCTCAATCAAGGAAACAGAATAATCCTAAAAAAGCAGTACCCCGTCTCGTCCTGTCGCAGGGCAAATTTACCCGCCCCGCCCGACCAGAAACGCCCCAGTTTAGCCGCTTTAGCGGCGACATCCCTTGAGTACGAGCACCCCGGGTGCCCGTACTTGAGTTGTTGTCATGGCGTCAACGGCTTTTTTTAGGTTGATTGTTCCATTTGCTAAAGTCAATAAGAGAATAAGGCATCACTTTGAGCACTTTGCAAGATAATATCTCATTTATCAAACGATTGTCTATTGAATCCAATTTTAAGATAATGTCTTTTACCATTTCAACTTTTAAATCACCGTAATATGTAAGATTATCATTTACATCGCCTTGCAGACAAAATCGTTCTTTGTCAATTAAGAAAAGAGAAAGTTTTGTTGTGCTCCCATCTTGCTTTACAAATGTAAATGACATAAACGGTGCTCCCTTTAAAGCCTTGCCATCGACTGTCTTATTGCAGAAAATATCTATAAAATATAATATTTGCTTGCCATCTATTTGGTATTCTATGAAATCCTTTTCCAATCTTATTGAGTATTTCATTGTTACAGATTGCCCTATTTTTGAATTTAAATCCTCATTTTGTGTTTCCTTTTTTTTACATGAAACTAAACAAAATGAAAGAGTGACAAATATGCAAATAATCACACAAAACTTTAACATATTCATTACGAACATCTCCTCTAATCCTTTTGCACCCTTTGCATTATTTTATGGACAATTTTCATAGAAATCTCGTATGATATAAAAACAAAAACAAAGATTAAAAAATAAAATATTCCAGTAATTATAACTGCTACTACTTTGGGATAATTAAAGTAGTTATGTATAAAAAGAGCAATATGGTGCAATAAGAAATTTTCATATATATATTTAATTTTGATAATAATAAAAAATACAAAAAATGATAAAATAGTAAACACAAGATAGAATGACAAGTACTTAATTGCAAGGTATTTAAAATGTTTTTTCATATTAATTACAGAGTCATCCAATAGGCTTCAAAAAACAGACAAATTCAGCCTGATTTCATACTTACGCAAGCCGTTTTTTCAAAAACCCATTTTTGATTTTTTGACCCTAAATTATTACCTGTATCGCACCCTTCATAAAGGATGTGGGCATCTGAAGCAAGTATTATATTAGAGTAACATGAATTTATAGTCATTAACCTAAAAAAAGCAGTTGACGCCTTATGATTGTAGTGCCGTTATAAGGCACGGTCTCCGGACGGTTTTCGTGCCCCGGGCTTTAGCCAGGGGATAGGATGCCTCCGCCGGTCGGTCCTGTCGCAGAGCAAATTTACCCGCCCCGCCCGACCAGAAACGCCCCAGTTTAGCCGCTTTAGCGGCGACATCCCTTGAGCACGAGCACCCCGGATGCCCGTACTTGAGTTGTTGTCATGGCATCAACTGCTTTTTTTAGGATAGCACGTTTGCTTTGATCTGTTTTTCTAGTACTTTCGTGTGCAAACCAGGATTTTATTCTGGCAATCCGACGGGCAAGCACAACGTCGCAATTTTACCAGGTCCCAAATTCAGTGCAGGTTCCAGTTCCTTTCTGCTGAAGCTGCTTCGTGCGCAGCACCCCAAGCCTGCAGAAGCGCAGTACAAGTACGCATTCTGCGCGGCAAAGCCCGTATCCAGCTTCGCCCATTCAACGGCATCGATCTCGACTCCTTCAAGCTTGGGAATCTTCGTCGTATCGAAGACAAACACAAGCGTCAAATTTGCCTTCAATGCGAACGCCTGACGCTTGGGATCGGCGGTCTTGGAACGCAAATCGCCCTCGGCGACTCGGAGCAGCGACTCGGTTTGCGCCTCGTACAACCATGCTCCATCGCCGCGAACCACGTACAATTCCAAGCCTTGCTTGTTCATTGCCGAAGGCGCAGTCCGCATCCCCTCGCGATTGAAGCCATAGGTCGCCCAAAGCAAATTCGACAAATTCTGGGTGCCAATGTCATCGCCCTTCAAGGTCCTGATCGTTTTCCGCTGCGCCAAGGCTTCCATCAATGGCTTGCCACCGTCGCGAACAGCCTTCGGCAACGAAATCCGAACAGCATCCTGACCATGCGACAAACACGAAACCGACAACAAACCCTGCAAAATCAATGTTTTCATCTTCATCTTATTACTCCTTTACTATGTAACCAATTACTTTCTCTTCTGGGCAAACAACCAAGCCCAATTATCAGGAGTTCCAAAGGCGGCTCCCCATGAAGCATGGCCGCAATTGGGCACTTCCACGTACTTGAACGACATCGAACCCGCCGCCTTCAACGCTGCCGCCGCATCCCGCGAACGTTTCGTCAAAACCGTCGTGTCGCTGTCGCCGTGATAGATCAGGATCGGCAAATCCTTGAACTTGGCGACCTGTGCCACGTCTACCCCGCCACATACTGGCATTGCCGCGGCGAACTTCTCAGGATATCGGGAGATCGCATCCCACGTAGCGAAACCGCCCATCGACAATCCAGTGACATAGACCCGGCTCTTATCGATCCCTGGTTGTGACAGTTCCGCCTCCAGCATCTCCATCGCCAGCTTCATCATCTGCGATTCGGCAGGCATCGAATGCTCCGGCAAGCTCCAAGGCGTGTCAACCCACATCATGCCTGAAAGGCATTGGGGAGCCAACAGCAACGCATCGATCCCCTTCGACTCGCAATGCTCGATCATTTCCTTGGCGCCCCACTGCAACTGCGATTCATTGTTGTCCCCCCGTTCCCCTGCCCCATGGAACAGCAACACAACACATGCCGGACGCGTCGCGGTCGCACAGCCGATCACTTTCCTGCAATACTTGATCACTCCAAGTTCGCTTCGATGCTCGCGCTGTTCAACTTCGTACTTGTCAGCCAAGCCCTGACCAAAGGCAACTCCACAAAGCAAGGCAAGCAAAACAATCGTCCTCATCCGTTTTTCCTCCATACTAGAACGTGAGCTGATTAATCTGTGGCTGAAGCTTAAAAATTGAAAAAACCATGTTGCCACACATCGCCAATATGCTTATGATCGCCAGGATTATTGCCGTGATCGCTGTCCCGCGACCCGACAAGCGCCCCTCGGAATTCTTGATCTCCTCCAGCGCACGGAATCCATACAGCAGAGCAAAAGGACTCACGAACGCACAGCAGAAAAAGCTAAACAAGGCATAATACAATGCCTTTGTCGCCAACTCCGAAGAAACCCGGACGTTAACCGGAGCGCCAGGCCATTCCTGCACCTGATCGGGCGGACCGGCCGCCTCGCCGCCTCCCTCAACAGGCTTGACAATCAAAACCGTTTTCCCGCAATACGGGCAAACGGATTGCTTCCCGTTCCATTCGTCCCGTGCGCCAATCAACTTCCCGCAATTCGTACACTTGAAGGAAAATGTCCCCATCGTCTTCTCCTGGCGTCAACCCTTTAGCAAACATACTATGGAACCGACAATGCCCGCCAATACGCAATACGCACCAAACAACCAAAACATACCACGCTTGACGAGGACATGCAACAAACTCAACGATGCATAACCAATACAACAAGACAATATGCCGCAAATCGCCAAATGCCACCAAATAACCTTAGCCCCAAACAAACCGCTTTCAAACGAATCAAGCCCCATTGCCAAACCGCCAAACGATAGGGGAACGCTCAGCAAAAACGAAAACTCAACGGCGCTTTCCCAATTGATTCCAAGCCAACGAGCAGATGATATCGTCACACCAGAGCGACTGACGCCTTGCAACAACGCAAACATCTGAGCCAAACCTACCAATATCCCGCGCCTTGGAGTCACCAAAGAAGTCCCAGGAGAGGCGCGACGAGTCGAAACAACCAGCAAACCGGACAAAGCCATCAAGACGCCAATCAACCAATGATGGTCAAGCAAATACGACTTGACACCCTTGTACGCAAAACTATAAGCCAATACAATTGGAATGCACCCCAAAGCAAGGCTCAAAACGTACAACCATGACAAAAGCTTGCGGGCGACCATTCCCTTCAGCAAGTCAACCACATGCTTGCGATAGTACAACAGAACCGAAACCGCCGTTCCGCAACCCAATACCAACTCCAATGCCTCCGATCGATAGCCCAGCCACGATTCCAATACCAGCAAATGGGTCGAACTGCTAACAGGGAAAAACTCCAGCGTCCCTTGGGCAACGGACATCAACAATGCCTTCACCAAATCCATTTCGGCTCCTGCGCACTACCTTGCCACGACCTGCCACGTACCCGTGCCGGACGAACGCTTCACCGCATCCATCACCCGCTGGATCTCGATCCCCTGCTCCAAGCCGGGTTCCGCAGGAACACCGCGATGCACGCAATCCATAAAGTTATACAGGCATTGAACGTGAGCGCGCAGCCAACCTATCGTCGATTTCGTCGCAGGGAAATTCGCCGGCGGTCCGAATCGTTGTCCCGTATCGACCTTGGTCCATCCCCTTGTGCCTCCGATTGGGGCATCAGGCTGGCGGACATCATAGATGTCCAAGTGATGGGGATCCATGGAATTGAAGCGGATTGCACCTTGGGTGCCATGGACTTCCAGGCGCATTTCGTCTTCGGCGCCCGTCGCCAATTTCGTCGCCTCAACCGTTCCCATCGCTCCATTTTCCAGTTCGACCAGCGCAAACATCGCGTCTTCGCAATCAACGGGAAGCAACTTTGACGGATCGTCCAGGGATCGCCGTTCCGCGACCGCCAGCTGGGACATCGCCGACACCCTTGCCACAGGTCCCAGCAAGAAGGACGTCAAGTCGAATGCATGGGATCCAAGATCCGCGATCACGCCACCTCCCAAGGCGCCTTCGTATCGCCACCTCAGCGGATTCTTCTGGTCGATGTTTCCCGAATGGAGGAACGAGCATCGGAACTGGAGCGGGCGCCCCAGGAAGCCCTCTTCTACCAGCTGACGTGCTCGCAGCGTACCGGGGAAGAACCTCAATTGCAGCGTCATCTGGTGGATGCCTTTATAGTTTGGCAATGCGCGTTCGATTTCCAGCGCCTCGTCCAAGGTCACCGTCAACGGCTTGTCGCAGTAAATATGCTTGTTGTGCGCCATTGCGCTAAGCACGGCGTCCTTGTGGCAATGGTTCGGAGTGCAGATATGAACGACATCCACATCGGGATTCTCGGTGATTTCCCGATAATCCAGGCATCCCTTTGCCCCACCCAGGAACTTGCTGGCTGCCTCGGCGCTTTTCGCTTGGCTCGTGCAAACATGCGTAATCTCGCTACGGAACGGCAAATCCTGAAAAAAGTACCGCAGATTCTCATGTCCGAATGCGTGTACCTTGCCAATATAACCAAATCCAATAATCCCTATGCGATACGTCTTCATCAACAAATCCCTGTTTCTTTGACCTTTGCCTGTTGCGACTGGTGAATTTACCATTATAATAATCTTTTTCATGCCAATCGCAACTTGATTCGATTGATTTTCACAGACAATCCTTTTTCAGGAGACCTCAATGTCAGAAATGCTCTCCATGCTTCAGGGCGCCATAATCGGCCAATCGCCAATCGTCTATGTCTATTCGCCGGAGGAAGAACGCATCGTACGGGCGATCAAATCCATCGCCGAACCCCTTAACCTGCCTGTCACAACCTGGTCTTGCGTCACGGGACTCGATGGATACGGAAACGAAACCCAGGATCCAGTTGTCGCAATCAAGACATTCATCAAGGACAATATCCAAGGAATGATCGTACTCAAGGACCTGGCGCCATTCCTCGACGACTTCAAAGTCGTACGAGCTATCCGCGAAGCATACAACGACGGCAGAAAGAACAAAAACAGAACCGTGTTCCTCGTCTGCGCGGACAATATTGTCCCGGAAGCAATCAAAAAGGAAATACATTTCCTCGAAATCCCAACGCCGGATGAAAACGAAATCGTAAAAATCATCGACGAGGCAAAGCAAAATCCCGAACTCAACATACCGGATGATGCGGTGCGGGAAGTCACGCTCGCACTAAAGGGATTGACAGAAAACGAAATCGACTACGTCCTCCATAGAGCCTGCAAAAACGAAGGCGCGGACAAAGACCAAATCCTTGACGAAATCTTCGCAGAAAAGAAAAACGTCGTCAAAAAATCGGGATTCCTGGAATTTTCCCCTCCACGATGGAAGATTGAAAACCTCGGCGGCCTCGACAACCTGAAGCAATGGCTGATCAAGCGCCAGGACATGTTCACCCGCGAGGCCCTCGAAGCCGGGGTTCCCGTTCCCAAGGGACTCCTGATGATGGGGGTTTCAGGCTGCGGCAAATCCTTGGCCGCCAAGACGATCTCCTCCCTTTGGAACATCCCGATGTTCAGATTGGACATGAACCTCGTCTTCTCAGGAATGTACGGCACGCCGGAAGAAGCGTTCCACAGGGCGCTCAAGACGATCGAATCCGTGGCGCCGGCCGTGCTCTGGATTGACGAAATAGAAGACGCATTGGGACTTGACGAGTCAGGGCAACGGATCGCCTCGCACATCTTCTCGACATTCCTCACTTGGATGCAGGAAAAACCACCGCTGATCTTTATCGCCGCCACTGCAAACAAAATCCAGGCGCTCCCCGCCGAAGTCCTTAGAAAAGGACGATTTGACGAGGTGTTCTTCTGCGACCTCCCCTCAAAGGAAGAAAGAGAGGACATCATCAAAATCCATCTGCGAAGAAACAATGCAAACCTGGAGGACTTCGACTTCAAGATGCTCCAGATCATGACCGAAGGATGGAATGGAGCCGAAATCGAACAGGCGATCATCGCGGCAAGAACAGAGGCCTTCTATGAAAACAGACCCTTCGCCCAAAGAGACCTGGAAGCCGTCATCGGACGTATCGTCCCACTCTCCGATACGATGGAAAACCAAATCAAAGCAATCAGGTCATGGGCGTTCACAAGGGCAACCCCAGCTTCAAAATACGGGAAATCAGCCGCCAAGCGATGACAACAGCCAACTTTTCAAGTCATTTTTGATACGCAGTGACTTGAACTTAGCTCCCCTAAACAATACTGTATTTACTTTATAATATCCATATTGGTTCCCGAACATAGCAAGCAACCACAAACCAAGGAGAAATCCACCATGATGACGCAAGCCGAAATCGCTGCCGCACTCAAAAAACGCCCAACCGTAGCTTGGAGATCCGAACCGCTGCTGGGTTCAATCTATGGACAGGAAGAAATTGACGCGGCAACCAATGCAATCAAGGAAGCGATGGATATTAGCCAGGGATTCGGGTTCTCGGCTTCGCCAATCCCCGAATTCGAAGCTGCCTTCGCGGAATACGTCGGCACCAAGTATGCCGTCGCAGTCAACTCCGCTGGACCTGGAATTGACATCGTGATGCGCGCCCTCAAGCTCCAGCCCGGCGACGAAGTCATCGTCCCCTCAATCAACTACCAGGCAGCACCCCTCGCAGTCCTGGGAGCCGGCGGAAAGGTCGTCTGGGGCGAAGCCGATCCCAAGACCTACCTCCTCGACCCCGCCGATGTGGAACGCAAGATCACAAACAGGACACGCTGCATCTTCCCCGTGCACATCCACGGAATGTCGGCGCCGATGGACGCATACATGGAAATCGCCGCCAAGCACCCACATCCAGTCTACGGCCCCGCGAAAGTCGTCGGCGACGCAGCACGCGCATGCGGCGGCGGCTACAAGGGCACCAAGATCGGCAAGATGGGCTGGGGAACGATCTTCTCCTTCCATACCATGAAGAACATGACCACCTTGGGCGAAGGCGGAATGATCACCACGGACGACCAGGAACTGGCGGACTACGCGCGTTCAGTCAGAATGTACGGCAGCGGCGTCGAGGCCTGGGGCACCTCCAACGTGATGACCAAGGTCCAGGCGGCAGTCGGCATCGAACAGCTCAAGAAGCTTGATTCTTTCATCGACGGCAGGCGCCGTGTCGCCTACGCGCGCAACAAGCTCCTGGCAGGTGTCGAAGGCATCGAGCTCCCCTACGAACCCGAAGGCCAGCACCACTCCTACTACCTCTACGCCCTGACCGTCAAAAAGGAATGGGCGGGCGAAAAGAGAAACCAAGTGATCAAATGGATGAATGACGACTTCGGCGTCGGCTGCGTCGTCGCCAATGCTCCCTCCTACAACTCAAGGCGCATCTTGGCGGAAAACTTCGGAAAGACGACCCCGCTCTCGGAAGAATATGCCAGCAGAATGCTCTGCGTCTCCCTCCATCCGGCAATGAGTGACGATGACAACAGGTACATCTCAGCCGCATTGATCACCTGCCTCCAAAGACTTGGATAACCAAAGGCCATGAATGCTTCATTCGATCGTATCTTCCTGAAAAAGCGTTACCCGCTCCAAATCTCCAGAGGTACCATCACAGGATCCGAAAACCTTTTCGTAACGGTCAATGCCTTCGGACAGACTGGCGTAGGCGAACTCGCCGCCGCAACAACGGAAACCGGAGAAAACTGCCAGACTGGATACGATCAACTCAAACCCTTCATCGATGGCTTGCCTGACAATCCATCGATCGTGCAAACCTATGCCGAGGCAAGGGTTCGCGGAATCGGTCCAAGAGCCCTGGCCGCGCTGGACATCGCACTCTGGGATGCCTTCGCAAAGCAAGCCAACCAGCCACTCTGGAGGCTCTTCGGATTGAGCAAGTCAGCACCGCCCACCTCGCTGACCGTCGGAATCAATCCCCCGGAAATCA
>JAGVUR010000071.1 GCA_019136135.1 Verrucomicrobiota bacterium
CATGTCAATACTCTTGCGCATGACTGAGACAACGATTTAAAACAACAGGAAAACTCGCATCAATAAAGGGGGCTGTTCCTGAATCAGGAGATTTGCTATGCGGCAGATGCCTGATCAAATTAACATTGTCCATAGCAGCAAGAATAGCCACAAGAAGTTTTTGCTTAATTTACCAAGAGGCAGGGGAAAATCAATAGGTTAATTTGATTTTTCCAATTCCTCCCCATCAAAGCAGGCCGAGTTTGACTGCGTTCTTGAGTGCGTTGGCTCGGTGGGACATGGAATTCTTGGCTTCTGCCGGGAGCTCGGCAAAGGTCAACGTTTCGCCGTCAGGTACAAACGAGGGGTCGTAGCCGAAGCCGCCCGTGCCACGTTTCTCGTGGATGATGCGTCCTTCGACGGTTCCCTCGGCGGTGCTTTCCTTGCCGTCGGGGGTGACGATGGCAATCACGGTGACGAATCGGGCAGCCCTGTTTTCGACGCCTTCCATGTTGCGGAGGAGCTTGTCCAAGTTCCGTCCGTCATTTCCTCCTTCGCCGGCATATCGTGCCGAGTGGACGCCGGGCAGTCCGTCAAGCGCATCGACCACAAGGCCGGAGTCGTCTGCCAGGACGGTCTTGTTCCAGTGCTTTGCGCAGGCCCTTGCCTTGATCAGAGCGTTTTCGCGGAAGGTATCCGCGTTTTCCGCGATGTCGTCGGGAAGTCCTCCCAGTTCGTCTGCCGAGATGACCGTGTATCCTAAGGGTTTCAGGATGGCGGCGATTTCTTCGATTTTATGCTTGTTTCCGGTTGCGATGGCGATGGTTTTCATGTTCAATCGGTATTCCTATGCTATTGCTTGAGGATGACGAAATGCCTTTCGGACTTGTATTCGCCGATTCCCTTTGCCAGTTCCAGGTATCCCTCGCGGGTGTTTTCGTCGTTGTCGTTGACGAGGACATTGACAAGGAAGCCGTCCTTGAGTCGTTGCGGCGTCAACGCCAGGTCGGCCAACGGGATCGTCGCTGTATAGGACGTGACGTTTCCAGTTCGGGTTGTGACCAGGTTGACTGAGGGCGTCTTGTCATTCGCCTTCGAGAAGACAAAAGTCTCGGGCTTGCCGTCGTTGGTTCTCGCAAGTCCGATTTCCGCGTAGGTCTTCAGTCCTGCGCTGACAGCGAACTGGATTGAGTCGGCATTCCAGATATCGAATCCCTTGTATGGCTGGACATGCTTGTCATCGACTACGTCCGCCTTGAGTATGAAGTTGGTCTCGTCGCAGGCGATCCAGACCTTGGCGGACAAGTCGTCCGGACCCTGCCAGGTCAAATGCTGGAGGTCGCCGGCCTCATTGGCCAACTTAATGTACTGTTCCTTGCTGTCCAGGATGAAATCGGGAAGCCTGTCGCCAATCGACCGATGGCATGTGTGGATCCGTGCTGGGACGACCTTGTAGGATACGTTCCAGAACGTCGAGAACTTGGTGTCAACCTGGATCGGGGTGCGCTGGTCGTAGAGGCTTGGATCGACGGTGACGACAAAGGTCGGCTTGGCGGTTTCGGCGGCTCCCAGCTTGAAGTTGATCGACTGCCTGTCGGCGGTGATTCCCTTGGGCAGGATGATTGCGAGGCTGACCTCGACGGGTTGGCTGGTTGGATTATCGACTTCGAAGCTGAGTTCGGATGGTTGGCCCGGGATGTATAGCAGGTCTCGTTGCCTGTCTTTGAAAGCCTGTGATTGGGCTTCGCCCTTGAAGTGTGTGATCTTCGAGGCAAGCCTGAAGAAGTTGCCGGAGCATTTTGGCGGCTTGTCCTGGTCGGTGATCTTGATGAATGCGGGGACTTTGTCTATGGAGAAGACGAGCGTATTTTGGCTGACGTTGATCGGTGTTTCATTGGAGAACATATCGATCAGCGTTGCGGTTCCGGTGACATCGGTTAGGATTCCTGCCTGGGATGTTTGGCGTCGATCCATGTTCCAGAAGGGGATAAGCCAGTTGCCGTCCCTGTCTTGGAAAAGGAAGATGTCCAAGCTGGGACCGCAATCGAGTTGGCGGATGAACTTCGCCTGGGTGAAGTAGCTTGCCAGGGTATTGAAGACGACGTATGCCATCTTGGGCTGGAAGTCCCTGGTGACGAGTCCGAAGTTGTGTTCGCCGTTCTTGGGGTCGTATCCGTCATTTCTGAGATCGTACCAATTGTATCCCATCGCTCCTCGCGACCATGCGAAGAGGAATTTCCGGAAGAGCGTCGTCGCCTGGACGAAATCCCCCGTATGGGTCGAGCTAATCGCCGTTTCGTTGGAGTACCAGGGCTGGGGGATATCCAGATCCTGCCTCAGCTTGACAAGGGCATCGACTTCGTTCTTGTACCTCTCGTAGGTCCCGTGGATATGGATTGCATGCACGTCGTAGAATCCCCGTCCCTTGGTAATCGCCTTGACCATGTGCTGCGGATCACGGAAGCCGCTGGAAGGTCGTTCAGGCGGCATGCAGGTGAATCCTGCGGTCAGCACGGTCATCTCAGGAGCCGCCTTCTTGGTTTCGCGATAGGCGATTTTCATCAATTCGATGTATTCGTCCACCCCGAAGTTGGCAAAGCCGATCAAATCAGGCTCGTTCCAAACCTCCACGTAGTGGACCTTGTGCCTGTAGCGTTCGGCGAAGGTCCTAATGAAATTGGCCCAGTGCCTGTAGTCGGGACGGCGTGCCGGCCTTGACGGATCCAATGGGACGGTGTCTGAAGCATTGGCCCAGGGATTGCCGAAGCTGTAGATCGCTTCGATTTCGACGTTCTGCTTTGCAAACACATCGACGCAGAAGTCGAAGTCCTCGAAGTTCCAGCGGTCTTCTTCGGGCTGGAATCGATTCCACCACACGTCTTCTCGCAAGATCTTGGCTCCGCACCATGCCGCCGCCATCGCCTCGAGTTCCTGCTCGTGCCTAGGCTTGCTTTGGGGATGGGAGCAAACGCCGAAAAGGAATCCGACTCCGCGTCCAGGGGTCGGTCCCGCAGGCTTCATGTAGGCGAAGCTTCTTGTTGTTTCGGAATCATCGATGTTGGGATCTGCTTCCTTGAAGACGTAGTCAATGGTGTAGATGCCCAGGAACTTGGGGGCGGGAAGGGGAGAGTATGCGGTTTTTCCTGTAGGCAGGTTGATTTGGAAGGAACCTTTTTGGACGGGGTTGCCGTCATGGTCCTTGATGACGAACTCGAGTTTTCCGTCCAGGGTTCTCGGCTTTGTGTTTTCCAGCTTGAGCCTGAAGGTTTGTTCCTGTCCTGGCACGAGGATGCCAAGGGGGTTGCCTGTGTCCAGGGTAGGGGTTGCCGGGGTCAAGTCGGTCTTCACGGCGTAGACGACCTTGCCGAATGCCGCAGTACCCTGCTGGATTGTCCTGTCCTTGAAATCGATGGTCAGCCCCTGGAAGGATGCCGGGAATTCGATTCTTCCGTTGTTTTGGATCCCACCCCAATTGCAGAGTGGGGGCTTCGTGTTGTCGATGTTGAAGGTTATCGTCTGCCACCCTGGCTTGGCGGTCTTGCGGTCCAGGCTGGTTCGATACTGGAGGATTTCACGGAACTTGTCCCTGAACCTGATGTTGAAATGATCGATATGCTCTGGATTTGGGATCCAGACATCCACCGTGAAGGTTGCCGTCGTGAAGGAGTTCATTGGCGGATTCTTGGCAAAGCTAAATTCCAGCCAAGCGTGTTTTTGCGGATCCCAGGTGAGCTTCAGGGCATTTTCACGTCCTTCTACCGTTTCATAGGAATACGATTGCTCCACTTTCTGTGCGTTGACGATGTAGATCTTCGGCTTTTCATGGGTGAAATCCATCAAGGTGGTCTGGGCAAATAGGCCAAGGTAGGACAGGAACAGGAGCAAAATCGTGTTTCTCATGGTTGATTTACTTCGTTTGCAGGATGACTGGTTGGAGCGGCGCCAGAGTCAGAGTGGCATCGAAATCCTTCAATGAAATGAAGTCCCTGGAGGCAGTGGCGATGCCCTTGAGCTTGAGGGTGCCCGTGACAGGGAACCTGGTTTGGTTGCACAAGTTGACGAGTGGCTTGCCTTCGTAAACAGTGGAACGGACCTGGACGCCTTGGATCGGCTTGCCGGAGGAATCCACAAAGAGCGCGTTGGAGACGAGTCCCGCCCTGGCAAGGATGGACTGCATGGTGTCGATGTGGTCTTCGAGCTGACCTTCCAGAGTCGCGTCAGGCTTCTGGGCGCCCCAGCCTCCGGGGATCGGGCGATTGTATTCGTCCCGGGTGGTAATGTGGTTGAGGGCGACCAGCTTGCATCCCTTGGCTTTCAGCAGGTCCAGCGCCTTGCGCGCATTTGTCGCCAAGTTGTCGACACTAGGCAGGATAATCAGCTTGATCGACTTCAGGTGCTCCGGGAGGCTTCCCGTTTCGAGGACCTTGTCAAGCGTGCGTTCGGTAAGGAAGGCAGTGGGCTGGTCCAGAAATACAAGGGCCGTCCAGGCGTTGCCGAGGGTTTGCATTTGCGGTGCATTTCCGTAGTGGTCCGAGGAATTGGACCATACGAGCGCCACATTGCGCGTTGCCTTTTGGAGGGCGGTAACCTGGTAGGCGTTCCTCATCAGGTCCATTGCCGCCTGGGAGACCGCCAGGATGTGGCGAGGCCTGTGGAGGACGCTTCCTGCTAGGTCCGAAGCAGGATCGTTAGTGCGTTCCCAGACCCACATTGCGCTGCAGGTCTGGCCATGTATCGCACCTTGGATATGCGCCGTGTAGCAGTGGATTGGCCAATAGTCGTTGAAGTCTCGGTCGAAGATCAAGTGGTTTTCGGTATTGTTGACTGGTTTGTCCGCCACGGACTTTTGGAAGTCATAGGCTCTCAAGTAGCTGTTCCAGGTACTGTAGTAGAGGCTGTGTCCGCTTGTCCAATTGCAGGCGTCGTTGCCGTTGTACTGGGACAGCTCGCCGAACAATTCAGGTGAAACAGACCAGATTCCCGCGGCGCTCCTGCCGAAGTGCGCGGACATCATGATCTTCGCATGGACGGGAATGTGCGGCGCCATCTCGTGGACGACCCCTGCCATCCAGGAGTGGAATTCGGCGAACGTTTCCTGGTTGAACTGGGTGTAGTCGTATGCCAGCTGCGTCATCGGGTACTTTGGCGTGGGAGTAGGAATCGGGATTTCGGTAAACGACTTGTATTCTGTTCCCCACTTGGCGTTGAGTTCGTCCAGGGTCTTATGGCGCTTTTCCAGCCATTTCGGCCAAATTTCCTTGACGACCCTGCAATTTTCAGAATTCACGCAAATCGGTTCATTGGACAGGCAAAGCGAATGGATCGCAGGCAGGTCCTTGATCATGGGGATGACGTTGCGCAGGTACTTTTCAATGACGGCTCGCGATTCGGGGGCATGGGTGCAGTACTTGAAGAAGCCACCTGTGCAATCCTCCAGATGGGGATATTTCTCCAATGCCCAGCGGGGGAAATAATGGGGCGAAAGAAGCAACGTGATCGAGACATTGGATTTTTCGGCCCGCTTGGCGACCTGGATGAAGAAGCGCTCAATTGCATCTGTCCTGACATCGGTCTCGTTGGGAAGCATCGAGGTGGGACCGTGCTCGACTTGGATGTAGTTGACGCCGTAGTCCGGGAATACGTCCACATCCTTGCGAACCTGACTGAAATGCCCATACCCCGTGAAGAAGACGGGGAAGTTTTCATCCAGGGTGCCATCCGGCAGCCTGACTGTCGCCTTGCTTGACGTGCCATCGACGGTAATCTTGCTGGTCTGATAGGTGGGAACCGGCGGCGGGAGCGGGATGGTCCCTGCGACCATGCCGTCAACAGTCTTCTCGTATTCGTCCAGGATCTGCTCCAGTTTCGCCAGTTCGAACCAGGCGCGGTTGCATTGCTTTGCCCTGATATTGTCGGGCTGGTAGTCCAGGAATCTCTTGACGATGATCGGCGCCAGTCTCGGCATCGATGGCCTGGGAAGATCCTTGAGCGAATCGACCTTTGCCTGCAAGGCGTCGTTGCGCCTGCGAAGCAGCTCAGTCTTGGCGAGAATCGACTTGGCGTTGACCAGGTTGACTGTCCGTTCGGCTGCGGCCAAGGTTTCATCGCCCGCCTTGAGCGTCGTCTTGACGGTAATCTTTCCTGTTGAGGTGTCTCCTGGATTGCAGGTCAGCGTTGCATTCCAGGCAGGAAGGTCATGGTTCGGCAGCTTGGCTTGGGTCGAGGCAAGCTCCTTGCCATCCTGGTCGAAGATGACGATATTCGCCACAACGTCCTTGGCGGGCTTGGCGAGCCCGATAAATCCATTAAACTGAATTTCGCTATCCGTGAAAAGCCACTCGTCCTGTGGGTATGATTCCTTGTCCCAATAGGGTAGAAAGGCGCTGTTCCTGTGGTAGTGCAGCGCCGTCGTCACCGGTTTGAACGATATCTCGTCCACGGGATTTTCCAGCGTCCAAGTCGAGGCTGGGAGTTCGCCTTCTACGAAGATGAATTCGTCCACATCCAGCTGTTCTACGACGTTTTCGACGACCAGCATCAGCGGGAAGCTTGTTTCATCCTCCCTGGTGGTGAACGTGTAGGAGATCCGTTTCCATTTGCCGTCGGTTTTCGGTATTCGCTGCCTGAAGACCCAGCCGTCGCCTCCGCCGAACCATGCCGCCCTGTCATTGCTGCTTTTTGCGGTAAGGGCGATGGTGTACTTTGTCGCCGGCTTGACCTTGATGCTTCCCAGTTGTCCGAACCATCCATAGACGTGTGCTCCGTAGCCTGTCTTGTTGGTGAATCTAAGGGCATTGCTTCCATTTGGCACGTCTTCGTGGATGACTTCGCAGGTGGAATCGGTATTCCTCTTGTCCCAGACCCAGTCCTGGGGCCGTATGGCGGACAGCTTTTCGAAGGACGGATTGCTGACCAGGTTTGGCGAGGTGTGGAAGGGCAGCAGCGCCAATCTCGCCTGGTTTTCCTGAAGCGGCGGCAGCCAGACGTACGGCGTCGCCTGTGTGCCTTCTTCGATCTGGACGTCGTCGATCAAGACGCCGTCCGTCTTGCTGTCGGTGTTGATTCGGAATTCGAAGGGCATGTCCCTGTCTTCTGGCCTGATGGTAAAGGAGACCCGTGTCCATTCGTCATTGGGCAGTTCCAGCCTTTTCCTGAAGCGCCAGGATTGCCCGCCGCCATACCAGACATAGCCAGGGTTGGCGGACTTGGCGTAGAAGGAAATGGTGTACTCCTTTCCGGATAGCATCAATGGTGGCAGCCGTTGGGAAATGGAACCGTAAATGTGCGCCCCATAGCCGGTGGGATTCTTGATTTGAAGGCAGCGGGAACCTGACATCGATTCCCCTTCGATAACACTGATGTCAGCATTGGCTTTCCCTGGCGATACTATCCAGCCTACAGGATGACCATGGGAATCAACCGCCTCGAAAGACGAGTTCTGTACCAGGTTCTGGGCGGAAGCAAACAAACAAGCCGTCAATGCGACCAATGCACAATTAAGTGATTTCATCTTCTGTCCTCATTGGAATTGAAATGCGACAACATGGAGACAAAACACATGGAAAGCATAACTTAGGAGCCGGTCACCCATTGATAATTGAGCATAGTTGGGATAACCGGCATAAACATCCATTGGAGAAAAAAATACACCCACGCCGGTAAGGAGCCGGCGTGGGCGTTGTGCCATTCGCTCGGCATGCGTTTACTGCACATCGGTGGTCTTGGCGCCGACGGATGACCATGCCTGGGGCTTGACTTGGCTGCAGTGGCCATCGCCATAAAGAAAGTTCACATAATCGCCATGCAGAAAGTCCAAGCGGATGGACCAGCCGGTCAGGCTGGCGTCATAGACATTTATCGACTTCCAACTCCAGCCATTGAGCGATATGCAGCCATCCGACATGTAGCCGTAATTTGATGGCTGAACGACCGCCAGGCGCCGCACGCCGGCGTTCACAAGCGTATACTCGTTGAACATGCAGCTGTAATTCCTGTCCGGGAAATCCGGCCGGTTGGCAAAGGCCCACCAATAGCTCGGACGCACCACGATGCTGGCACCAATCGCATAGGGACTGGTGTAGGTCTTGCTCTTGTCCAAAGCCGGGTCGCCGGGGCACTGGAAGATTTTCTTGTCGCCAACATAGCCTAACATCAACTGGTGCGGCGGAATGGACAGGTTTTGCGGTGGTTCACCCGATGCGAAGTACCCGGTATGGGGAAAGTAATCCGTGTTGTCATCGGAATACATGGTCATGCCGACGCCGATCTGCTTCTGGTTACTGGTGCAGGAAATGGCTCGAGCCTTGGCACGCGCCTTGCCCAGAGCCGGCAGGAGCATCGCCGCCAAGATGGCGATGATCGCTATCACCACCAGCAGTTCAATCAGCGTAAAGCGCTTATGCGGACGCGAGGGGGGGTATTGCAAGCGAAGAGACGTAAACATGGGGACACTCCTTGTTTTTTAGGTCTTGACAGCACCGAGTTTACACTAAAACGAAGCCGATGTTAACTTACCTGTTCCGTCCTTTTTTTGCAAGGTCGGTCGGAGGATTTTCGCTCTGTTTATTCGAAATCAGCCGCTTTAACGGTTGTTTTCTGTCAAGCGGCAAGCTTTCCCCGCTTGCCGTCGGCATTCCGCCAGATGAATTTCGCCCAGACTCAGACCCTATCAGGCCCGTCAGACCAGTCAGGCCCGTCAGACCCTGTCAGACCGTTAGACCCACCTGGCTAGGAATACGTCATGTTTAGCCGCTTTAGCGGCGACATCGCTTGAGTACGAGCACCCGGGGTGCTCGTACTCAAACTGTTGCCATGGCGTCAACTGCTTTTTTAGGTTAAATTCGGCTGGCTTCTGGTCAGAATTGCGCCAGGAGCCTTCCGCCGTCCAGGAGATGGGAGGATCCCGTGATGAAGCCGCCATGCTTGTCATCGCAGAGATAGAGGATGAAATCCACCAGTTCCCAAGGTTCAGCAGCTCTTCCGATTGCTGTCTTCATTCCCGCCATTCCGGGCCTTGTCAGTACAGGACCTGGTACGATGCAGCAGGAGCGGACGCCTTTTCCGGCGCCCAGCGTAGCAATGGACTTGGTGATTCCATGCATGGCGGATTTTGCGGCCGCGTAGTCCATGCATCCCGGCGAGCCTTCCTCGCCAGAGACGGAACCGAAGTTGATGATCACGCCGTGCTTGTTGTCAAGCATATTGCCGATGCATGCCCTGATGAAGAAAAGCGTCCCCTTCAGGTTGACATCAAGCCCCCAGGCGATGATCTCGGGATCGCGGTCGCGGAACGCATCCTTGCAGTTGCGCATTCTGGACGACGCGCCACCGCAGGCGTTGATCAGGATGTCGATCTTCCCATACTTCTCGATGGCGAGCTTGGCGACTGCGTCAACTTGCGCGAAGTCCCTGACATCACAGGCGACACCAGTTGCCTCGAAGCCGTGTTTCCTTATTGCCTCTGCTTCCCTCATGACGGCTTCCTCGTCAATGTCAGCCAGCACGACACTGGCGCCCGAGGCTGCGAGTTTCTGCCCTGCGAGCAAGCCCATTCCCGAAGCGCCTCCTGTGCAAATCGCGACTTGTCCCGTGAAATCCAGTTCGATGATCATCTTCCGTTCCTTTTCCTCTAGAGTTTTTGAGTGTCGATGACGATTGTCTTGTGATGCGGATCGAGATCGAAAGCCTCGGCATAGTCTGACCTTGCCAGCTTTCCCCTTGCCGCCTTGAGAGAACAATAATATTCGTAGTACTTGAAGTCCTTGCTGTTGATGGCAAACCACTGGGTTTGGATCGCCTTTTGCCAGAGCTCGAAGCCCTCCCGTGGAATCTTGTAGAGGGCGTATGGTTGGAAATCCGTTGCGTCCTCCCAGTTTTCCGCATAGTAGGGACCGCCTGCGTAATGTGGCGGGAGTTCGCGCCGGAAGCCGGGCAGGGCGGCATAGAACTGGGCGTCCTTGACGATTTGATTGCAGGCCTTGTGATCCTTGTGAAAGCTGTTTTGCCAATGGGTAAAAATCCTGACAGGCTTGTACTTGCGAATCAAATCCGCAACCTGGAACTTGACCGTGTCGTCAACCGGGAGCAGGCCATCGTCGTAGGGTAGCACTTCCGATATTCCGCCAAGCATCGTGGCGAATGCAGCCGCCTCGCCGATCTTTTGCTTCCTGTATTCATCCGTGGTCAGATGAGGCGGATTTCCCTTTTCGCCTGCTGTCAGGGCGACAGTAACAATGCGATATCCCGAGAGCGACAGGGTTGATAGGACGCCGCCCACGGTCAGCTCCATGTCGCCAACATGTCCTCCAATTGCCATGAATGTCTTGGTTTCCACGATTTCGGGCTCCTTGCCTTAACAGTGCGCATAGCTGTCGTAAAGCGAATGGATCGTGAGTCGTTCGCGCACCTCTTCCAGGGAAAGCGGCGATCTTGGCTCGATGGCGATCTCGACCTTCTCGTTGGCAGGCAGGAAGAAGAAGTTGTCCGAGAAGATCACTTCGGCGTCCTTGATTTCCAGCCTGGTGAAAAGGGCAGGGCAATCGGCTTTCAGTTCCAATGCGTACTTTCCGTCCTTGCAGGTTCGAACGCAATAGTCAAATTTCGGCTGTTTCAGGTCCACGTGTTTCGGCTTGGCGAAGGTATAGTGGTTTCTGGAGATCGTTTTGCCGTCCTTGACGAGTTTGGCATGGAAGATCAGGCCTCGTTTTCCCCAGGTCGCCAATGCGTTTTTGCAATCGATGTCCGCGACTTTCGCATTGGCCTGAGGCATTGCGTTGTAGTTGAGTTCGCCGGAATCCACTGGTGTTCCGTCCAGCGTGCAGATGCTCCAGTTGACGGTCAGGTCGTCCGCCTTCTCGAACGAGGTGTTGGAGAGATGGATTTCCACATGGTTTCCGCCATCAGTTTCCAGCAGCGAGACAAGAACTGGCGCGAAGAATCGCTTTGCCAGGTAGTGCAGCGCCTTCCAACGTCCGAAGGAATCGATCGACGACCAGGAGGCGCAGGGCCAGATATCGTTGATTTGCCAATAGAGGACGCCCATCATTCTCGGTTGCATCCTTCGGGCATGTTCGCAGGCGTATTGGATGCACATCGCCTGGGAGATTTGCGTCAGCCAGAGGGTTTCCTCAAGTCCATGGGGAAGCTTGAACCAATCGAGGAGATAGGCGAATATCTTCCTGTTGCCCGTATCGCCGCTGCGCTGGTGGAAATCCATGATGTAAGAGGTCAGGTTGCGGTCTGCAGGCTCGGTGAACGACTCAACCGTCCTGAGTTCCGGGAAGGACTGGAAGCCGAATTCTGACATGAACCGATGGTTCCAGGTACGCTGGGACTCGAAGGGCTGGCCGCCAAACCAGACCGTCCAGCAGTGGGCGTCGCCACATGTCGGGTCGTTGAAATTCCGCCTGTCGCCAATGGGCGTGTGCGGGCTGCAAGGCCAGTACGGGGTTTGCGGAGCCAGTTCCGAACAAACCTTGGGCAATGCCTCGTCAAACAGCCGCGAGTAGTCTTTCCAGGACATTGCCGACGATGTCCATTCGTCAGCCACCAGCCCTTGCTCCAATTCGTTGTTGCCACAGAGGATGGCCAGCGACGGATGGTGCCTGATCCGCTTTAGATTATCCTGGAATTCCGCCTGGACATTGTCCATGAATTGCTTGTCGAAGGTGGGATATGTCGAGCATGCGAACATGAAGTCGTGCCAGATGAGGATTCCCAGCTTGTTGCAGAGGTCGTAGAAGTCGTCCTGTTCATAGAATCCGCCTCCCCAGAGCCGGAGCATGTTCATGTTCGCCTTGGCTGCGTCGCCGATAAGCCGTTCATAGTCCTCAGTCGTGATCCTTGGAATCAGGTAGTCCGCAGGCACCCAATTGGCGCCTTTGGCGAAAAAGGCCTTTCCATTGACCTTGAACTGGAATGATTCACCCCATTCATCGGGATGACGATCCAATTCCAGCTTGCGCAGGCCAAGGGTCGATGCCCAGCTGTCCAGCAAGGCGCCGTCTGCATCGAGAAGCTCGACCGTTATGCGGTACAGGTCCTGGCGACCAAGGCCATTGGACCACCAAAGCCTCGGATTGCGGACAATCAGCTCAAGGCGCGTTTCGGCTGAGGCGGATGCTGATTCGACCAGGGGAGCATCGCCATGACCGATCGATTCGAGCTTGACTGACAAACGGGTGCCGGAAACTCCCTTGCCGACATTGTCGGTCCTGATGCGAACATCCAGCGCCACGTCGCCGTTGTCGCGATGGTCCTGGAGGATCAGCACGTCGTCAATCTTTGCCTTGTTGTATGCGATGATTTGCATGTCCCTGTAGATTCCGCATGTTGCCGCCATCGGTCCCCAGTCCCAACCGAATGAGCATGGCATCTTCCTGAGCCAGCTTTTCCCCTTGTAAAGCGGCGAGAAGCAGTTCCAGGCAGGGAGGTGCTTGATCGCCTCCCCCTTGGCGCAGGCATCGACGCAGTTGTCAAAGGTTACCGTTATGGTATTTCGTCCCGGCTTCAGCGCCGCCGCCACATCGGCTTCCCAGACACGGAACATATTGTCTGCCTTCAGCACTTCGATACCGTTGATGACGACGATCGCCAGCGTATCGAGTCCATCGCATTTGAGGATAAGCTGGTCTGCCTTCCGGAAGTCCTCGTCCACGTCAAACGTCCTTGTGTACTCCCAGTCTTTTTGCGAGACCCAGAGTGTTTTGAGTTCGTTGTCCCTCCATTCGATAGGTGGCAGGAGTCCTGCCTTCAGCAGGTCGAGATGTACGACTCCTGGAACTGTCGCCTCGGTCTTGAGTTCCGAATCGCATTGACGAAGTTGCCAGGTACCATTGAGCGATAGGGTTTTCTTCATTGTTTTTCGTATGCCTGTTTGTGAATGTATTGTGTAGAAGGAATAGGCGAATTGCTTAAGCTATTGCATTAAATTTTAGTTTCAACTTTATCCGCAAAAAACAGTATGGCTTGATTTGACTTTTGTGGTGTGGATGATATTTTATGCAGTTGCTTTTTTAAAGTTGCCCGATGGTGTAATGGTAGCACCACTGATTCTGGTTCAGTTTGTCTGGGTTCGAGTCCTGGTCGGGCAGCCAAGGTGCCTCATGGTGTAATGGTAGCACAACTGATTCTGGTTCAGTTTGTCTGGGTTCGAGTCCTAGTGAGGCAGCCATCCTTTACAAGCCCTTCGGACAAACCTCCGAAGGGCTTTTTTTCATTGAGGATTGGCAAGCTCCAACCTGTCCAAACGTATTCAGCAAGCAAGGAGTTGAACGATGACCCTGGAATTCGGCTTTGCGAAGGAAATCATCACCCCCGCGTATGGCTTGCCCTTGCGCGGATACTTCAATCCACGACCCAACAAAGGCGCCTACGACGACTTGGCACTCAAAGCCGTCCTCTTCCGAACGGGAACGACCATGGCGGGTTTTGTATCCTACGACCTGTGCATGCTCTCGCACGAGCTGGTCGAGCGAATGATTGCCGAGGCGAAACAGGCAGGACTCGACTTTGCGGACAACGTGATGTTCGCCGCCACGCATACCCACACGGGACCTTACATTGATTCGCGTTATGCAAAATACGTGGACGAACTGGTCGCCAAAACCATTAACGCTCTCAAGCGCGCCGCTGACAGCATGGCGCCGGCAGAACTCCTGCATGCAAAAACACAGTGCACGACGCTTGCCTTCAATCGACGATACTGGATGAAATCAGGCATCGTTCTCACCAATCCGGGAAAACTCAATCCTGAAATCGACCGTCCCGAAGGCAATGTGGACTATGACATCCAGCTCTTCGCCGTGCGCCAGGCGGGACGACTCGCCCTGCTGATGGCGAACATCGTCAACCACACCGATACGATTGGAGGAAACATCGTGTCGGCCGATTGGCCGGGACGCATGGAATGCGCCATCCAAGCTGAAATCGGGTATGACATCCCGGTCGTCACGCTCGTTGGACCGCAAGGCAACATCAATCACTTCAACGTGGCGACTGGCGCCGACCAGACCTCATACGCCGAAGCCTGCCGGATCGGCAAGGGGTATGCCGCCGTGATCAACGCCGCCCTCTACCAGCTCCTGCCCCTTGAGGTGGCTGACATTGCCGTTGTCAATACCATCGTGGAAGTCCCCTACTACGAGGTCGGAGACGATCAATACACGGAGGCGCTCAAGGTCTATGAAAAGTACAAGGACGAGGAAATGGAAGACGGACGGGATTTCACCAGCGAAGACATCGCCCGCAAGCATCCATTCGTACTCAAGTACTTCGCAAAAAGGCTGATCGAATGCCACGACAGGCCGCCACGGCCCAAGAGATTGCTCCGGATGCTTGCCATCAGGCTGGGCAAGCAAGCGTGCTTTGTCTCCATACCCGCAGAGCCTTTCACGGAAATCGGCCAGGACATCAAGAAACGATCCAAGTACGCCGTGACCGTTCCGGTGGCGCTTGCCCAAGGCGCGGTCGGATACGTAGGATATCCCGAGCACTACGAACGCGGCGGTTACGAAACGTCGCCATCGTCGGAAACGGCAGGAAAATACGTTGGCAAATCCTTTGTCGATGCTGCCGGGGAACTTATCGCAAGAGTTTGATTTTGGCGTTTTCTAGAAACGAATCGGGCCATTCAGGCGTTCCAATTGAAGCCTGAATGCCTCGATTTGCTCGACCCAGTACTCCTCGGTATCCCATTCCGGGAACTTGGTCTTGAAGCAGTAGTCGCTTTTTTGCCTTGCGCACCATGCGATGAAGTAGAGCATTCTCATGACCCTAAGCGGTTCGATCAGATTGAGATCACGCTGGCTGAACGACCTGAAGTCCCTGTATCCGTCAATGAAATCCCCGATGAGGTCCCTGCAGTTTTCCGGCTTGTCCGGCAGCAGCATCCACAGGTCCTGGACGGGCGGTCCGTTGAGCATGTCGTCGAAGTCGATCAATGAGATCGTCCCGTCTTCATCGACAATGATATTTTGCCTGTGGCAATCCCCATGGATCCTCTGGATTTTCGGGTTGCGCTCGAAAGCCTTTTCGCATATTTTCAGCGCTTGTTCAGCCAGGTTCAGGAATTCGGCTTCCTTGCTTTTTGGGATTTGCGCGAATTGGGCGATATAGTCGAGGTCTTTTCGCGTTTGCCGATTTGGCAGCAGCGTGCCTCGACTGGGCGCTTTTTGCAGTTCGCCGGCATTATGTACCCGAGCCAGCAGCGAACCGAGTTTTCGCCAATGGCCAAGACCTGATGGATCCAGCGGACGCCCGGAAATCTTCGGAAAAGCCGCGAAGGGAATCCCGTCATTGACCGAAATCGTATCGCCGGAATCGAAGGCGGCCGGTACCGAGACGGGAAGCCCGGACTCGTCGCAATCCAGCAAAAACTCATGCTCTTCCCTGATTGCCTCGACCGACCAGCGTCCGGGACGATAGAACTTGGCGAAGAACTGAATCCCGTCCCGAGTCGTCATTTCATAGACCCTGTTGATATGGCTGTTGCAGGGTCTGGCGAAGGTCTCCAGGGGGATCTGCAATGCCTCTTCCAGCCAAAGGATCGCATGGTTGGGGTTGAGTTGCTCAAAAGCAGACGGTTCCATAGGTCAATTAAAGGTAGGGATCCTGATTCCGGTTGAACAATTCGATGTTCTCGTCCACCTTGATGAGGACAAAATACTCGGCGTCCTGAAGAAGTTGCGTCCCGTCGGAAGGCAGGATGTTGGCAACTGAAATACTAGGTATGGTAAAGGTGGCGCCGTTCTTGTCGATGACCGATACCTTCCCCCTGTCAACGGAAGCCCGTCCGCGAAGGCACTGGAGCTGTACCTTGTTTGCCGTCGGATCGAGAACCTTGACGAATACCACGCAAAACTTCCTGCCTTCAAGATGGTTGAGATTGACTGCCATTGGACCTGTAACCTGTTGTGTGGACATGATATTTTCGGAATCAGGTACTGTATCCCCTCCACGCGACAAAACAAATGCATTTCATCCAGCAAACTGGGACAATTTGCCCAAAGCTGGGACGATTTGTCACAGCCAACTTCATCAACACCAGTACAAACTCCCTCAAAACAAATTGGCACGCTATTTGCTTGTATATCAATTGTAATTCAATTATAGAATCGGTTACGCTAACCGAAGAAACAATTATTCACATTCATTAACAAGGAGGTATGACAATGTGGAAAGCAAGTGGAACAGCGCTATTTGATCCGTGGAGAGATCTGTTCGGCATTGAAAATGGAATCAGCGAGTTTCTGTCTGGACTGAACTACCGCCGAGGGGATTTCCCGCCTGCGAACGTCTGGACCGGCGATGACAGGATTGAGTTCGAGTTCGAGGTCCCGGGAATGTCTGCCGACAAGCTCGAGGTGACCGCCAAGCAGGACACCCTGACGGTTCGCGGAACACGCGAAGCGGATCCCCTGCCCGAAGGCGCCACGTTCTTGAGGCAGGAACGAGGAGAAGGGACATTCGCAAGAAGCTTCAGCCTGCCTTTCAAGGTCGACGCCGACGCCGTTGAAGCAAAGTATCGAAACGGCATCCTGAAGGTTGTCCTTCCCAAGTCGAAGGAAATCATGCCAAAGAAAATCTCAGTGGTTGGAGAATAAAAGCAAGACACAAAACAAGCAGGAGACACGATCATGACAGAACAAAAACAAGTACAAGGAAAAGATATCACGCAGGTCACCCCAAGGGTTGACATCATGGAAACCGAATCCAACGTCTACTTGGTGGCGGAAATGCCGGGAGTCGGCGAAAAGGGGGTTGACATCGACCTTCAGGGAAATACCCTGACCATTCGAGGCAACACCGAGGCAAGAGAGCAGTGCGACTGCAAGCCCGCCAAGGCCGAATTCTACATGAACAAGTCATATGAACGGCAATTCACCCTGGGAAATACCATCGATGCGGCTGCCATCACGGCAACGATGAAGGACGGAATCCTCAGGCTGAACCTGCCGAAGCTCAAGGAACTTGCGCCGCGCAAGATCCAGGTGCAGGCAGGCTAAGCCATAACCTGAACCCAATAATCCCTCCCAGCCAGCCAACTATGTCGCAGGCATGTTGGCTGGCTGGCATTTTATGCAACCAATCCGCCTTGGAGATATTTTCAAGAAAAATTCTAAAAAACACATTTATTTGATTGGCAATTATCCGAAAGGGGTGTAGATTATTCAAACAAATCTATTCAAGGCGCGATGGCCAAGTGGTAAGGCAAAGGTCTGCAAAACCTTTATTCACCGGTTCGAATCCGGTTCGCGCCTCCAATTTTGACTCAAGACCTGAAGACGAACTGTGGAAACAAGTTGCAATTCCATCTGCTAAGCTGGGGATGGATTTTTTTTTGCTTGCGAGTTGTGAGTCGATGGTTGATGTTGGGGGATTAAGCTCGTAAAGGGCACGGCGATCAAGGCGAGTGAGTGATTTGATGGGCAAGAAGCAATCAGATTTCGAAGATTATGACGACGACATTGTCGTTGACAGGAAGCAGAAGCGCAAGCTTGCTCGCCAGGCTTCCCGTGAGCAGCAGCAGACACAGCAACAGGTTGACCACCAAATTGAGAGTGACGACACGATGAGTCGCATTGCCTTGTTGTGCCAGGAGGATCGTTGGCGCGAGGCTGTTGTCTTGTGTCGCACGTGTCTTGCCAAGGCCTTGGAGAATGACGAGGCGGATTTGGCATTGACCCTTGAGATGACCTTGCCGAAGCTTGAGTATTCGTTGCGTCGCCAAATGTGTGCGTCGTTTGTCGTTAGCGTAGAACAAATGATGGAAAAGGAAAAGGAGACTCTCCTGGATGCTGGGAAACAATGAAAAAATCCAGGGCGTGAATTTGTCTGAAGTGTACTCCCAGATGGTCAGGGACTTGCCTTGGTCCGTCTTGTTGGCGTACATCAATGCGAACGCCAACCTTCATAAGATGTGTACTATCGGTGGATATCGCCTGGATCCCAACAAGCGCGACCGATTCGAGAAAATCATCAATCGCGAAGCCGAGAAGTCCGACTTCTCGGAAGCCGTGTGCAACGGCGTCTTCGCAGCTTGGTATCCTGTCCACACGTCATTGCATGACAATTTGGAAAACTACTTCCATTCAGACGAATACAAGTCCTATCGCGAGGAAAAAGGGCTCGGCGAGGACGACTATGTTCTTCCGGACGAAAAGATGGACGCCTTCTTCAAGATCGAAGACCTTGACCTCTGGCGCATCTTGCTTTGCTTCAGCCCATTGAAGTTCACCCATGAACAAGCCGGGAAGATCCTGGACAATCAAGCAGGCAGCGCCGAATTGGTTGAGAAACTGAAGGAATTGGAAGGCAAGGTCGAAGAATTGAACCGCAAGAACGAGCAATTGTCCGCCGAAGCGGTTCGTTTGCGCGGCAAGCAGACTGAAGACGCTGCTGAGTTGCAGGAACTGAAAAAGCAGAATCGCCAATTGCGCCAGGACGGCGAATTGTTGCAGCGCCGCCTTGAAAGTGCCCAGGCCGAGAGCCGTCGCTCAATCCAGCAGGCCTTGCAGGCGAACGAAAAGCAGCAGGATTTCGAAACCCAGCTCCGGGAAGAGGCGGGTCGCGCAAAGGCTCGTATCCAAGGCGATTTGGATCGCATCACAAAGGAACTCCAAAGCTGGCAGACGCGCTACGAGGAGCAGAGGTTCGCAAACCGTCAACTGGAGGAAAAAGCTCAGGCCGCCGAAAAGCAACGCGACCAGATGATCGAAGAGCGAAATGAAATGGAAAAGAAACTCAGCGAGTCCCAAAATGCGGCGGATTTGCTCCTGTCACGCATCGATTGGCCAAAAGTCGGCTCCGCAATGAAGGCGAATCCCACGCTGAGGAAAAACCTCAACAGCCTGATCAAAAAGCTGAACTACGAGGAAGACAGAACCTTGACGATCGACGGGACACTCCAGGAATTCTGGAATCGCCTCTCTTCATGGGACGCCTCCTTGATCAAGAAAATCTCCAAAAGCTCGCTGGAAGAACTCGCTACCGGCGACATCCACGGATATTGGAAGACCGTCCTTGACGAATTCGCCGAAGTCCAGCTTAACCTGGAAGCGCGGCTCGCCTTGATCAACATGATGCAGAACATCTTCTTCCAAACCCTGGACATGGAAGACCTCGAAACAGGCAAACTGCCACCCAAATCCAAAGCGAAGAAGAAATCTTGATTTTTTTCGCTTCGCTTTGTTTGACAACTCACGAAGTCGTAGTAAAGTAAACACACAAAATAAGGGCGACTAGCTCAGTTGGTTAGAGCGCTACCTCGACACGGTAGAGGCCACAGATTCGAGTTCTGTGTCGCCCACCATTTTAAACAACCTGGATTTTATCGGGCGACTAGCTCAGTTGGTTAGAGCGCTACCTCGACACGGTAGAGGCCACAGATTCGAGTTCTGTGTCGCCCACCAGATTTAAGAAAAGAAGGACAAGGTCTTCAGATCTTGTCCTTCTTTTCTTGGTTGAAAAACTGCAAGGCGGCGTTCTCCTCACTTGATTGAAATGTCGTCAAGATAGAAATGGATGTCCTTGTCCGTAGCTGCGGAAACAAAGCCGATCCAGGTCAATCGCTTGAAATCGTCAGACGTCTTGAATCCCGCGAAGCGCTTTGTGGTTTCGCCGGGCACGATGACTTGCAGAGACCAGGTTGACTTTTCGTACTCGATCTGGATTTCGATCCAAGTGTTGTGGGGGACTTTTGCCAATGCCGTTCCTCCTGCGGCAAGCGTTCCATCTCCGCCGATCAGAATGGTAGGGCCTGGCACGAACGGAGAGTGCGTCCAGTCTCGCCATTGATGTTCAAGAATCGTCCCTTCAGTCAAATAGGCCTTGAACTTGCCAATGACCTTGCGGCCAGGCAAAGCCCAATTGACATAGTACGCAAAGTGTGGATTGTAGCCATGCTTTTGGCCGGGCTTGTCAATAAACTTCAATGACTTCTTGCCGCTGGCTGCCTGCTCGTCGCTCACAGCGATCCCAGCATCTTCACGCTCGATGTAAACAGACCCAACCTCAGGGATCTGACCGACTTTGAGCGACTCGAAATCCTCCGAAATAGCCCCGATGGTTGGCCGTTCAACCAACTCCTTTTCACGGGGAACAATCATGGAGGCAAGTTTTTGCAACCGGGAATTCCCCTGGATGCCTGCTTGCTCGTATGGAAATGGCTTGAATCCAAGAGCCAATGCAGGGGAATCGGGCAACAGGTGAAAATCCCTGTTGTCTGCGTCAACAAACTTCGGGTCGGCTACCACTGAATTCACGTCTCGCCCGGCCTCACGCCATATCTTCAGGTCATTGCCGTTAAACGAGCATTCGTTTCCATGTCCCCAGAGAAGATTGCGGTCAGTCGAAAATTTTCCGTCCTTTGTCCAGCTACCTCCATAGAGTCGTCCTTTTTCGTGGCAGATGATATTTCTTTCGAGTTCGACGTGCAGGCCTTCCTTTGGATCGAGTTGGTTTCCCCTGATCATTTGGCATGCTTCCGAGTATGCGAAGATATTGTTGGTCACCACATCGTCATGCGGTTGGCTATAGCAATGCATGTGAAGGCCTCCATCTTCCGTATCATGCACAAGATTGGAATCGATCGTCAGGTACGAACTGCCTGCATCGGGATAGATTCCCCATCCGCCATAGCCTCCATTGTTTCTTGAGATGTGGTGGATGTGGTTGTATTGGATGACCGTACCCGGCTGCTGTCCCAAGGTGTAGATTGCAGCCAAGTCGGAAAGGACTCCGTTTCCGATATGGTGGATATGGTTCCAGGAGACCGTATTGTGGTGTGTTAGGGTCTTGTTGGTTCCCGACCAGCTCCAGCCCAGGTGGACACCATCCCAGCTAAAATTGCATATCTCGTTGTTGGACAAGGTATTGTATGATGCGCTCCCACCGAGGAAGATTCCGCAGGCATGGCGATAGATGTGACCTCCGTCATGCAAGAGGTTGTTTTCGACCGTGTTGTGGTTCGTTCCCACGGAATCGTTTCAGATCTTCGGGACCTCGACGGAAAGGTAGATGCCGCCTCCGCCCAAGTCGTGGATATGGTTGTCGCGAATGACGTTCCGCTGGCATCCCTCCAAAAGCGAAATGCCGTGCTCTCCAAGATGGACAAATTCGCAATCCGTTACCGAGCTGTCATGAAGTCCGTACGCCAGCAATGCCCCTTGTTGAACGTGCGCCCCTTGAACGCTATGCTTGTAGGACGAATCGATGTGGGCGTCCGTATGCATGAACGTCAGGTTCTTGAAATGGAGGTTCTTCACCAACTTGCCGGTTTCGTGAGAACCATTGATTACAATCAAATTTCGCCGAACGACGGGGTAAACCACCTGGCTCTTGCGCAAATCAACGCCTTCCCGGGGGATGACATGCAATGTCGACGCTGCCTCGTCAAAGTACCATTCCCCGGGAATGTCAAGAGCCTTGATGTGGTTCTCCAGGTAGTAGCGGCCATCCTTTTCAACGCAATGCATCGCAAAGTCGTTACCGACAAAGGATACTTCGCCTGTTTCAGCATCATAGGATTCGATGTAGGCATACTTGTTGGACCAATGCGGGTAGCCGACGAAGGCGACGCCAGGGTCAAGCATCCAATCGGGCATGTCTTGTTTTCTGATGACAAAGGACTTGGTGAATCTCTTTTGCTCCGGTGTCCTGGGAACTGCACGCCTATAGAAAAAGTACTCTCCTTGATTGGGAGTCCTTGCCCTGACCAGGCGACGTCCGTCAACCCAAAGCTGAACAAATGGAATCTTGTCTTTGGGCCAGTCAACCTTGGCGGTCCATACTCCGTTTGCCCCTTGCTGCCAGGCATTGCCGGGGATGGATTCCCCGCCGCTGATGATCGCATCCAGCGATTCCCCTTCATAGGTAACAGGCGCAGTAGAGGTTCCGCCGTCACGTTCGTCAAGCACAAATGGCTCTGACAACTTATGGATGCCATTCAGTAGAATCACCCGTGCGGGTTCATTCTGTTTCCTCAGTCGAATCAAATCCCGGGCGCGAACCAGCGTTTTGAGTGGGTTCTCCCTAGTGCCTGCATTTCCGTCGTCGCCAACAGGCGATACATACAAGTCAATGCCATGGGTCGCCAATCCAAATACCATCATCAATGATAAGATGCTTCTCATTGCTTGCCTCCGAAAATCGTGATTTCAACAATATTGCTTTAAATTCTAGCTGACTAAACCATAATCCATTAGATTGACCAATCAAATTTCGTGGAATTGAAGGTCAGATTTTCCGTTAAAAAATCATCGGTTTCGTACTCAAATGGCATGTGACATGCTTTTTTTCTGGCGGGGTGGGGTAATGGGACTGGGACAAGTCGGACAAGTCGGACAGGTCGGACAGGTCGGACAGGTCGGACAGGTCGGACAGGTCGGACAGGTCGGACAGGTCGGACAGGTCGGACAGGTCGGACAGGGGCGGACGGGTCATTCCGCCTTCAGCATTCTGCATTCAGCATTCGACATCATGTTTTGGAATTGAAATGTGAAAACAAGTCGTTATCATATAACATCGTTTCCTGAACTCAACACAAAAAAAACTAGGTGAATCAAATGCGTACAATCCTTCTTTGTGCTATCTCGTTGCTTGGAATTTTGTCGCATGCGACTGAGATCCGCGTCAAGTCCCCTGCAGGCGTTCCCCAGATTCACGTCAATGGGCAAGCTGTTCGTCCGCGCTGGCTTTTCGTCCATTCGCCAGGGGCATACAGGGTTACCATCGGAAAGGAATGGATGCAATGCGAGGAGATCTTCACGGCGCAACTCGAAAACTGCAAGCCGATCACCTTGCATTTCAGGTTTGACCATAAGCCTGCCACAATCTGGCTTGACGATGTGAGCGTCACCGAATTGGAGTCGGGGGCAGAGCTCTTTCCCGAATATGGATTTTCTGGCGGAATGGGGGATTTCCGCGCGCATTGGGGCTATTGGCCTGCCGATCGCCTGGGCAAAGACGTGGAACTTGCCATCGATGACAATGCTGGTTTCAATGGGGGAGGTTGCCTCAAGCTGACCTTCAAGGAATTCAAGGGGAGCTGGCACGATTTCCATATTTTCACGACTAATCCTCGCATGGAAATGGTGCGGGGACGGAAATACAGGCTGAAATATAAAGTCAAATCTGACGTGGAAAACCACTCCGTTGCCATGTTTTATCGCCCTGGCAACCCGTTTGCCGCCGCTGGGAGATTCGAGGCAATGAACAATCCAGACCAGTCAGTGTTCCATTCGCAAATCAAACTTGCCAAGGATGTAGGAGTCGATTTCATCACTATTCCTTTCCCATTGGTCTGGAACAAAACGGAAGAACGGGACAGCGACTACGATGTCGTGGAGTCGCGCATGAATGAAATCCTAGTCATGAATCCCAATGCAAAAGTGATCCCCAGGCTTTGGGTAGGGCCGCCAGACTGGTGGCTCAAGGAAAACCCAACCGAAACCATGGCTTGGGTCAAGGCGAAAAATGAAATCAATGGCTCGATCTCAAGCAGAAAATGGCTTGAGGCCGCCTGCCAAAAGTTGGAAAGGCAAATCCGATACATGGAAGCAAGATGGCCGGAAAACATGGCTGGATATCACCCCATTAACCAACACACGGGAGAGTGGTTCTACCTCAGAACATGGAACGATGATTACCACGGATACTCAAAGTGCGAACAAGATGCTTTTAAAAACTGGATCGCAAACAAGTATAAGACTGACCAGGCACTCCAGGCAGCGTGGAGAGATCCAACGATAACCCTGGCAACCGCCGAATGCCCACCTGCAGACATCAGAATAAATGCCCCGGTCAAGGGTGGATTGCTCAATCCCGAAACACACATGCAACTGATAGACCATAACCAGTTTTTGCAGGACGAAATGGCAAATGCCGTGTGCAGGGTCGCCAAGTCAGTCAGAAATGCAACCAATGGAAAAAAGCTTAGCGTCTTCTTCTATGGCTACGCACACGAATTCTCATTGCTCAATCGCATGAGCGCAAGCGGACACTATGCAATGGGTAAAATCCTGCAATCGCCTGACATCGATATACTTTGCAGCCCAATCTCATACCAGGATCGACAATTGGGGGGAAGCGCGCCGACGATGTCCTCGACAGAATCCGTCGCAATGCACGGAAAACTTTGGCTTTGCGAAGACGATACCTCGACCCACTTGAGCACGGAAGCATTTCCAGGACATCTGCAACGAGCCAAGAATCTTTGGGAATCCCAGCAGATGCTGTTGCGAAATCTCGGTGCTCAGGCTTGCCGAAACCAAGCTTCATGGTGGATGGACCTGGGTGGTTCGGGATGGTTCAACGATCCTGAACTCTGGACACAAATGAAGCTTTTCCAGCCCGTTGACGACTATAGGACGGCAAACCCAACCCCCTTCAAGCCAGATGTCGCATTGGTCGTCGATGAACGTACCGCCATGTACGGCAAGGACGCAAACTGGATTACGAGAAGGCTGGTAAGCGACGGGCGAGCGCAATGCGCCAGATCAGGAGCCACGTTCGGACAATTCCTGTTGGAAGACGTTTTGTCCGGCAAGGTCGAAGGCAAGGTCATCGTCTTGGCCAATGCCTTCGTTCTTGATGACCAGCAACGCGATGCAATCCGCGCCTTGCAGGAAGCCGGCCGATTCATCGTATGGTGCTATGCTCCAGGATTGGCGTACCCCGATCGGGCGCCAGAGGTGAAAAATGTGTCGCAATTGACTGGGTTTGACCTGAAGGAACTGCCTGAGGACATCGAGAATAAAGTGACATCAACATCCCTTGGAACCTCGTTGAGGTTGCCGGAAACCTGGGAGGGGCAAGCGCGAAAAGGTATGTTGCTTGGTGTCGCCAATGCACGCGACGATGAAATCCTCGCCCGCTGGTCAAATGGAGCCGCCGCTGTCGTATGCCGTGGCAACTCGATTTTTTGTGCAATCCCTCAGCTTCAACCTGCCTTGATTCGCCTGGCGGCGCAAAAGGTCGGAGCGAAGGTCTGGACCAAGGACGAGTGCGTCCTGTATCACAAGGATCCCTATCTCGTTGTAATCGCTACAGAAGACGGAACGTTTGAAATCGATGCTGGAAATCCCGTTGATATCAAGGACATCGTTACCGGAAAAACGTCTGTGAAAACAACGACCTGGAAATCCAGCCTGAAACAAGGCGAAACAAGAATCCTGGAAATCGAAAGGTGAACAGGCAACAATAAGACGACCTGCATGCACTCCAATTTCCAAGCGCATACAGGTCAAGTCAGCCATGGTGCATGTTGGTGGTATCCGAGACGGGATTCGAACCCGTACGAACTATGTTCGCCAGATTTTAAGTCTAGTGCGTCTGCCATTCCGCCACTCGGACAAAAACATTCATAATGTAAGTCTATTCGCCACAAAAACAAGAAAATAATGTAGCACTATGCTGGGTCGAGTCGCAAAAATGCAATGTCGCTCTCAGGTACGAGCACCCGGGGTGCCCGTACTTGGCTTTTGGTTTAATTCACCGGCTTGTAGAACACCATTTGCCAGGAGCGTGGCTTGTCCAGGGTAACGACGTAGGCTGCCAGTTCCTTGCCGGAGAGCCTCTTGGTTTCGCCGCCGACGATTTCCACCTGGTACATCTTGTCCGGATTGATATTGCCGAGATCCAGGGCGAAGGTCGGGCGCAGGCAGGCGGCACGGCGGAAGGCGATGAAAAATCCTTCGTTTGTCTTTGGCAGGTCAAGCTGGTACGCGCACCAGATGTCGGACGAATCCATCAACGGCTCGGTCAAGGCGTAGAAATCGCCTTGGAAATAGGGCCTGACGCGATCGGCGATCTTAACCATTCGAGTTAACCAGGCAATTTCCTCCTGTGAGAATTCCTTTCTGAAGATCAGCCCCCAATCGGTTGGTGTTACGACGGTTGTCGCTGCCATGCAACTAAGGAAACCATAGTCGTCCAGCATGCTGATGGCGAAGGTTTCGCCACCGGTGAATGGGATGTATTGGGTTGAATTGAGGGTGATATTCTGGCAAAGCTCCTCGGGTTGCGGCGACATGTGCGCGTCATCCCTGCAATAGCTGTGGCTTCTCGACATCATCTCGATATCCATTCGCCTTCCGCCTGAAGCGCAGTTTTCCAGGAGCATGTCCGGGAAGCGCCTTCTCAGTTCATCCCAGAAATCGTATAGTCCATTGATGTGCTTGATTTCCATGACGCCCAATCTGTCGGGCTCGTCATTTTCCTCCCAGATTCTCTTGGTTACCCATGTCATGTTGAAGTCTTGACGATAGATGCCGATATTGCTTTCCTTGATATGGTTGGAGACGGTTTCGACGATCCAGTTCCAGGCATCCTTGTTTCCCAGGTCGAGAAGGTTTTGGTTTGGGTCGGGATTGTTTTTCCTGTTATGGAACCACTCCGGGTGCTCCTTGAAGACTGGGGCTGTGGCGGTGGCTCGTTCTGATTCGAACCAGAGCAGGAATTTAAGTCCTGCGGCATTTGCGGCATCGGATACTTTTCTCAGGTTTCCGTCTGGATGCGCCCAGGTATTGACCTTCCAATCGCCGACATGGATGTACCAATCCGGTCCGCAGTTTGGCGGTTGCTGGGTTTCCCGATGGGGGCCGTACCAGGCTGCGTCAACCCAGAAGGTATCGAAGGGCATTTCCGGATGGGCCTTGGCGAAATTGATGATCTTGAGCATGTTTTCGTCTGTCTTGTTGCCTCCGCCGGCGGTAATCGGAAGCCTTGACTTGAACAGGTTCCCCTTGCTGTCGCGTGGAGACTTGTGGTTCACGATGAAGCGATGGAAATCAACAGCGCCCTGGCGACGACTCTTGTTCTGACGCAAGTAAACGACAGTCGAGGGCATGACGAAACGCTCGCCGGGCCGCATGACGAAATGGGTTCGCTCAAGACCGGAAGTGACCTTGAACTCATTGCCCAGATACTGGAAGTTCGCCTTCCAGGCGCCTGTCCAGCCAATGGCGACTTCAAGTCCGTTGAGCGGATCAAAATCAACCCCGAAATAGGGAAGCCAAGTCGAGGATGAGGCGCCTTCGTCGGTCGTCATCTTGGCATAGTCGCATTCGTGCCTTCGCTGGAGAATCGCGTCCT
>JAGVUR010000029.1 GCA_019136135.1 Verrucomicrobiota bacterium
GAAGAGGCGCTCCAGCTTGCCAAGGTAGTCCCCGAACCTGGGCAAGTACTGAATTTCCACCTCCTCCCCTTTCCCAGCCTCCCCTTTCTCCGGGGGTTCCGCCTGCTTCACCGGCTCTTCTGGCTTCGGCGTCATTTCCCGCTTCAGCAAGTCCCGCATCATCGCATTGAAGCGAAAGTTCAGCATCAGGACGGTTCCTGACGACTCGTCGTAGGTAAATTTCACACAGCCCATGGGCCCTCCCCCTTCGTCTTTTGGTTGCAATTCAGTCACGAGTAATCTGATTCAAACGAATCCAACCCATAAAATACTGCTGAAAGCAAGCAGTGCAAATTTATTTTGGCACTTTTTTCGTTTATTTTTATCATTTTTTGTCGTTCGAAAAATATTGCAATAATATTCATTCATTTCATTATGATTTTTGCAAGCAAATGAAGAATCATGCAGAATACTACAATGAAGCCATTGACAGCCAAACTTTTTTTGTGATCGCCATGCCATGCGGCATACCAGTAGATATTTTCAGGTATAGAAACAGGCACCTGGGGTGCCATCAAGTGTGTCTTTGGCATGACAAGGACATCAAGATTGAAAAAAGTAAAAGGTAGAAAAATAAAAAAGTGAACGAGATGATATTTCATTTTTATTGCGATGAATGAAAGTAAGAAGAAAAGCGAAATAAGAGGCACACGGGGTGGTCTGGGGAACACCTTCGCCAAAGGAAGGAGCACCCAGCGTGGTCTAAGGAGCACCCAAGGTGGACTGTGTAGTGCCTTCGCTGCAGGAAGGAGCACCCGGCGTGGTCTAAGGAACACCCAAGGTGGTCTGTGGAGGGCATTCGGCGCAGGAAAGGCACCCGGGGTGGTCTGGGGAACACCTTCAGTTCAGGAAAGGCACCCGGGGTGGTCTGGGGAACACCTCCACCTAGTTCAGCCAGGAATCATTGGCAGGTGTGCAGTAGAAATGGATGCCTGGGTGCGTCAGCCATCTGTCGCCCTTTTTGGAGTGGGTGCCAAGGTTGTCGAGGACGACATGGGGTTCGACTCCCGGAGTACCGCCCCGGTTCGAGAGCCCCATCAATCGCAAGCCCCTATTCCAGCACGAACTTCCTGTATGCGTAGGGATTCTTTGCCTCCACAATTCCAGGTGTCAAGCCCATCCAGAAGCGATTCCCCGCACCATCATTGTCGTTCGCGGTGAAATTCATCCCGAATATCGTTCCCTTCGCAGGAATAATCCCCAAAGTTGACCACGGGAACGACACGCGATACGAGGTCACGTCGCCGTTGCGGGTTATGTCAAATTTCACTGAAGCCAATGCCTCTTCAGCCCGCCCCGTCTCGTAAATGTACGTCAATTCCTTCATCGGACCATCCGGTGTCAATCCAAACCCGAACTCCAGGTCGTCGCGACCGAAGTTAAAGACATTCGGGATTGCATCCGCCTTGGGATCGAAGGCGACCTGGATTGCATCCGCAGCCCATAGCTGACCTGGCTTGTTGTTCTGGAAATGGATGTCGTCACGAACGTCAACATGCAAATGAAAATACATGTCGTCGTACTCAACACGCGATTTCACCGACAGGTCGCCAGGTCCAGCCCAACCATTCCCGGGATCGTTCGGCAACAAGTAGTCGCGACTATCCATATCGAGCAACGCTTTCCCCGTCGTACCAACACGAGGACAGGACACCATCTCGACCTTGTATCCCGACCTGGCCTCGCCCAGATTCGTCTCTACGAGCAAGTCCAGCTTCTCGCCATTGAACGAGTCGGGCGTCGTAAAATCAAAAATGCAATGGGAATTGGGATTCAATTCCGGCAAGATGCGCTCCTCTACCCGATCGCCATACCGAAAACGTACCTTTCCTTTCAATGAAACCATCCGCAAATTATCAAGACGCACCACAACCTGACTCGCATTCGCAAATCGCCACGACACCGAAACAGGGGGCAAATCCAACCGCATCGAGGACAACGCGGACATAAATGCACCCTCGTCCAAGCCACGACCGCACATGACATGACGAGGATGACCGTCAAGAACAACCTTGATTCCCTGGGCATCCGACTTCAAGTCCAGCGTCCCGTAGAACATATCGTACCCCTTCACGTCATCAGTACGCAAGCCGATTTGCGCCGTCGCCGCCTGGTTCCCGGCATTCCACATTGACGCAAACAATTGCCCGTCGCGATGCCTGAACACAAAACAATGAACATCCGTGTTCGAGATGATCTTCTCCAATGTCGCCCCTTCGAGCAGGTGCGATGTCGCCGCATACGCCGCCGCAGCCGGCAAAGGCATGTCCTGACACCAGATCCCGTAGTAGTAAAACTGCCGTTCGATGTGCGCATCAGCCAAAAAGTACATCACCTTTTCGACCCCAAGCGCCTTTGCCAACAACAGCAACCGGGCGCAATAATCGCCGTGACGAAGCGCCGATTCCGATTGGTATCCTTCGCGAACATCAAGCCCCCAACCGATTTCGCCAAACCAGATCGACTGCTTGCCTCCATGCTCCTTGATGATCTGCTTCAATTCTTCCGTCTTCCGCCATACCCCGTTCGCCTCCGGTCCAATGTCAGACTTGTCCGCTCCCACATAACGGGCATCGGAATAAGGATGCACAGCCAAAATATCAAGGTGCTCGCCAGCACGCTCAAGCACGCGACGCAAAAACGGATAGCCTTTGTTGAAGTCAACGCCGGACACCCCTGCCCCAGCCAACTTGATTCCAGGCTTCAATTTTCGAAGGATCGGGGCGTTCGTCTTCACAACCTCGGCATACAAATCTGCCGCAGCGTGGGGTTCCTTCCCGCTTATTCCAGGGAACGTCAAGTCGGGTTCGTTCTCAAACTCAAAATGATCCGTCAACGGACTTTGCGAAACATAGTCGCAGATGTAACGAGTCACTTCGCTTGGATCCGCCCAACCGCCGGCAATCTTGTACCGATCCGGTGGATCCGACACTTTAAATGTTACAAATTGACGAAGTCCATGATCGCGACGATCTTTCTCAACGTCGCCAATCGAATAACGACCATCCTTCTCGCCAGTCCATTGCCAAAACCTAAACTGACGCTCCCAGGAAACATTCGCACGTCGGGATTTCAGGACCCCATTTGAATGCATCCCGGAAAAACCCGACTCCGTGGCGGGCATCGGCTCGTCGATGATCACAAACGGAATCTGGCTCATGCCACTGGCGTCGCCACTTCGCGCGCTCATCTCAAGCGTGTAGTACCCGCAAACATCGCACTTGTCCAAAACGACCAATTCCAGCTCACGCGAACTGTCGCCCTCCAACGAGACTATCTCCTTGAACAAGTCGGATGATGAACCCAGCGCACGATGCAAGACACAGTGGACCTCGACATCGCGTGGCTTCGACTCGTTGTTCCGCACAGTCAACCGGCGCACCATACGCTCGTCAGAAGGTGCCACGAACTCGCCAGCAGTCCCCAAGCGATCCATTCCGATGCTCAATGACGTTCCAGGCGTGTATGATGCGCTTCCACGCTCCCATTCGCAAACCTGGAACTCGTCAAGCCACAACACCAAATTCTTGTCCTTTGAAAAACTAAACGTGGGACTCAGCCAACCCTTATTGGGTTCGTAGCGAACACGATATCGGCGCCATTCCGGACCAACCTCAAACCGCTTGTTGTGAATCTCATGATAATCCTGGCTCCAAGACGAAAAACGAAACTCCCCGGGACGATCCGACTTCGCCCAAAACGAAAACTCGTGCGCCACGTCGGGCGGAAGCAACCGAAACAAGTTCCTGGTCCCCGCGCGTTCTGCCCCAATCCCCATCACAAGCGAATACTTCCCGTGATGTGCCTCCTTACTGCTTCTGGGCAATGGAAGAATCGGGGAACTCGTCTCGAACGAATCATCGACGGGCCACAAGTTGACGCCCAATCGCGTGGCGGACTGCCGTGGACTTTCAGAAAGCGAAACAGATTCTCGGACAATTCTAGCAGCCTCGGGCATCACAACATCCCGATCACTCGTCAAACTAACATTATCCAGCCACGCTTGACCGACGTTATTCGGCTGATGATAGATCATCAACTGAAAATCAGTCGTTCCTTTCGGGAAATTACTAGGCTTGATGACTGCCTTCATCACCTTCCAGTCAAATGTACCTTCCGCACGAATCAGTTCGTTGACCCCGTTATCGTACATCGCAAAAGGCAATATCTTCCCATTGGCGCGACAAAACAGCCGTGCAATCACGCCATCCTTCTGCAAATTCTCGCCACGAAGGGCAAGCGACAGGGTATACGTCGCTTCAGGATCACGTTTCACGGTCTCCGACACGATGTAGTTCATCTCCTTCACGGCCGAATTCCCGAATCGCCATGCGCGTTTTCCCGAATAGACTATGTCCTCCACAATCTCCCCGGCCTCGGGAAGCTTCGCCCAATAGGGCGCTGTCCAATGCCTGAACCCGTCCTCGAAATCACCATTGGCGATCCGATTCTCGCACACCCCGACCGATGAAAGCAACAATGCCAAAAGCGCCATGTTCCGTGTCATTTTGACCCCCTTTTTGCTTGTTTTTCCAAAATCAACCTGCAGTTTCAAAATGTACTTCAACCCCTTCGAAAAACAACCCCCCTTCACTTATGAATGAGGAATGACGAATGACGAATGACCAATCCGACTAGGGGTACCCATTTTGCCCCCTTGACCGGTGACATCGCCCAAAAACGAGTACCCAAGGTGCCCCTCGACCACCCAGGGCGCCCCCCGACCACCCAGGGCGCCCCCCGACCACCCAGGGCGCCCCCCGACCACCCAAGGTGTCCCCGACCACCCAAGGTGTCCCCGACCACCCAAGGTGTCCCCGACCACCCAAGGTGCCCCCCGACCACCCAAGGTGCCAATCGCATGAATTATGAATGCTGAATGTTGAATTATGGATGATTTGTCCGACCTGTCCGACCCGTCCGACCTGTCCGACCCGTCCGACCCGTCCGACCCGTCCGACCCGTCCGACCCGTCCGACCCGTCCGACCCGTCCGACCCGTCCGACCTGTCCGACCCGTCCGACCTGTCCGACCTGTCAGACCTGTCTGACTAGGGATGCCCCATTTTGACCCATTGACCGGTAACATCGCCCGAGCACGAGCACCCCAGGTGCCCATACCTAAACCGCAACACCCCAAAACACCAGAAAATAGCCTTCTCCCTCACAAACGCCAGACCAGCAATCTTCACCCGATTTCAGCGCCATTCCCAAGTACGACCACCCCGGGTGCCTATACCCAAACTGTCGCACTCCAGAATACCAAGAAAACGCACCTTGGGAAAAAACAAATCGGGCGGCAATCCCCTTTAGGATTGCCGCCCGATCAACGAATGTTTTGCTTAACTTGACCTTAAATCTCGTTGGTCATCTTGAACAAGGCCTGATGCCTCAATTCCGTATGAATTCCCAGGTCCGACATGGCAATTCGAAGCGAATGCTTGAGTTTTCCAACATCGGTCTGGGGTTGCAACTGAACCAAGAACATCATGATGTATCGTCCATGATACACCTGAGTCGTCAAGTCGATGATATTGATGCCCTTTTGCCGCAGGTATTCCGCAATGGCGGCGACGAGTCCCGGTGCGTCGGGTCCCGAAGCGGTCAAGACGTAGCGGTCTTCGCTGTCATCAGCCTTGACGCCGTTGTTCGCATCGGGTTCGAAAGGCACGATACCGATTTCGAAGTCAGCGAGATCCTTGACGGCGCCGAGCGCGCTTCTGAGTGCCGCTTCGTCGGTTCCATCGGGGAAAGCAGCCAGAAGGAGCATGGTGAAGTATCCCCTCATCACGGTTTGGCTCATATCCTCGAGGTTCCCGCCGAGTTGCTTGATTGCAGAAGTCACGTCGGCGATGATCCCGACGCGATCCTTATGCATGACAGAGATGACGTAATTCATATTTTTCAGCGCTTTTTGATGACGTTTCTATCGTAGTCGATCAGATCATCGATCCATTCCGCTCCAATGGGAACATTGGACTGCTTGCAGAACATATCCCAGACTGCCGAGACTGGTGCGGTCTTCAGTTCTTCAAGCAGGGCGAGTTTCATCGCTCCATCATTGGCATTTTCAAAGGTCAGGAGCATTTCGGTTGGTTCGAGCAATGCTGAGAGCAGTCCTTTTTGTGCGCAACGGGTACCGATTGTCCAGGCACCGACGCGGTTGATCGACGCATCGAAGAAGTCGAGGGCGATATTGACCTTGGACAAGGCGCCGCCTCGGACGATTTGCTGGAAGAGGCAGCGGATATCGTCGTTGAGGATCACGACGTGATCGGAATCCCAGCGTATGCCGCGCGACACATGCAGGAGCAATTCCGGCTTATAGAGGAGAACTGCGGAAATCTTGTCATAGATGTTTTCAGTTGGGTGGAAGTGCCCCATGTCAAGGCAGACCATCTGCGGCCCGGTCAAGGCATAGCCCAAGTAGAATTCGTGTGATCCGACCACATAGTCTTCAGAGCCGATACCGAAGAGCTTGCATTCCACGGCATCTTTGCAGTATGCCGGATCGATCTTTTCGGCGAAGATTTCATCCAGGGATTCCATCAACCGCTTTCTTGGAGACCAGCGATCGATCGGTTGGTCCTTGGCTCCGTCCGGCGCCCAGTGGTTGACCACGCAGGCGCAGCCCTGGTTCTTGCCCATCGCCTCGGCGATTCTGCGGCAGCGCTTGTCGTGACGAATCCAGAAGTTCCTGATTTCATCGTCAGCATGGGAGAGCGTGTAGCCGTCATTCGCCTTTGGGTGTGCGAAGAACGTGGGATTGAAATCCAGCGGGATTCCATTGGCTTTTGACCATGCCATCCAATTGGCGAAGTGCTCAGGGCCGATCTGGTCGCGATCAACAACCTTGCCATTGGTCTCGGCGTAGATGGCGTGCAAGTTGAAACGCTTCTTGCCGGGGATCAGCGAAAATGCCTTTTCGGCGTCCTTGCGAAGGGTATTGGCATCCAATGCGGGACCTGGGTAGTTGCCGGTAGCCATGATGCCACCGCCTGAAACCGACTCCTCGTGGACCTCGAACCCCTTGACGTCGTCGCCCTGCCAGCAATGCAGGGAAATCGCCGTATCAAGCATCGTCGCAATGGCGGCATCCGTATCGACGCCCAGCGCCTTGAAGTATGCTTTCGCGCAATCGTAACGTTTCTCAAGACTCTCCGTGTAAAGGTTTTGGAACATTGTGATTCTCCTGGTGGTTTGTTGTTGTGTCCGTATATGTCAACCAATTTGGTTCTTAAAATAGTCAAGGTTCGCCTTGGGACCCTGTGATGCCAGCTTGACCAAGGTGGCGCCATCAGGCGCAGGCAAAGCGCCAACCGCCGCGAAAAACGCGATTTTCTCCTTCGTACTGGCGAACATCGCATCCGCCTTGGCGTCGGTGAACGACAGGTCGGCAAACCTAAGCAACCTCGTGTGACCGACCATCACCTGCGCCCCTTCCAAAAATGCGGCATGGTGTTTCTTCAAGGCCGGTGCCTCGAAATCGTCAACTAGTCGTTGACCTGGCTTGTTGCCTTCCGTTCCAACGTTGATCGGCAGATCCAGCGCCTGTGCTGCCGCAACATACGCATCCAGGTTCGCAACCTTCTTCGCCGCCACTTCGGAATCCTTGAAATTCCAGTTTCGATCAGGAATGATATTGACTGCCGCGACCCCCTTTTTCTTGAGGAGCGCGAGTTGCTCGGCGGGATTTGCCTCTCCGGCGCTATCGCCGTCCAGCCATGCGGTCATCGGGATTGCGCGGCAGGACTTGATCATGGAAATAACGGTATCCAGCGCTGGGAACGTGGATTCGTCAGGCTGTTGGTAGCCAACGCCGCCGCGCTTAATCAACTTGGAGCGAAGCATGTCGGTAAAGGCATTGGCATTGCCGATTTTCGCTACCACATCCTCGGCTTTGCAGCCGAAAACGCCTTGCCAGAATTTCGCCGCAGCGGCTTCCGAACCGAGGGTTCGCAATGCCTTTTCATGCAGGGCGACGCAGATGTGACGCTCCGTTGCATTGCCTTTCGGAGTCAATGGAAGCACGTCTTCATCGTAGTCCAACTGGAAGGCATCGAGCTTTGCGTTGATCCTGGCAATCACGGCTCGGTTGCGGCTGTGCGAACGCTCAAGCATGTCGTCCAAAATCGCCTCCGCCTTGGAACCTGGTTCAGGTTTGCCTACAAAACCAAAGCCCATGAAATAAAATACGCCTGGCTCGCCGGGAGAGTTGATCTCGGCATCGGCATATTCCTTGAAGAATACGCGGGATTCAAAGCCGGCAGCCGAACGCAATCCCAGCAAATCAGACGCGCCAAAAAACTCGTCCACGCCTTCCAAAACGTCAAAGTCGCAGATTGCCGCCGAGTAGATCCCGAGCTTTTTCATTTCCACGGCGATCTGGGTCGGAGACCAGCCCTCCCCATTGTAGGAGAAGAACGTGTGCAAGTGCATGTTTACCTGCTTGGTCTCAGGAGGGAAATTTGCCTTTGCGGCGACTGCCGACAGCGCAGCCTGGCGTTCCTTGGCGCAAAATGAGGATAGTTTCATGGTCAATGTCCTTGCTTCGTGAAAATCTTGTTTTCTGGCAAAATAAAAAGGTAAGGTAAGTTTAGGAAAAGTCAAAGAATCGACATGCCCGCAAACACAATAAAGGCGAGTTCCCACTAGGAAAACTCGCCTTATATAATTGGAGCGGGCGAACGGACTCGAACCGTCGACAGCCACCTTGGCAAGGTGGCGCTCTACCAACTGAGCTACGCCCGCATAAATGATGACGCTGGAGCGGGCGAACGGACTCGAACCGTCGACAGCCACCTTGGCAAGGTGGCGCTCTACCAACTGAGCTACGCCCGCATCATCTGCGGAATATCCAAAAGTGGAGCGGGCGAACGGACTCGAACCGTCGACAGCCACCTTGGCAAGGTGGCGCTCTACCAACTGAGCTACGCCCGCACTTCAGAAGACCAAAAAATACTTTATATCAACTCATGAAAAATGCAAATAACATCACGAAAAAAATCTATAGCCATCCCATAGATTATTCAGATCGTCCTAAAAGGCATTTTATTTGGCAGGCGATCCTCGACTTTTTGTCAAACTGATGCATTCTGCCATATTACCGTTTAAATTATCCCTGGAAGAATTTGAAAAAGTAGTGGAAAACCACTTATTATATCATAGGATTGTTATTTAGAGCCAAGAACATAAATGCCTGCAAACAGGAGCCACATGATGCAGAAACCGATCCTTACAGTCACTCTGTTCGCCATTCTCGTGGGGTTTGCCGCAGCCGAAACGCTATTGACTCCAGGCGGAGACTTCGAACAATCCTACAAACAGTCCCTGTACATTCACCATATGCTGCACGATTCAACCAGGAAAAACATCCCTCCTCAGGAGGCCGCCCACTCCGAACGTGTCCAAAGCGAGAAAGTCTTTGCCGGCGAGAAGGCCTTGTTGTTGGAAACCAAGCTCGCCGGGCATGAAATCAACACAAAACGCGATGTGCTGACCGTAGTGCCAGGGGCTAAATACCAGTTCAGCTTCCGCTATTTCATCGCGGCCGCAGGTCCCCGGACCAGGGTCTCGGGGCGGGTCGCCTTCACGATGGCAGACGGTAGCCATAAGTACCGATTCCCCAATGCCGACGGCACTCCCGGCAAGTGGCACCAGCTTAAGATCGATTTCTATCCTCCGGTAGGGACTGTCAAAATGTCGGCCACGCTGTGGTTCACCGATGGGCCCTACAAGATCTACGTCGATGACATTCGCGTTACGGTCAGCACCGAGGCTCCGGAGGTCAATCTTGCCGCCGGGGCCGGCATTCTTGCGGAACTTCCTGTCGGAACGCTCTGGAAGCAGGCCAATTTCCGGCGGGTCGATGCGGTTGGCATCCCGGAGGCAGTGCCTGAACGTTCGGCAGTCGAGCTAAGCCTTGCCGCCAATGAACGGGAACCCTTCCAGCTGGTGCTGACCCCGAAGCAGGATGTGCCGCAGCTGACCTTGCATTTTTCTGACCTGAAGGGGTCCGCCGGTACCATCCCGGCAGAGCTGCAGAGCTATGGCATTTTGAAGTTTGTGCCCATGCGAAATCCTGACAATCCGACTTTGAAGGGCGAGCTGGCCGACCCGATCATACCGGCACAGCCTGTCGATGCCAAAGCTGGAAAGAATACGATATTTTTCATAAAGCTGTATGCGCCTGCCACTGCGGCTCCCGGGGTATATCGCGGCAACCTGACCTTGCGTTCGGGCGAAGAAGCCCTGGCCGAAGTGCCGTTGCAGCTGCGAGTCCGCGCTTTCACCCTGCCCGAGACGGCTTGGCTGCGCACCTTCTTCTATGCCCTTGTCGGGCATATCATCCATGACTACAAGGATAGCCGCAGCGTCCAGGAAATCGCTGATGATGTCTCGGCGATACTGCATGATCATCGCATCAACGGCAACCAGTGCATCAAACCGCCGGCGCCAAAATATGTCATCGAGGGCGAGACCCTTCGGGTGACCGATTGGAGCAATTTCGACGCCTTTGTGTTCCGGCAATGGCAGAAGTTCGGCATCTGCAATTTTACCGTGCCTATTCTTGGGATGCTGGGTGACAACAGCGGCTGGTTTAGTGACGGCAAACAAACCCTGTTCGGCGAACCCCTGCTTTCCGAGCGAGCCCGTAATCTGGCTGGGCAGTATGCTCGCCAGTTTCATGAGCATTGGCTTGAGGCCTTCCCACCTCAACTGCGCTATTTCTGCTATATCTATGACGAACCGGCGGTCAAGGTCTATGAGGAACTGAACCGCCTAACCGGTGAAATCAAGCGCCAGGCGCCGGAATTCCGTTTCTTCACACCCCATGCGGTCGATCCGAAGCTACCGCACTTTACTGTTTTCGCAGTGCCTTTCGGTTTCGGCATGATAAATCCCGAGCTGCAACGGGGACGGGAAACCTGGTATTACAACTGGCCGCATCCGCTCGACCATCATAACTATATCAAAAATCGCCTCTTTGCCTGGCAGATCTATGCCAATGACGGCGAAGGAGGACTGTCCTGGCAGATGACTGCCACGCCCGGACCGGAGGTCAACCCATGGACCGACTTGGAAAAGACCTATGGCAACGGACACAATACCACGCTCTTCCCGGCCTTGAGCCCGGGAGGAGGCCTTGTGCCAACCCTGCGCCTGGCGCAAGTCCGTGAAGGCTTGGACGATGTTGATTACCTGAAGTTGCTGGAAGCGAAAGTCGATCGGCACTTCCCCGGACACGGTCGGGCACGGGTTGCCGAAGTGATGCAGGAACTGCTGCCGGAACTGCCATTCGGCTTCGTCAACGACAGCAATCTTCTCTATGCCCTGAGGGAAAAAATCGCCACGGAGATTGAGGACTTCGAGGTTGCACCGGTGGTACTGGTCTGCACCAATCCATCGGAAAACAGCGCCACTGAAATCTCACGGGTACAGTTTACCGTCCTGGCACCTGATGGCGCCAAGGTCGCCATCGAAGGCAAGCCCGCTGGAGTGGTCCAGGGCGGACGCCTTCAGGTCGACTGCGAACTTATCCGCCTGGGGGAGAACATCATCGCGGTGGAAATCGAACACCAGGGTCGAACCCGCAAGCTGAACCGCCGCTTCGTCCTCAAGAGCGATCCCAACCTGCAGAAGCTCGAAGAGCTCGCTGACAAACTGGAAAAATCATCTCTGCCCGCCGAAGCCGAGCGGGCGTTCCTGCAGGCGTCCGCCTCTGGTACCTATACCCAGGCAGAAAGGGAGGCGTGCTCCCGATTGCTGGCCGAGGCGCAGAAACGCCTGATTGCCGCCCGGTTGTCAACCCCGCCTCCCACGGACAACGCGCTACAGGCTGCTGTGCAAGCCCAGGCGCAGTTGATGTATGAGCACCAGCTGTATGGACGTGCCACCTATTATCTGGACATGGCGGAATCCTTTTCTCAGGCAAAGCCGGCGGCAGCCGGTCCGCTGCGGATCGAACCGGTCAACCTGGAGGGAAAATTCGGTTTCAGGATAGCCAATGACCAGATTGAATTCACCCTATTGGAATTGGGCGGGCGGATCATCTCCTTCAAAGTTAGGGGCACGGAAACCCTGTATTGCGGCGACCTTGCCAAGACGCTGCCGCTAAAAATCCGGGCTAGCAAGCAGCATCAGAATTTCACCCATCACAATCTGCCTGACATCGGCGGCTACGCGGATGCCGGCCAGGAACTCCTGCCGGAATCCGCAGTGGACTGGGATCTCAGTGTCAAGGAAATCTCGGAAACCCGCATTGCGCTGGAGGCCTCGATGCTGATCCGGGGCGGGCAATTCCGTCTCTCGCGGGTGATGAGCATCGTGCCAGGCTCGCCGGAATTGAAGATCGACTACAGCATCAGTAATGTTTTTCCTGCGGAATATGTCTCGGATGATCCGACTCATTACCAGTTTAACTGGCGGGGGCGGCTCATGCCTTCCATCGGCGACGGGCGGCAGGGCGACACCCTTGAAGTGCCTACCACGTTGACCCTGCCAACGACGGTATTCGACCTGAACAACCCCGTGTACTTTTTGCGTTCGGTGCCCTTGAACGATCATTATCTCGGGGTATACAACCCTGAAAAGCAAGCCGGCTTCACCTGGAAGCTTGATCCACAGCTCAACGATGCCTTTGTCTGGATGAATTCCCGTGACAATCTTCTCGGTACAGGCAAGGTCTATGCCCTGGAGGTATTCCGATCCCTCTACGACAACCAGCCAGGCGAACCGGGCAATCGGCCTTTCGATATCAAACCAGGGCAGGAAGTCAACTTTTCCATCTCCTTGATCGGTCGAAAAGACTGAGCCGGGAGGCAGACTGCCGCACCAACATGAAATAAAACTATATCCTCACAAGCTCCCCAAAAGACTCACTCAGACTTGGCACCGTCATTCTTGCGAATCTGACCGCGCTGAATCTTACCAGATATGGATTTAGGCAGTTGTTCGACGAATTCGATGATTCTCGGGTATTTGTATGGCGCCGTCGTTTGTTTGACGTGATCCTGGAGTTCCTTAGCAAGTTCCGGGGTTGGCTCATAGCCACGATTGGGTGCCAGAACGACGGTCGCCTTTACCACCTGGCCGCGGACGGGATCGTCAGCCGCAGTCACCGCGCATTCCAGTACCGATGGATGCTCCATCAAGGCGGATTCAACCTCGAACGGCGAAATCCTGTATCCCGAGCACTTGATCACGTCATCGTTGCGTCCAACGAACCAGATGTACCCGTCTGAATCGCGCCACGCCATGTCGCCCGTATGGTAGTCTCCGCCAATCCAGGTTTTTTCCATTGTATCTGGCGCCCGATAGTATTCCCGGAAGAGTCCCACTGGGCGATCACGTTCGGCGTTTCTGATGACGATCTCTCCTTGTTCACCGTCTTCGCAGGGGACGCCGTCGTCATTCAGCAAGGCAAGATCGAAGATTGGCGAGAATTTCCCCGTCGAACCTGGCTTCACTGGAATCCATGGCTGGAAATTGGCAATGAGAACGGATGTTTCTGTTTGCCCAAATCCTTCCACGAGTGGAAGTCCAGTCATTTTCAGCCATTGGTTATAGACTTCCGGATTGAGCGGTTCACCCGCGATGGAGCATTGCTTGACCTTAGACCAATCCACCTTGGACAGGTCTTCCTTGATTAGGAACCTGAAGATGGTTGGTGGTGCACAGAATGTGGCGACCTCAAGCTTCTGGATTGCGGTCAGGAACTTGGAGGGCTTGAACATCTCCTGGTCGTAAGCCGCAATCACCGCGCCGCACATCCATTGACCATAGATCTTTCCCCATGCGAACTTGGCCCAACCGGAATCCGACGCCGTGAGGTGCCGAGTTCCATCTTCGACACGCTGCCAGTATTTGGCGGTGACGATATGCCCAAGTGGCAATGTATAGTCGTGAATCACCATCTTCGGATGGCTCGCGGTGCCGGATGTGAAGTACAACAACATAATGTCACGCTCGCCTGCGTACTCGTCGCCGGTCGGCTTCGCCCAATCTATCGATTGCGCCGCCACTTCGCGCCTGAAATCAAACCATCCTTGCGGAATGTTGTCGCCGACCGCCGCCAGCGCCTTGACGGTGGTGCATTCAGGCATTGCATCGTTGACGTGTTCCACGATTTCCTTGTCATCAATGGTCACGATCATTTTGATGTCCGCCAACTCCACCCTATAGACGATATCCTTCGGCGTAAGCAGGTACGTAGCCGGAATGGCAATAGCGCCGATTTTGTGCAATGCGATCATCGCCACCCACACTTCCACCCGTTGCTTCAGGATAAGCATCACCGTATCGCCCTTGCGGATTCCGTGGGACTTAAAGAAATTCGCCGCCTGATTGGACATTCTCTTGAGGTCACCGAAGGAATAGACCGCCACGTCCTCCGACTCGTCGTTCATCCATGCCAATGCGGGCTTGTCATCCTGCTGCTCTGCCCATGCGTCAATGCAATCGTACCCGAAGTTGAATCCCGGCGGCACCACGACACGGTAGTTTTCCTTGAAATCCTCGTATGACGAAAAATCTTGACGCGGTAATATTTTCTCTAGCATAATGCTTCATCTGCCTCTTAAAAAAGTGAAACTGCAACCGGAAGGACCGCTTACTTTTCGTCCTTCGAAATGATGGTGATGAACTTTGCGGGACCGCCTACGGCGCGCTGACCGTGGGGAATGCGCGGGTCGAAGTAGAATGAATCGCCGCAATTCAAGATGAATTCGTGCTTGCCAACGACGACCTTGACCTTCCCCTCCACCACCAAGTTGAACTCCTGACCGCCGTGGGTCACCAGGCTCGCTTCCTCCGATTCGCTCTCGCGAGGCTCAAGGCACACAAGCATCGGCTCCATGATGCGATTCTTGAAGTTATATGCCAAGGATTGGAAGCTGTACCCTGGATAGCGGTCGATGTCAACGCCCTGACCGGCACGCACCAGGCAGTAGTCGCCCATTCTGGGATCTTCGCCGGTCAACAAGACCGTGAAATCAACGTTGAACAGATCCGCCAACTCATACAATGTACTGATGGGAATCGACTTGATATTGCTCTCGTAATCAAGGTAGTCGCTTTCGGATATCCCAAGCTTCGACGACACCTCTGCTGAGCTAATCTCTAAAATCTCGCGCAATTCGCGTATGCGAGCGGCAATTTGGGCTGGATTGTTGGTTGACATGGCTGCCTCCTGAATCAGATAGGGTTGATGAAATTGCAAACACAGTAATATAATCCATGTCACCGGAGATTTCACAGTGCGCAGGTCAATGATATGGATAGAATCCCCAGCAGTATCAATGTTATCCCTACCGTCTCAAGCCGCTTCATCCGCTCGGAACAACGAATGTACCTGTAGCCAGTGAACAAAAAGATGTTTGTGCCGACAATCAGCGGAATGCTCGCATTCCCCAATCCGCAACTCGTCATCTTGTCCAAACTTACGAAAAAGAGCTTCAAGGATATCGTCTGAGAAATTCCCATCAATACCGCCAATATCACCAACCGCCGAGTCCAGCGACAACGTGACTTCCGAAGCAAAACAACGGACAACCACCCCAAAGCGCCGCCAAAGGACGCCAGTGCAGGACGCAAATTCCCGGCGTCGGCAACGCCGCCCAAAACACCCTCCAGGCGGGATGGTATCGCGTACATGCTTTGGATCAATCCAACCAACACGAAGGGAACCAGGGACAGCCAATGAAACCCTTTTCCTGTTCCGCTTCCACGGGCAACAGACAAAACACCCGCTGTAATCAAAGCAGTGCCAATCCATTGCGTCACCGTCCCCTTGTCATGCCAAAACACAACACCAACCACAAACGGAACCGCTAGCGACGCCTGGGCAAGCGTCCATACTGGACCATGATTCCCGCTAACCATCAACTTCTTGATAACAATCTGCGTCCAGGAATTGACGAAGGCGCCAGTCAAAACCAATGCACATACGATCAATGTTCCGCGAAGCTCGCATCGACTCGGTTCAGCGTACGCCACAAACGCAAACACTGCAGTCAAAGAAGTCTGGAGCAACCCGTATGCCGGCAAGTCGAAATCCTTGTCCGCGCTCAGGCTGATCGCAATCGCCAAAAACGTCCAAAACACCCCTGTGAGCAAACAAAATACAACCGCAGTAACCATCGAAGTGAAAATCCTTGCTGAAACGACAATTGTGGAATCCTCTCAACTTAAAATAATATACCTGAACTTGACGGTATAGGCAATCGGTGACGACAACGCCAATTTCCATCATGCTCCTTTGCCAAACTGCATTCCATACGCTAAACTAACACAAAATCCCTCCCCCATGACCACCACCCACAACCCCGGAAAAACCATGAAAACAATCCAGTTCAACCCGATTCGACCAGACGACCTCCACGGACGACGGGCCATCGCAAACCCGGAAAGAGGATTCCGCAACGAAATCTATTTCAGCAACATCCCAGGAGAAATCGCAGGAACTTGCTCCGTCCATACAAAGCAAAACAAGCTGGACGGACGATCGCTCAAGCCGGTCTTCCAAAACATCGATATCCCAGGAGTGCCGCACCTGATCAGGGGCAATAGACTCGATGCAATCGAATTCTCACACGCGCAATGGCAGGACGAAATCGATTTCTTCGCTTATGACGGCATGACAATCATGCAGTCATACTGCTTCCTGATGAACTATGCCGACGGAAGACAAATCCCGCAAGAAAAACTCGATGACATCGAGCAGTTCTTCCTCAAGCTCCGGGAAGCAAAGGTCAAGGCACTCCTTAGATTCGCCTACGAACTTTCGCCGTCAATCAGCGGCCCTACGGCAAATACTACCCTCAAGCACATCGGACAACTCAAGCCGCTCATCCATAAATATGCCGATGTCATTTATGTCCTGCAGACTGGATTCGTAGGGAAATTCGGCGAATTCCACAATAGTTACCACAAGTTGCACGCGGACGTTTCCTTCCGAAAGGACCTGATGGCCGCCGTGCTGGACGCCATCCCGCCAACTCGTACAACGATGATGCGATACCCGGCACTTAAGATGTCAATCTTCGGGACGACGCCTTTGGACGAAACTGAAGCCTACTCAAATCTCCCCCAGGCACGAATCGGACACTTCAACGACGGCTTCCTCGCAGGACCAAGCCATGGCGGAACATTCGGAAGACATGACAGCTTCATCAGCAAGGAAGAAGAATTCCAATACCTGATGGACGAAGGACGATTCCTCCCGATGGACGGCGAACTCTTCTGGAGAGACCTCTCGGGCATGGCGCTCCCACATGACTCCGCAAGGCTGCTCGCAAAATTCCACTACGACACCTTCGGAATCGTCCACGCAAACCAACTCTTCGAAGGTGAACCAAACTACTCGATCGACGTATGGAAATCAGTCCCCGCCGACCCAATCTTCCTGCGTGACAACAACCTCCCATACCAAGAAGAATACTTCCTCGACGCGCAAGGCAAATTCGTCTGGCGAAGCTACTACGAGTACATTCGCGACCACCTGGGCTATCGATTCGTGCTTGAATCCATGGACTTCACCGAATCCACTACAGTCAACTCGCCGCTGGAAGTCACCATCAACCTGAAGAACCTGGGATTCTCCGCGCCCGTCAACCCAAGATCGCCATACCTTGTCCTCAAGCACAAGCGCCAGCCCACGACACTGAAATTCAAGTTTGACGTGGATATCCGTTATTGGGCAGGATTCGGAGCTAACCACGTCCTCAAAAACTCATTCGCCCTCCCCAACGACATGCCTGCCGGAGAATACGACCTGGGACTCGCATTCCCAGATCCCGCACCAGAACTAATCGACATCCCCGAATACGCCATACGTTGCGCCAACAACATCCGATTCAGCGAAGGCGTCAACTGGCTTGACATATTTACGCTCAGAGAGTAATTGACAATGCCAAAACCAATCCAAAAGTTCCTGCTCGCAGTCATGGTGACCCTGACCGCCTTGCCAACCTTGGCGGAATGGGCAAGAATCGACCTGGACACGCCAGGACTCTGGCAACTCAAGGGCGTCAGGCGAGAAGACTTCCGCTCAATACAGCGGGGAATCCCGCTACGATTCGTCACCACTGAACATAATGGAACCGCTACACTCGACGCCAAGAACTCGCATATTGGAAACTTCCAGCACGTCGGCTTGCTAATCTTCTCACACGGAAAAACCATTGAGGACGCCACGACCAAACTTCTGGTCGAAACCTCAACGGACGGCAAAAACTACCACCAAACACCCCTGCCAAAAACGGGACAATTCATCAAGGATTTCGACGGCGGCTACGTCATGCATCGATTCGACTTGAACATCGATGTACCCCAGCGATTTCTACGCTTCAGGTTCAACATTCAGCCCAAGGACTACTGGAGGTTGCAGCTTGCCGCAGTTGCCATCGGCAACGAACCGATCGGCGAAATCCCCCTATCCAAGCCCCAAGCCGTCGAAGCCCGCAAGCTCCCGCCGCCGGGTCCGATTCCCGAGTACAACCTCCAGAACGAGTCGATCGTCCTCAGCAAATTCCACGCCAGGCAACTCAACTCAAAAGAGGAATTGGATCAAACCTCTTTTGACGACAACTGGGCCATGGTGGAATTGCCAGACATCCACAGGAACGCAGACCATCCTGGACTCAACCCTTGCAAAATCCCAACCGAGCAAGTCTATGGTTTCTCCTATCGGGCGCAAATCAGCGCACAGCGAAACAACGATCAGCGCATCCTCCTGGAAATGCCGCCAGCAGGATACGTCACAACGATCCTCGTCAATAAAAGGATCGTCAAAAAGTACGTGGAGACATTCCTCCCGCAAACGATTGACATCACCGATTACCTGCAAAACGACCAACCCGCCGAGCTATTGATCAAGACCGAAGAACACCTGACCTCCGCACTGGCTCCCGATGGCAAAACCCTGTTCCCAACCAGCGCAATGACGCGATTCACCGGAGGCATCACAAAGCAACCCACCTTGCGTCAAGTCCAAGCGCTCCGAATCTCGGATCTGGCGGTCTCGCCCTTGCGGGGCAGGCTTATCATAGACGCAACCATCGTCAACCAAATGGGACAACCGTACGAGGGCAAGCTAGGCTTCCATATCAACGACCTAAACGGGAAGCAGATTTTCCAGGCATCGCGGCAATTCCAGGTTTCAGACATCAAGACAATCAGGCATGAGTTCGCCGTCAATGACGAGCTTGCGTTATGGGATATTGGGCAGCCGAACCTGTATGTTGCCCAAGCCACGCTTGATTCAAGTCCGCCGTCCAGCGTCCGTTTCGGGTACAGGTTCGTTGAAATCGTCGGAAGCAACATTCATTTGAACGGTCGTCCGATCCGCCTGAAAGGCCCCTGGGCGCATCGCGGCGAATGGATGTACAAGACTCGATTTCATGGCAAGTCCTTGCCTCCCAAGGAGCTGTATCAGACCTTGATGACCTTTGGGATGAACATCGGCCGATTGCATTGCCAGCCATTCCCGGACGATTTCTACGATGCTGCAGACGAAGCCGGCTTCCTGCTTATCGCCGAAACCGCAGTCAGCCATCGTCCCGCCACGCAAGCGTCCTTGGACCACGCCGTCGAATTCGTCCGCCACTTGCGAAACCATCCCTCGATCGTCATTTGGTCAGGCTCCAACGAATTCGAGCATTGGATCTCGCCACGACCACAAGCAACCATGGATTTCCTGGTCAACATGCAGGAACTCATCCATGAAAACGATCCTTCACGCCGCCCCGTCCAGCATAGCGGCTTCGGAGACGCAAACGGAAAACTCGACCTGGTCAACATACACTATCCAGCGGAAGGTGCAGGCATCCCGGCAAGGCTGTACTGGACTAGAAACCCGCAACAACTGCTCCAAAGCAACTACAAGCACAATATCACAACATTCAATCCAATCGGCAAAAAGCCAATCCTCTACGGCGAAGAACTGATCCCCGGACTGAAAGACACCAGCCTCCACTACGGCGAACCTGCCCTCCGCGACTTCTACGCAGCAAAGGACGGCAACGAAAGCGCAAGGGACAAGGCGTATCGAAGACTGGCACGAATCTGGACATTCCATGCACGAGCCGAACGGGAACAAAACATCGCCATGATCAGCCCGAACATCTTCTACATCGGACTCGACTCCATCTTCGTCCAACTCCTGACAAGGGAATTCGCCAATGCGGGAGCCTACCCAGTCTTCCCCCAACCTGTCGTCATTGCCGGCACAACCGAAATCCGCCAATTTGCGCTGTTCGAAGACAACGGATACCCCTTTGAAGGAACCCTTGCCGTCAAGCTTGACGACGCCACGCTCATCACACGAAAGGTCAACATTCCACCCTGCAACGTGGTGCTCTTCCCACTGGAACTCCCCATCCCACACAGGGACAAACCCGTTAACGCAACGCTCAAAACCGAACTCCGAAATCTAGATGGGACACTGATCTATCAGGACGAGACGACCTTGAGGATCATGCCCGAGACACCGATGCCAAAATCAAACCAAACAATTATGACACTAGGCGACGACAAGCGATTCCATGACTTCGCAAGCACATGCGGATTCAACGTCCAACGCATCGACTTCCCCCTGCCCGCTTCTGCCTCGCCAACGCTGGTCATCCTGCCTGACATGCTCGAGGAACGCCTTCTGGAGCACGCAGGCGACCTGGCTCGATTCGTCGCCGGCGGCGGCAACCTCGTCGTGCTTGAACGAACCTGGAAATCCTCGTTCCTCCCGGGGCAAGCCACCTTCACGTCCCCCGATCCCTTGACCTGCCAGGGCTTCCTTAGAACAAAGAACCATCCAATCCTGCAATCCATCGACGAACTGGAACTCAAGTATTGGAACGACGACCTGACCGTCGCCACCCAATCCGCGCTCAAAACACAACGGGGAACGATCATCCCCATCGTCGATTCCGACGCACACCTCCAGCAAATGCTCCTCTGGGAACAACGCTACGGAAGCGGCGCGATCATCGTCAACCATCTCCACCTCCTGGAGAACTGGAAAAAGCTCCTACATGCTGGAAAACTACTCAATAACATCCTCGCATACAAGCACTTGCCAATGCAGAACTCCGCTGAAATCCTCGGCGGAAACGAGGATGACTTCGCAAGCCATGACCTACGCCCAATGTCCACGGGAAACAAACCCGCAAATACGCTGATCGCAACAGGAGATGCCTTCCAAAAATGGTCTTTGGAACACATCGTGCAAAAAGCCGAAGGCTTCAAGAATGTCATCGTGCTCAACCCAAGGCAGGACATCCTGCCAAAACTTGCCAAGGCGTTGACAGGCTCCGTACCTGACATCATGCCAACACCGCCAAAAGGGCAGCTGTACTTCACCGATGACCAAGACATCTACAAGGGAATCACAACGGCAGATCTCCAATGGGGTTCGACATACAGTCCAACATTCACCTTCGCCACGGGCAATGAATGGGCATCATCGATCAACGGGGGACGAGACGCCATCTGGAAAAGCAGCGACAGGCATATCATCTTCCTTAACCTCCCCTTCGACAGGGACGTGCCAAACCCAAGCAAAAAAGCCTGGTTCATGGCACGAATCCTCAACAACCTGAATTGTCAAGTCGAAGAAAACCAACGATGATCCTTCTCAGAACTACGATGCAACGCATCTTCTCCTGAGCACGAGCACCCCAGATGCCTGTCACATGAATTATGAATGCTGAATGATGAATTATGAATGATTCGTCCGACCTGTCCGACCTGTCCGACCTGTCCGACCTGTCCGACCCGTCAGACCCGTCAGACCCGTCAGACCCGTCAGACCCGTCAGACCTGCCTGACCAGGGATCCTTCATTTTCAGCCGCTTGACCAGTGACACCGCCTAAGTACGACCACCCAAGGTGACCCAGACCACCCCGGGTGCCTCCCAGACCACCCAAGGTGACCCGACACCACCCCGTGTGCCTCACACACCACCCCGTGTGCCTCCCATACCACCCAAGGTGACCCACACCACCCAAGGTGACCCACACCACCCAAGGAGACCCATACCACCCAAGGTGACCCGACACCACCCAAGGTGACCCGACACCACCCAAGGTGACCCGACACCACCCCTAGGTGCCGTCCGACCCGTCCGACCCGTCCGACCTGTCCGACCTGTCCGACCTGTCCGACCTGTCCGACCCGTCCGACCCGTCCGACCCGTCCGACCTGTCCGACCTGTCCGACCCGTCCGACCTGTCCGACCTGTCCGACCTGTCCGACCTGTCCGACCTGTCCGACCTGTCCGACCCGTCCGACCCGTCCGACCTGTCCGACCTGTCCGACCTGTCCGACCTGTCCGA